>CAKZYD010000405.1 GCA_937884085.1 uncultured Sphingomonadales bacterium | reverse complement strand
GGGGAGGACTTGCGCTAGTCAATCCAAACTGGCGTTGATTTAAACGCTGGCGTTTGAGAGCGCGGGTCGCGCGCCCGGCCAATGAGGCCGTTGGCTTCAGGGTAATAGGCCATGATGCTGCCGCGGGCGATGTCGAACGGTGTTAGGATGGCCTCTTCCATAACCCCATGGTCTGAGCGCAGCGTCACCATATCGCCCGCCTGTTTGCCATGCGCGGCAATATCATCAGCGTGCATCATGACAGCCCGGCGCCCGGCTTTGCCGCGATAGCTGTCTTCGCGTTCATAGATGATGGTGTTGAACTGGCCTTCCGAGCGCACGGTGGTTAGCATCAAAGTGCCCTGAGGTGCTTCCAGCGTGGCATCGCGGACTTGGAAGCTGGCGCGGCCATCGGCAGTGTTGAAGTGCGGGGTATGTTTGAGGCGGCCTTTGATGTGGAACTCGCGCTTTGCCACATCTAGAGAGGCCAAGTCTTCCAGGCCAGGGACCGTGGCGGCGATGGTCTGGCGGATGCTGGAATGGTCTTGAAAGGCGGCAAAGTCAAACGGGCTGTCTGGCAGAAGGCGTTTGGCCAGCTCGGTGAGAATCCAAACCTCCGGCCGCACGCCATCAAGGCGGGTAATCCCGCCATCAGACAGGCGCACGAAGTTAAACATGCTTTCTTGGCTGGTCGGCTGCCATTCTTCATCGCGGGCTGTGACGGGTAGGATCAGACTTTCACTCGCATCATTGCCATAAACATGGCCGTGATTGAGCGTCGTGGTCAGAAATAGCTTAAAGCCAATCTTATCCATGGCCGCTTCGGTCCAACTGCGTTCCGGTGAGGCAGCTAAGAGATTGCCGCCGACGATGACAGCGGCATCAATATCGCCTGCGTCGGCCGCTTCCAGCGCTGCCAGTGTGTCAAGCCCAGCCGAGCGCGGCAGGGTTAGGCCCGTCGCTTTTTCCATAGCGGCAAAGACATCTTCGGCGAGCACAGGTTTCACGCCGACCGTCCCTATGCCCTGCACATTGGAATGCCCCCGCAGAGGCAGGAGGCCAGCGCCGGGCCGCCCTACCATGCCGCGCAGGAGTGATAGGTTTGCGATTTGCTCAACCGTATCAGAGCCATGGACATGATGTGTCACGCCCATGCCCCAGGCGAACACCGTGTTTTGTGAGGCGCCATATACCTTTGCAGCCCTCATGATTTCGTCCCGGCTTAGGCCAGTGCGGGCGGCAATCTCATCCCAACTCAGAGCGTCTAGGTCTGCCCGAAAATCTGCAAAGCCGTTGGCATGGGCTTCAACGAAACTGGCCTCTAGCGTACCTGCTTCGATGACCGCTTTGGCAAGCGCTTTCAAGACCACCAAGTCACTGCCAATTTTGGGCTGCAGATACACCGAGGCGATGTCATCACCGCCCTTGATGAGGGAGCGTGGGCTCTTGGGCAGGGAGAATTTAACGAGGCCAGCCTCACGTGCGGGGATGATGACGATAACATCGCCGCCACGGGCGCGCACGCCTTGTAGCTTATGGACAAAGCGCGGGTGGTTGGAGGCTGGGTTGGCCCCGATCACAAAAATCGTGTCGCACTTATCGAGGTCCGCTAGCTCAACCGTCGCCGTGCCCGTACCGATGGTCGTCGCAAGGCCAACGCCGGTGGCTTGGTGGCAATAGTAGGAGCAGTTGTTGACATTGTTGGTGCCCCAGGCCCGCGCGAGCAGCTGGAGCACAAAGCCCGCTTCATTGGAAGAGCGGCCGGACGCATAGAAGAAACTGCGGTTCGGCGCGACAGCTTTGAGCTTGCCTGCCGCATACTCAAGCGCTTCGTCCCACCCTAGTATTCGGAAGGCATTGCTGTCCGCCGCTTTCAAAATCGGCGTGTCAAGGCGACCAAGATGCTCCATTTCATAGCCATCCAGCTCCCGGAAAGCGGCCATGGAATGCGTCAACACGCTGTCTGGAATGGGCTGCTGGATGTCGGTGGATTGGGCTTGGATGGATTTGTTACAAACAGCGGGAAATTCGCCCTGCTCATTGGTCATGCCGCCCAGTTGCCCGCCCATACCATAGGCGCAGGCTTTGCAGGCGTTCTTCGCTGACAGGGCTTTGGCCGTGTTCTTCAGGCCCATCCTTTGCGCCGTCTCAAGCGCGTAGAGGATTTTCTTTGGCCCACCGCCAACAGTCTTGCGCATCTTTTCTGGGGCCAAGCTTGCCATCAGGGGTCTCCAGCTGTGCGGCTTGGCTTACGTCAAGCGCTCCGCCGCCCAAACCACATGGTCCGCCATGAAGCTCTGAATGAAAAAATAGCTATGGTCGTAACCGTTCCGCATATTCAGGGTAAGCGGAATGGCGGCCTTGGCGCAAGCATCGGCGAGCAAATGGCTCTTTAGTTCATCCTCTAGAAACTGATCAGCCGTGCCTTGGTCTACCAGAATATCAGGCATCCGCGCGCCGTCCTTTATCAGCGCGCAGCTGTCATAGCGGCGCCAAACCGCCTCGTCGCTTCCCAAATAGCCTGTAAGTGCCTTTTGCCCCCAAGGACAGCTGATGGGGCTAACGATAGGCGAAAAGGCGGACACTGATTTGAACATGTCCGGGTTTTTTAGCGCCAGGGTCAGCGCGCCATGGCCGCCCATGGAATGCCCTGTGATGGATTTCCGCGTCATGTCAATCTGCGGGATCTCGCCCGACACGGCGTCCATCAAGTCCTTGAGGATATAGCTTTCCATCTTGAAATGCTGCGACCAGGGCGGCTCGGTCGCGTCCACATAAAAGCCTGCGCCTTGGCCGAAATCATAGCTCTCGCCATCTGGCACATCCTCGCCGCGTGGGGAGGTGTCCGGCATGAGGAAGGCCAGGCCATGCTCAGCGCACCAATGCTGCGCGCCGGCCTTGGTCATCACATTCTCATGGGTGCAGGTCAGGCCCGAGAGGTAGATCAGCAACGGGACTGGCCCCAGCTCGGCTTGCGGCGGCAAAAAAAGCCCGAAAGTCATCTGCGTGCCTGTGGCGGCGCTGGGGTGACTATAGACCCGCTGTGTGCCGCCAAAGCACGTGTTTTCAGAGACCAGGGTGAGGGTCATCGCTTAGAGCTGAACCCCAGCAAATGCGCAGATTTTATTGCCATCAGGGTCGCGCAGGTAGGCGCCATAAGGTTGGCCCGGTGCCCCTTCGCGTACACCTGGCAAGCCTTCATCGGTTCCGCCATTGGCAAGACCGGCAGCATGAAAGGCATCAATCTGTTCTTTGGTCGTTGCCTGAAAGCCGATGGTGCCGCCATTGGCAAAACATGCCGGTTCCCCATTGGCGGGGGTCCCCACACCAAAGGCCATGCCGCCTTGTGAGAAGAACACGCCGCCATTGGGCGTCTGCATGCCTTCCAGGCCCAGGGCGCCAAGTGTTGCCATATAAAAAGTTTTTGAGCGTTCCAGATCATTAGAACCGACCATGACGTGCGTAAACATGGAAAAGAGGCCTCCTGTGCGGATTTAGAATTCGACTACGCTTCTAATGCTCTCACCAGCGTGCATCAAATCAAAAGCCGTGTTGATCTCATCAAGGGGCATTTTGTGCGTTATGAGGTCATCGATATTGATTTTACCGTCCATATACCAATCGACGATTTTTGGCACGTCCGTGCGGCCTCTCGCGCCGCCAAAGGCTGTGCCTTTCCACACCCGCCCGGTCACGAGCTGGAAGGGCCGGGTGGAGATTTCCATCCCTGCTTCAGCAACACCAATGATGATGGATTCGCCCCAGCCGCGGTGACAACACTCCAAGGCTTGGCGCATCACCGCCGTATTGCCAGTACAGTCAAAGCTATAGTCGGCCCCGCCATCGGTGAGATCGACAATGGCCTCAACAACCTTGTCCATGCCGACCTCTTTGGGGTTCACAAAATCAGTCATCCCGAACTGTTCAGCCATGGCCCGCTTAGAGGGGTTGATATCAACGCCGATAATCTTATCCGCGCCGACCATGCGGGCGCCTTGGATTACATTGAGACCAATGCCGCCAAGGCCAAATACAGCCACATTCGCGCCAGCCTCAACGCCCGCTGTGAAAATCACCGCGCCCACCCCGGTGGTCACGCCGCAGCCAATGTAGCAAACCTTATCAAAGGGCGCGTCTTCGCGGATTTTCGCCACCGCAATTTCCGGCATCACCGTGAAGTTCGAAAAGGTCGAACAGCCCATATAATGGTAGAGTGTTTCCCCATTCAGGCTGAACCGGCTGGTTCCATCCGGCATGACGCCTTGGCCCTGGGTGGAGCGAATGGAGGTACACAGATTTGATTTCTGGCTCGTGCAGGTTTTGCACTGGCGGCACTCGGGCGTATAAAGCGGGATCACATGGTCTCCCACCTTCACGCTGGTGACGCCAGGGCCAATGTCGCGCACGATGCCGGCGCCTTCATGGCCAAGGATAGATGGGAAAATGCCTTCTGAATCCTTGCCTTCCAGCGTGTAGGCGTCGGTATGGCAAATACCGGTCGCCATGATCTCGACCAAGACTTCGCCAGCCTTGGGTCCATCCAGATCGACCTCGTGGATTTCCAAAGGTTTATTGGGTGCAACTGCAACCGCCGCACGTGTTTTCATGTGTCCCCTCCCATACGCTCCGACGCTGTAGATACCATAATTGGACTAGGAGGCAATGCGCTAGCGCTGCCCTTGGCGTACGGGCTCTTTCCCTGCCGCAAAACAGTGTCTCGGACTTTCTTTGACATCCGTGCGCCTTCACCTCGCTATTGCGGGGCTATTACGGGTGCTCTGTTCGGAAAGACCGCCCTGCGGGTGAATAGAGCACGTGGCGCGACCCATAGGGCGAATGCTTTTAAGGATTTAAGTAGCACTTTAGCATTCACTCGGGAGACATTTGATGCAGCTTCATGGATTGGGCGTAAACGCTTTTGATCGCCGCAGCCTCTTTAAGTTAGGCGCTGGGGCCGGCTTAGGTCTTGGTCTGGGCGGCATGGCGGCTGCACCGGCGGCCAAGGCCAGCACAATGCCTGCCAATG
The DNA here is from genome assembly GCA_937884085.1 of uncultured Sphingomonadales bacterium. GTDB lineage: Bacteria > Pseudomonadota > Alphaproteobacteria > Sphingomonadales > CAKZYD01 > CAKZYD01. The sequence continues at coordinate 52,985 of CAKZYD010000405.1, read as the reverse complement.
CCTATGATCTCAGCGATCCGCAGGACAATGTGTATGCCTGGATCAAGCTCGACGGCAGTTTGGAAGACGGCAAAGCCACTCTTGGCATGTGGGATGGCGTCGTCCTCTCCGTCTGGGGGCAGCAAGAGACCATCAAGCCCCTGTTTGGCTTTAAAGGCTTTGGCTATAGCCGCTGGTTCAACAACGGCGATGGCACCTTCACAAAGCTGCACAAGGAAGTCGGCTTTTATTCCGATCTCGCCACAGGTGAAATCATCGACACCTGGGAAAACCCATATTTGGGCGGCGAGAAAGTCAAAGTCTGGCCAGTGGCCAATGACCCCGTCAACATCGTCTTCAAGCCGAAGATCGAAGGCGGCTATGACAAGACCTTTAAGCGCGACTTTGTGCTGCCTTGGTATACCCACGATGATAAATGGATCTCCACATCGCTCGATGTAAACCTGCGCTGGCCTAATATTCTCGATAAAGAAGGCTGGCCGCGCGAACACACCGGTAAATGGATCCGGGTTGCGGAGTATTTCCAGCTGCATGCCGAGCGCGCCAAAGTGATGGACCCGGATGTTCCAGACGTGTCCCCAACTGGTGGTTGGCAGCGCGTGGGCAACTACTTGCCATGGATGCTGATGGAAGAGCGCCCAGGCCACCTTGTCTACAGGGCCAACACAATCAAATTGCCCCGCGGCGTGGAGCAGCTGCCAAAAGAAATCATCAAGGCAGCAGAGAAAGACTTCCCAGACTATCTTGAGCCGCCAAAGGTCTGGACAGAGCCGAATGTCTCCAGCTTCGAAGTCTACAAACGCGATGCTAAGCCGGTTCCGTTTGCAAAAGGGCAGACGCCCTACCAGCCGGTTGATATTCCAGCATCCGGTGTTGTTGTAAAATCCAGCTAGACCTGACTTTAGCCTAACGTAAAAATGCGCCGCTTGGATGAAACCAGGAGGCGCATTTTTTGTTTAAAGACGTGGACAGTTAACGCGCTAGTGCTGTGTAGCCTTTAACCGGCGGCGCATCACCAAGCCCAAGCACCCGACCCCCAGCATAAAAAGTAAGTTGCCTGAAGGTGACGATACAGAGACTGGCTCATTAACCTCAAATACGAAATTGTCCCAAACGACTGGCCATGCGTTCGATCCACCGCCGAACAACCATAGCTCCTCAATCAACGTCGCATTAGCCGTCACGACCGTAATGTCGGTAATCTGATTGATGGTTTCGTAAAACCCGTAATCGGCAACTTCGATGCCGTCAATAAAGCCAAAAACTTCAAAGCTGTCAGATCGGCCATAGTCCTGTGACCCTGAATTATAATCAAAAGACGTCAGCGAAAAGAGGCGGTCATCCTCGCGGGTAAAGCGAATGATCTCAGCGAGAGCAAAAACTTCCGAGTTTAATTGTGCATTCAATATGACAATAGGGTCTGTATCGTGTTCAACAACAAAGCCATCTTCAAAATAAGGGCCATCAATGGTTGCACTATCCACGTTGAAATCAACGATCACAGCCGCTTGAGCCATTGACGCCCAGCATAGGCCGATTGCCATGAAAAGCCTTATCCAGAATTTTGCTTTCATACTTTCCCCCGACGCATTACTATAAATTCAAGCTCCTTGACCTGCAAGAAGATGAATGGTGCCCTGCTTCGAACAAAGTTCGAACCGGTCTTTTTGATGATCGGGCATCATTTTATTTATGAAAAAGTGGTGCCCGGGGGCGGAATCGAACCACCGACACGCGGATTTTCAGTCCGCTGCTCTACCCCTGAGCTACCCGGGCCATTGGGGGTCGATATAGGCGAGGTCGCTTGGCCTGTCGAGCGGTTTTGCGACGTTATCCTTGATCTGCGTCGTCATCTGGCTGGATGAGGCCGTCGATTGGGGCATCTCCAGGCAATTTATAGCCCTCTCCAGCCCAGGGTAGCAGGTCTTTGGATTGGCAGAGGCTGGAACAAAAGGGCCGGACTTCATAGACCGATGGCTTTCCGCACATTGGGCAAGGTTTTGCGCTAAAGGTCATGGCGTGGATGTGGGTCCTGTTTGCGCAACGTCAATCCTCACTGGCAAGCCTAGTCGTTCGCTCAGGGCTTGGGCCGCTTGGTGTCTTGTGAGCCACCGATACAGCGGATTTTCCACCGATAAGGCAACAGGTGCTGGCTGGCCTTCGCTTGCCTGCGCGAAGGTGTCGCAGAGCAGACGCGGTCCTTGCAGGGCGGCTCCACCGTCAGTGTTGAGCAGCGCTGGCAATCCCTCTCCACTGCGCTGGGTTTGTACTTCCACGAGGCCGAATTTCGACCAACCGGTGCGTCTTGGCGGCTTTCCGGGGAACCCAGCGTCAAAGGCCGCCAAGATGGCCTGCTGATCTGCGCGGCGCTGCATGTCAATGAAGTCTATGACGATGAGGCCGCCAATTTCAGCTAGCCGCAACAGGGCGGGCAAGGCCGCTGCAGCCTCGAGATTGATGTTGCGTGTGTTTCGCGCGCTGGCGGCATTTACATCAAAGACCGTAATTCCGTGAACGCTGCCAAAATCTATGCGGCCGCCACTTTTTAGCGGCCAGCTTTGGGATTGCAGCGCTTCTAGCGGAGCATCGTCTATCAAGGCGCCGGGCGCGCCAAATTGCTGTGTAAAGAGCGTGGACAATGCCGGAAAGCACGATTGCCAGCCAGCGACTCGTTTTGCCCAGAGAGCCCGGGTTCCGATGGCAATCTCTCCGTTAAAATCCTCCGGCAAGGCGGATAGGAATGTATCGATTTCATCCCAGTCTGGCTGAGGCTCAACGCCTGGTTTCGCAGGTTTGACCTGCGGGTTTTTGCCTGGCTCGGCGGCGCGAACGACGCCCATGACCGCGCGAGATCCTGCTGTAAGTCCGCCTGCGCGCCTGGCTGAGAGATAGCCGGTGCCGCTGTTTTCCAAAGCAACAAGCCAATCCCCCTGGTCACCGATTTTTTCCGTAAGCTGTCCGAGCAACCGAGCGCCGACAGCTGGTCCGTTCGTTAGCCCTGTGATTGCATAGTGAATGGGCTGTCCATGCTCCAGCAGCACAGCCCGGGTTTGGACTATGACGTCATCAATCAAGACCCTCAGCGTCATCCTCAGGTGGCCTGGCTGACGCCTGCTGCGCGGAGCACATTGTGGGTTTCCGCCAGTGGCAGGCCCACGATGGAGGAATAGGAGCCTTGGACCCAGGGAATGAACGCAGCAGCGCGGCCCTGAAGAGCATAGCCACCGGCTTTGCCCTGCCATTCAGCGGTTTTGAGGTAGTCAGCGACTTCGGCGTCGGACAGTGGCCGGATTTTGACGATGGACACCACGCAGCGTTGCCAGAGCTTTTCACCCTGCTTCACGGCGATTGCGGAGATGACCCGGTGGCGCCGCCCTGCCAGCAGCCGCAGCATCTTTTCAGCCGCCGCGGCATCTTCCGCTTTGCCTAAGATACGCCGACCAGCGGCGACAACCGTATCGCCCGCCAAAAGCGTTGCATTGGGGTAGAGCGCCGCAACCGCCTCTGCCTTCTCAACAGCCATGCGGATGGCATATGGCCGAGGAAGCTCTTTGGCCTGCGGCGTCTCATCGATATCCGCCGGTACAACTTGGCTTGGCACATAGCCGATTTGCGCCAGGAGATCCCGGCGGCGCGGGGATTGAGACGCGAGGATGAAGTCAGTCATGACAGGAAGGCATGGCGCAAGGGCCAAACCACCTTATTTGTAGCGGAAGGTGATGCGGCCCTTCGTCAGGTCATAGGGCGTTAGCTCCACCAGAACCTCATCGCCCACCAAAACACGGATGCGGTTTTTGCGCATTTTCCCGGCCGTGTGGCCAAGAATTTCGTGATCATTTTCTAGTTTGACGCGGAACATGGCATTGGGCAACAGCTCGGTCACCACGCCCCGCATTTCTAATAACTCTTCTTTCGCCATACCGTTTGTGGCGGCTCCCATTTGTTAACTTTATAAACGTGCTGGCGCCCTTTAGCCGAAATCGAAGCGTTTTTCCATGCGAAGTTTTAAAAGTCCGCGCAAGCTCCTATAGGCGTCCAAACGCTGCTCTCGGCTGCCTTCGGTTTTGGATGGGTCAGGCATGGGCCAATATTCAATCGCCATATCGCCAAAGCGCGTTAACTCCACCGCCCAATGCTGTGCTTCCGGCGTGAGGGAAATGACCAGGGCGAATTTGGCCACATCATTGTCGGAAATGATGTGCGGTCGGTGGTCATCGAGCGCAATATTCCACTCCTTCATCACCGCCACGGCAAATCCATCCAGGGTCCCGACACGCAGCCCAGCCGATCCAACAAATATCCGGCCGCGCGCTATCTTTTTCAAAAGAGCTTCAGCCATTGGCGATCGGATTGAGTTTTCATTGCAAACGAACAGGACGCTGCGCGGCAGCGCGTCGCCCGGTTGTTCTGGCCGAGGATTGAATTCAAGCGCTTGGCTTGGCTCTATCCCTGGACGCCGCGTCACCGGATGTGAAGGACGCAGACGAGGGTGAAAAGTCGCCGGGCGGTTTGAAAATCAATCCGAATTTTCTCCGCCAGGCGTTCTTGCAGAATTTCCGAGGCCTCGTTGTGAATGCCGCGCCGGCCCATATCGATGGCCTCAATTTGGCTCGGCGTTGCTGTCTTGATGGCTTTGAAATAGCTATCGCACACCGCGAAGTACTCGCGGATCAACCGCCGGAATGGCGTCAATGCCAGCACGACCGTTTCCAAGGCTTCGTCTTGGGTATCGGCTATATCAAACGCCAAGCGCCCGTCGGTGACGCGCAAGTAGACCTTAAATGGACCGCCATAGCCGTTTTCATAGGCTGTTTGAGGCTCGAAGGTGTTTTCTTCGAGCAAATCATAGATGGCGATGCGCCGTTCCTGCTCGATGTCGGCACTGCGCCAAATGATCGTTCGATCATCCAGGTCAATGGCGATGAGGCGCGGGTCGGTCTTGGTCATGTGTTTTTGCGACTAGCAGCTGTGTTCCTCTGGCCTTAACCTAATGCGGGAGCATTAAAAAGACGCTATCGGCAAGCGCTAGGTCGTATCGTCTGGCGCCGTCTTCTGACCCGCCGGTTCTTGACCGATGCGAACGGCAAGGGACCTGGCATGCGCGCTTAGCCCCTCTGCATCGGCAAGGGTGACGGCTGCGGGGCCAATGGCATCCAAGGCACCTTTACTCAGTTCCAAGAAGGTGGTGCGCTTCATGAAATCTAGAACCGACAGACCAGATGAGAAGCGCGCGCGCCGTGATGTGGGCAGAACATGGTTTGGCCCCGCCAAATAGTCCCCCGCCGCTTCTGGCGTGAAATGCCCAATAAAGGCTGACCCGGCATGCTGAACTGCGTCGAACAGCCTATGCGGGTCACGGCAGGCAAGCATCAAGTGTTCCGGGGCGAGCGCATCAATGAGGGCGGGTGCATCACCGTGCAGGTCGCCGCACAATATTACCGCCCCATAGGTCTCCCAACTCTGCCGCGCCGTCTCTTGCGTTGCGAGGTGTTTTAAATGCTCTTCAACGGCGGCGATGACGGCGTCAGCGAAGGTTTCATCATCTGTAATCAGGATGGATTGGGCAGTTGGGTCGTGCTCTGCCTGGCTGAGTAGATCAATGGCTGTCCAATCAGGCCGGGCGCTGCTATCTGCCACGACCAAGATTTCTGATGGTCCAGCGATCATGTCGATGCCAACTTGGCCAAAGACCTGGCGTTTGGCTTCCGCCACATAGCTGTTGCCGGGGCCGAAGATTTTGTCCACGGGCTGGATTGTTTCCGTGCCATAGGCCAGTGCTGCCACCGCTTGGGCACCGCCCACTTTATAAATCTCATCAACGCCGGCAATATACGCTGCGGCCACGACGAGCGGGCTGAGCGCGCCGCCGGGACTGGGCACGGTCATGACGATGCGGCCTACGCCTGCCACCTTGGCCGGGACAGCATTCATCAACACCGACGAGGGATAGCTTGCAAGACCGCCTGGCACATAGATGCCAGCTGCTGCAATCGGCGTCCAACGGGCGCCCAAATGGGCGCCCACATCATCCGTAAAGCTGAAATCGCTTGGCATGGAATGCCGGTGGAAGGCTTCAATTCTGCTTTTCGCGACCTTGAGCGCCTCCAGCTCTTCTTCCCGGCATTGCGCATAGAATTTTTCCATCGCGCCGGGATCAATGCGGACGGTCTCAGACGTATATGTGACCTTGTCAAACTGGTCGGTGAGGTCAAACAACGCGGCATCGCCGCGGCGTCTTACGTCGGCGATAATGCGCTCCACCACGCCGCTAACGTCGCTCTCGACGTCGCGGGTATCCGCCACCAATGCTTGGAATTGCGCGACGAAATCGGGGCTATCGAGATTGAGTTTAAGCGGCATGTTTCACGGCCGCTCTAAAACGTTCCACCCAGGGCGCCACTTGCGCAGCCTGCGTTTTATAGGCTGCCCGATTGACGATGAGCCGGGATGTCACGTGGTGTAAAACCTCAACTTCTTCCAGTCCATTGGCCTTCAGTGTGCCGCCAGTCGAAACTAGGTCAACAATGCGCGGCGCAAGCCCAAGCGACGGGGCGAGTTCCATAGCGCCGTTCAGCTTGATACACTCAGCTTGAAGGCCGCGCTGAGCGAAAAACCGGCTGGTGATATTGGGATATTTGGTGGCGATACGCACGTGACTGGTCAGGCTCGTCGCCTTCTCACGGTCTTTGGGTTCTGCGATGCTGATGCGGCACACGCCAATACCCAGATCGACCGGTGCATAGAGTTCTGGATAGTCAAACTCCAGCAGGACATCGTTCCCGGCAATACCGAGATGGGCGGCTCCGAAAGCGACGAATGTGGCAACATCAAAGGCGCGGACGCGGATGATGCTCAGCCCCTCCACGTTGGTGTCAAAGTGGAGCTGGCGTGCATTCTTGTCGTCAAAAGCAGCTTCAGGCTCTATCCCGACGCTCGCCAAAATTGGGCGCAGCTCGCCTAATATGCGGCCTTTGGGGACAGCAAGAACAAGCGGTGCGGACATGGGCGCGGCGGCCTTTCAATACCAATAGCAATTCTTTAGACGCGCCATGTAACCCTCCGCTTAGCAAACGTCTAGGCTGCTGGTTTGCGTGCGATAAATAGACCAGCGCCAATCACCAAGGCCGCGCCAAGAAAAGTAAGAGCATCTGGGAGTTCGCCAAAGATAAAAAAACCAGCCGCAATGGCGATTAAAATGCGGCTATAATCAAAGGGAGCAACGATGGTCGGCTCGCCCGCTTGATAAGCTAGCAGGATGGTCGCCTGTGTCAGCATACCGGCAACGCCGGCCACGATAAGCATAAGGCCATCCAAAAGCTGTGCGCTTTTCCAGGCATTCACAGCTGGCCAGGCAATTAACAGCGCTAGCAACGCATTAGACCACAATAGCAGCCGCAATTGACTTTCGCTTTTTGATAAGAGGCGCACCAGCACAAGGCCGAGGCCCAAACAAAATGCCCCTCCGATGGCCGCGGCGAAAGCAGGGGACAGTGTTGCCGTTGGCCGGACAATGACCATCACGCCAACAAAGCCGACCAAAGTTGCAAGTGAGCGGTCTAAACGTGGCTGTGTTCGAAGAATGACTAAGGAGAGCAGGATGACAAAAATAGGCGTCGTAAAACCGATCGCTGTAAAATCGACCAGTGGCATATTGCCGACCGCATAAATGTTGAGAAGAATGATGGCCCCTGCATTGAGGGACCGAAAGCCCATCAAGATGGGCCGATTGGGCCATAAGCCGCGAAATTGATCTCGGATGACGAACGGAACGAGGCATACCAACGTCACCAGCGCCCGCACCCAAGCAATTTGAATGGATGGAAACGTATCGGAGAGTGTTTTCGTCAGCGATGACGAAGCCACCGCAAAAACGCTGGCCAATAAGATCAGCACGATGCCGCGGGCATTTCCCGACAGGCGTTTTGGCCAAAAAGAAAAGCTCATAGAAATTACACGGTATATCCAATAGGTTAGGGAACAAATCTTCTTTCCGCATTTGCGAAAAAAAAGTCATCCGGTGACATTAGTCAGTGCGTAAATTCCGTAGGTGGATTACGCAGTCCAAATCGCGTAGTCTAAAAAGAGGATAACCCGATCACGCGGGGTGACTGCCTCGATCATTGGCTGAAGAATATAATGAGACGTTGGATTTTATTTTCCGCCGTTCTGGCGGTTTTTGGTGCGCTGATTGCGTTCAACTTGGTGTTAAAGCCTAAGTTCATTCAAGAAGCCATTTATGGCGATGGGCCACCCGTTGCGACGGTGTCGGCGCAGCCAGCCGCCTTGCGCGATTGGGAGCCGACTTTGGCCGCCGTGGGGACGGTTGAGGCCGTTCAAGGCGCAGTCTTATCGCCGCGTGAAAGCGGGATCGTTACCAAAATTGCTTTTCAATCCGGGCAGATGGTGACCGAAGGTGATCTGCTTGTCCAAATCGATGATGAAGCGCAGCGTGCGGATGTACGGTTGTTTGAGGCAACCCTTAGAAATGCTGAATTGGAGCTGTCGCGAACCAAAGAGCTTGTGAAGAAGCAGGCGGTGTCTGAAGCGGCACTCGACCGGGTGATTGCCGCTCGGGATGAAGCCTATGCCAATTTGGAAAGGGCGAAAGCGCAGGTGGAAGACCAGGCCATTCGCGCGCCTTTCTCCGGCCGCCTTGGCATCCGGCGCGTGAATGTGGGCCAATTTGTGGATACGGGCGATCCGATCGTCTCCCTGCAAACCCTGGACCCAATCTATGTGACGTTTGAGATGCCGGAGAACCTGATCGGCAAGCTGGCCGTTGGCCAGACAATGGATGCCTCGGTTGATGCCTATCCCGGCCAACGCTTCAATGGTGCCGTCACATCGATTGATTCGTCGGTTGACGTGAATACGCGGTCAATTTCCGTCCAGGCAACCTTGCGCAATCCTGATGGATTTCTGACGCCAGGTATGTTTGCCAGTGTGCGGGTAAGCCAGCCGACGCAATATGAAGTCGTCACGGTTCCGCAGACAGCCATTGCCTACAGCCTATATGGGGATACGGTTTGGATCCTCTCCGAAGAAGAGGGCACCGACTTCTATACAGCGCGGCGGGAAATCGTGCGCCCACAGGAAGGCGATGAAGGTGAAATCGTCGTCGTTGGTAAAGTGAGCGCTGGCGACTTGGTTGTCACCGCTGGTCAAAACAAGATCCGGCCGGGCTGGAAAATTCGCGTGAACAACGATGTGCTGCTCGCAAACAAGGATGGCTTACCCCAGGAATAGGGGCCGCCTGAGAATACCTGGACGGCATTAATCGCATGCGCTTTACCGATATATTTATTCAACGCCCTGTGCTTGCAAGCGTTGTGAGCTTGCTCATCTTGCTGCTTGGACTGCAGGCCGCTTCTGAATTGCCAATTCGCGAATTTCCTGAATTTGAGACAACGCAGATTGTCGTTTCAACGGACTATCCTGGCGCCAGTCCGGACGTTATTCGCAGCTTCATCACAACACCGTTGCAGCAGTCCGTGGCAAGCGCGGAGGGTATAGACACCATCTCCTCTTATTCGCGCCAATCCGTCAGTACCATTTCGCTGACACTGCGCACCGGGGCGGATGCCGACAGGGCCTATAATGACGTGCTGTCCCGGGTGAATGCTGTGCGTGCAGATTTGCCGCGCGAAGCTTTTGACCCCGTGGTGGAAAGACTGTCCGCTGAAGGCACCGGGCTTGCCTATATCGACTATGCGTCTGCGACCCTGACGCCATCGCAGATCACCGACTTTTTGGTCCGCGTGGCCCAGCCTGCCCTGCAAGCGGTTGAGGGGGTTGCCCAAGCCCGTATCCTCGGCGCGCAAACCTTCGCCATGCGGATTTGGCTGAATCCAGGCAAGATGGCGTCCTTGGAGGTGACCGCGTCTGACGTGATTGATGCGCTGGAACGGAACAACTTCACCTCTGCAGCTGGCGAAATAAAAGGTGGGTTTGTTACCGCAACGGTGGACGCAAAGACCAATGCTGCGACCGTGCAAGACTTCCAAAACCTCGTTGTCGCCGTGCGCGATGGCACGCTCATACGGCTGAACCAGGTTGCAGATATCAAGCTTGGTCCCCAGTCGGCGGATAATTCGTCCTTTGCCGGCGGCAATCGCGCAATTTTTGTGGAGATAACGGCGCAGCCAAGCGGAAACCCGCTTGAAGTCGTCCCCGCCGTGCGCCAACGGCTTCAGGAACTCGAGCCACTTTTGCCGCCCGGGCTAATCCAGGACATGAATTATGATGCGTCCACCTACATTAAGGCGGCCATCATTGAGGTCTCTAAAACGGTTATCGAAGCCGCCATCATTGTGGTCATCGTGGTCTATCTGTTTCTCGGCAATGTGCGCGCCACGCTTGTGCCGGTCATCACCATACCGTTGTCCCTCATCGGCGTTTTATTCTTGGTCCAACTATTGGGCTATTCCATCAACTTGTTGACGCTTTTGGCCCTTGTGCTGGCTATCGGACTGGTGGTGGATGACGCGATTGTGGTGCTTGAGAATATTTCGCGTCATATCGAGAAGGGTCTCAGTCCGCTGGAGGCAGCCTTTAAAGGCGCCCGTGAAATCGCTTTGCCTGTGATCGCTATGACAGTGACGCTGGCCGCTGCTTATGCCCCGATTGGCTTTACCACAGGGCTGACCGGGCAACTCTTCCAGGAGTTTGCTTTCACGCTAGCGAGTGCGGTCATTATTTCAGGCGTGGTGGCGCTTACTCTGTCGCCCATGATGTGCGCCCGCATTCTCAAATCGCAGGAAGATAAGGAAGACAAGTTTGCGCTGTGGCTTGAGCACAAGTTCACGCAGCTGAAATTCTGGTATCGCGCGCGCTTGGTGTCAGCCCTGAAAGCCCAAAAGCTTGGTCTCTTTACTGGCTTTTTGGTCCTCGGTATGTGCGCCTTCCTTTATCAAACAGCGCAAAAGGAACTGGCGCCTGAGGAAGACCAGGGCTTGATGTATCTCGCGACCACAGCGCCTGATTGGACAAATATCGATTATATCAACAGCTATGTTTCCACATACCACGACGTATTCCAAAGGCTGCCGGAGTATGAAACCGCTTTCTTAATCAATGGTCGGGACGGGCCGAGCAGCGGGTTCGGTGGTATTTTGCTCAAGCCCTGGGAAGAACGCGACCGCGGCCCTAAAGCAATCCTTGAAGATTTAGCGGCGGACTTCAGCAACTTTGCCGGTGTTGAAGTAGCCGGGTTTAGTGCGCCGCCGCTGCCAACGCCGGGTGATGGCTTTCCCTTCCAGTTCGTCCTTAAGTCGCTGGGGGGATATGAAGAGCTCTATGAAGCGGCTGAAGAGCTCCAATCCAAAATCGATATGAGCGGCAAGTTCATTTTTACCGACCTATCGCTGAACTTTGACAAGCCAGAAATTGAGGTGACCGTTGATCGGGAGAAGGCCAATCAGCTTGGCGTTTCCATGCGCGATATCGGCAATACGCTATCGACGCTTCTCGGCGGCAACTATGTAAACCTGTTTGATTTAGATGGCCGCAGTTACAGGGTTATCCCTCAGGTGCCGCGGGCCTTCCGCTTTGATGAATCCCTTATTGGCGGATATTATGTGCGGGCCACAAGCGGCGATTTGGTGCCTCTCAGCACCTTTGTGCAAGTTGAGCGCGTCGTGAAGCCAAATGCGCAGACAACATTCCAGCAGCTCAACTCGGCAACGATTTCCGGTGTGCCTTATCCTGGCGTATCAATGGGAGACGCCTTGTCCTTCGTTCAGGCGACGGCTGCCGAAATCCTGCCACCGGCCATCACCACCGATACTTCAGGGCAGACCCGTCAATATGTCCAAGAAGGCAACCAGCTTGCCATCATCTTCGTTTTCGCGCTGGTGGTGATTTACCTGGTGTTGGCCGCGCAATTTGAAAGCTTCCGCGACCCCTTCATTATCTTGGTGACGGTGCCTATGGCAGCGGTCGGTGCGCTCATTCCGATCAATGTCTTCTTGTCGGTAAATATTTATACGCAGATTGGTCTCATCACGCTGATTGGTTTGATCAGCAAGCACGGCATTCTCATGGTGGATTTCGCCAATCAGCTGCAGCGCGAAGAAGGCCTGAGCCCGCATGATGCCATGGTGAAGTCAGCCGGGATACGCCTGCGCCCAATCCTGATGACGACGGCGGCCATCGTGTTTGGCGTGATGCCGCTCTTGCTGGCGGATGGCGCAGGTGCAGCAAGCCGTTTCCATATCGGCGCCACAATCGTTGGCGGCATGACAATCGGAACGCTCTTCACGCTCTTCATTCTGCCGATCGTCTATACCCTTATGGCCAGCAAGCCTAAGCCACTAAAGTCTGCCGAGATGGCTTTGGCTGAGCCTGCAGAATAAAGCAGCCTGTAAGTCTCTGCCCTGCCTCTTCACTCTGGCGGCGGGATGTCGCGTTGATATGCAATGGCGCCTTTGTCGAACAAAAATAGCAGTGTCACTTGATCGGGCAGCCCTGTTTCTGGTCGTCCAATGCGCTCTTGAAACGCGCGCAACGCATCGCGCGTAGGGGCGTCAAACGCTTTCGTAATTGGCGCATCTAGATAGCCAAGCCGTTTGAGGGTTTGCTGCGTCCGCTCCAAAATCACTTCATAGATTGGCAGGCGCACGTCTGTCCCATCTTCCAGGCGCTCTTCCAAAAGCACCAATTTTGACGCGCCATACAAACGCTGCTCGCCCAAATCTTCGACCAGGCGTTTGAGCGCTTCTTCAAACGGCAGGGCGGGGTTCTTGCTGCAATAGGCGCTTAGGCCCTCGGCTAGAACATCAGTCGATTGCCATGGCGCGATATCGAATGTGGTTTCTTCATAAAAGTTCACTGCACTCAAAAACCCATCAATCCAGCCTCCAAAACTGCGATAAAGAGCCTCATCCTCCGATTTGGCTGTAACAAACTGCGCGCAGGAAAATTGGCCAACGCCGCGTGTGCGATGGGCGCCCGTTATGTCGACCGCTGCCGCCGGCATGGCCCATGTGCAGCCAATAATAACAGCCGTTAGGGCAAAGTGCTTGAATGGAAACACATTGAATGGAAACACGGCTGATACTTTCCCATATAAAAACGGTGTGTTCGGATTGGCGTAACCCGAACACACCACCGCTGTGGTTTTTAGATGCGTCTTAAAGGCTTAAAGCGTCTTAGAGAGCGTGTTTGCGGCGATAGAAACCGGCAAGGCCCAAAACGCCTAGGCCCATCAAGGCGATGGAAGCGGGCTCGCTGACACCAATTGAAATACGTCCTTCTCCGCCAGCGGCATATTGCTCCGCAGTGATGAGACCGCCAAGGCCGTCGACGATGTAGTTGAACAAGCTGCGTTGGTAGCTGATGCCGATGAGCTCTGCGTCGAATTGGTCAAGCGGATACTCATCGCCGCCGCCCGCTAGGAAGTTCACCGTCACCAAGTCAATAAGCGTCGACGTATCGAGAAATTCACCGCGATCATAGAGCAGCGTTCCGTCGGCTAACATGAGTTCCAGGACACGGTCACCGCCAGGACGGTTCGGGTCATAGGTGAATTCAAGGCCAGCAACTTGGGCAAAGCGGCCCGTTCCGCCAAGCGTGCCTTCAACGCGAGATACGGCATTTTCTAAAACTGCAAGGAGGTCTGCTGCGGTCAGCCCATTGATAACGGTGAGGGTGTTGGAGAAAGGCAGAATGTCAAACGTATCCAGCTCGGTCAGAACGCCAGGCCCTAGAATGGAATCATTGCGAATGCCGCCGCCATTGGTGAGAGCCACCGTTGCGTCCCCCGTTAACAAGGTACCGCCGCGTTCAGCATCAACAATCTCAGCATTGTAGATATAGCTGTCCGCAATGATGTTCCCCAAGTTGGTTTCCTGGAAGCGGATTGAGCTGCGCTGTCCGTCGAGTTCAACTTGCGATGTCGCAATTGGCGTATTGGCCAAATCAGCAAGCGCTGCGCTCACTGGGTCGATGACTTGGGATTGAATTGTGGGGTCCGATGTCAAAGCATCCGTCACCAACTGGGCGCCGGATGTCACATTGTTCACGCTTATCAGGTTGCCGCTATCGTCGAACTCCACATCCAACACGCCCAAATACCGGTAGTTGCCCTGTGTGGTCACAACCGGAACTTCAACGCCGTCCGCATTGGTAATGCCCGTGAGTGGATAAGGACCAAAGACATCGGCAGGATCGGTGTTGAGCGCATCTGGGCCGTCGGCGAGAAACTCATCGCCGCCGCCGGCAATGGCAATATCAACGCCAGAAAGCTGGCTGATCACGGCGGTGTCTTCGCCGATGCCTTGAAGGTGACTGATCAAAATGATGTTTTTGACGCCGCTCATCTCTAAGGCGTCAATTTCGGCCTGAACATTGGATACGACGTCAAGCACACTGACGTCACCAGGGCTTGAAATGAATGGCAGATTCTCGGTCGTTGCCCCAACGATCCCGAATTGCTCCCCGTTTGAGGTCACGATGGTCGATTTCACAATTTCATTGGCATCAAAGCGCGCTTGCAAGGCGCTGCTGCCGGAGAAATCCAAGTTAGCGCTCACATAAGGCGCATTCACATCACCAATGAAGTCAGCCAGCAGGTCTGGGCCAAAGTCAAAGTCGTGGTTGCCCAGCGCAATTGCGTCATAGCCAATCGCGTTGAGCACCTGCGCATCATAAAAGATGCCGTCGTTCAAAGATGCATTGAATTCCGGTCCTGGCAAAATGTTGTCGCCGGATGACAGTGTCAGAACCGCATTGCCGGCCCCCTCACGCTGTGTGCGAATTTGATTCACGAGCGTTACAAAACGAGCCGCGCCGCCGAACTGCTCCAAACCACTACCCGCGTCGACAAGCTGGGATTCGCCATCATTATTATGAAGGATAGTCAACGATCCAGCTGTCGCTGTCGTTGTCAATGCTCCAAAGGCAAAAGAGGTTAATATCGTAGAAGAAAGAAACTTGTGCATCAGAAGAATACCTCTATTCAACGCCACAAATAGTGTTCTGTGCCGCCGCAATTACCCCAGGAGCACATCCCACGCCGATGAATAGAGCCTTTCTGTGACTCGTTCATGGCTCCTCTATTACGGAATTGTTAACCATCCGCAGCGCCGAATGATAATCATTTCGACGCCGTGTAGCTTAGGTCTGCTGCATCTGAGCCAATGCCTCAACCGTGTTTGACGAGTGCAGGGGTCACGTCATGGCAAAGCCTGTTGCTGACACCACTATCTCGTGATTTAAACCAGTCACGATGTTGACTGGCAAAACCCTCTTTCTGGCGCGTCATGCCGAAACCGTTTTTAACCGGTCTGCGCGCCTCCAAGGTAATGAGGCACACACGCCGCTCACATCCGGCGGCGTGCGCCAGGCTATCGCCATGGCTGACGCGCTAAAAGATCATTTGGGTTCAAAACAGGATGTTGTGTTCTGGGCATCGCCGACGGGGCGCACCAGACAAACGGCAGCGGTCATCGCCGATGCGCTTGATATTGACTATTTCTCCATCCGCTTCGATGACCGGCTTAAAGAGATTGATGTGGGGGATTGGACTGGTCGTACCTATGCGGATGTCACCGCTGAATGCGGACCGATTGTTGATGCATCGCGCCGATTATTTATCCAGCGTCCACCGGGCGGCGAGTGGTATGACGATATGGTCGGCCGATTGTCGGCGTGGGCCCAAGATGTTGATAAAGAGGCGGCGCCCATGCACTTGGCCGTTAGCCATGGCCTAGCCAGCCGTGTTCTTCGCGGCGTCATCACAGGTCAGCGCTGGCATGCTGATATCGCCGCTACAGTTGCCGACGATATCCCCCAAGGTCATTTTTGTGCGCTTTCAGGCCAAGTGGAGACGTGCTTTGCCACCAGCGGACCGGCCTCCCATGGACGAGGCTTCTAGGCGCAGTATGTCCGGCTATTTTGGGATTGGTATCATCGGGGTGAGCAAAGCGGGCAATGCCGGCAATCTCATCCGGACAGCGAACGCCTTTGGGGCGCAATTCGTGTTTCTTGTGCGCCCGGAATTTCGCCGCAATGTGGACAAGTTTGACACTGCAAAATCATCCAGCGCGATACCTGTCTTTGAGGCTGGCGCCTTTTCAGAGCTGCCGTTGCCGCAAGGTGCTGAGGTGGTCGGTGTGGAGCTCACGGATGAGGCCGCCGAGCTACCACGTTTTGCTCATCCGCGCCGGGCCGTTTATGTCTTTGGCGGTGAACGCATTTCTTTACCGGACGATGTGATGGCTACGTGCCAACATATTGTCAAAATCCCAACAAAATTTTCATTAAATGTTGCCACTGCTGGCGCAATAGTGATGTATGATCGCTTTCGGGCGCGTCAGGTTAAGGGTGACAGGCCGTTATGGCCGGGAGCACCAGCGCCTGACCCGCAACAACACAAGCACGGCGGGCCGATTTTCCGAAAAGGACGCCCGGACGAAATGACGGAGTGACAGTGTCCTTTTTTGGGTCCCTTTTTGGCAAATGGGTACGTTTGACCTGTTGTGCCGCCTTTGCCGCCTCCGTTGTGGCGGTAGGCGTGCAAGCACAGGACGGTCTAAAGCGGCAGCATTTGGGTGACTATCGTGACTGGTCCACATTCAGGGACCAGCCTCAGGATGGCGCTGCTGTGTGCTACATGATTTCGCAGCCAAGCCAGCCAGCGAAACTGCCGGATGGTTTACAGCGCCGGCCAGCCTTTATCATGATTTCCCATTGGCCAGGCCGACAAGAGTTCGGCGTTGTCAGGCTCAATTCTGGCTTTGATTATCGCCGCGGCGCCGCGGTTCTCCTATCCGTCGATGGCCGCACATTCGAACTCTACGGCGATGGCCAAGATGGCTGGACCTTTGGGCTGGATGACGATGCGAAGATTGTCGGCGCGATGAAAAAAGGCTTGAAGGCCGAAATCAGTGCGAAAGCCGCGCGCGGCTTTGATGCCACTGACGTCTTTTCTCTTCAGGGATTCACCGCAGCCTATTCCAAAATAAGCGAAGCCTGCGGCCTTTCCGGGACCGCAGGCTAAGTTAGATGCCCTCTAAAACAGGTTTGGCCGGGGGAGCCGTCCCCTGTTTGTTAGGCTAAGTCGGCAGACACCGGGCGCCGTTCGGGGGTGCGGGTCAGGGCTTGTCGGCGGGGCCGGCGCTGCCATTCTTCTCTGAAGGTCCAAACATCTGCCTTCAGAAGCTCGTATAATTCTGCAAAGCGATTTTCCTCATGGGCCAAGCGCCGCTCTTCAATCTGCGCTAAGCGCGATTGTATCACCGATTGCCGGTGTTTTAGGGCTGCAGACCTAGAGGTCATTGTCTCGCTATCCTTCGCTCCAAATTCTCTTGATATGGTTGTATTTAGTGCGCAGTTGTTGATAAATAAAATATTTTGTATGATGAAATTTTATAGGGCAAAGCTATTGGTATCACATTTTGCGTCGGCGTGATGCTTGGGTTTGCAAAGGGCTGGAATAGACAAACACAGTCTGTTTGGTCATAAGGCGCACTATGGAAATTCCTGGCGCTCATACTCCTCAAGTCATGCCGCGGCGCGCTCCAGCGATAGCTGCCGGCCTGCGCGACCTGCTTGGCGTGGATCGGGCGCAGCTCAAGGCGGCTCTTGAGGAGATCGGTGTCCCGCCAAAGCAGCTCAATATGCGTACTAAACAGGTCTGGCATTGGCTCTATCATCGCGGTGTTCGCGATTTCGCGGCCATGGACAATGTGGCAAAGGACCTGCGCGCAAAGCTGTCAGCGCATTTTACCATGTCACGGCCTGACGTATCTTCGGCGCAGATCTCGACCGACGGAACGCGCAAGTGGCTTCTGCGGTTCAGTGACGGAGCCGAGGCGGAATGTGTCTTCATCCCTGACGAAGACCGCGGCACATTGTGTATTTCAAGCCAGGTCGGATGCACGCTGACTTGCCATTTCTGTCATACCGGGACGCAGCGTCTGGTCCGCAACTTGAGCGCTGGTGAAATCGTTGGCCAGTTCCTCTTGGCACGCGATGATTTGGACGATTGGGTGGCGCCGACGCACGGGCGTAAAATTACCAACATTGTGCTCATGGGCATGGGCGAGCCGCTCTACAACTTTGAGCAAGTCAAAAAGGCGATGCAAATCGTCATGGATGAGGAGGGCATTCAGCTCTCGCGTCGGCGCATTACGCTTTCAACCGCTGGTGTGATCCCCATGATGGAGCGCGCTGGTGTGGAGCTTGGCGTGAATTTGGCTGTGTCTCTCCATGCCGTCTCCAACGCTGTGCGCGATGTGGTTGTCCCGCTGAATAGAAAATATCGTCTGGAAGACCTCCTGGATGCCTGCGCCAACTATCCTGGCGCCCACAATGCCCGCCGCATCACCTTTGAATATGTAATGCTGAAAGACGTAAATGATAGCGATGACGATGCGCGCGCTTTGGTGCGTCTTTTAAAGGCGCATAAAATTCCAGCGAAGGTGAACCTCATTCCGTTTAACCCGTGGCCAGACGCGCCTTATGAATGCTCGTCGCGTAAACGGGTTCAGCGCTTTTCTGATATTGTGTTCCAAGGCGGTATTTCAGCGCCGGTGCGCACCCCGCGTGGCCGCGATATCATGGCCGCCTGCGGGCAGCTGAAGTCAGAAACTGAAAAAGTGCGCGCCTCAGACCGTAAGAAGGCTGCACTGGCGCCCGCCTAAGTCTATCGTAGCAGCAATTCCCCGCGTTTCGGCAAGCGCCAAAACATGGGCCTAATATCTTTGAAACGCTTTGCCAGATCGCCCGCCTTAAAGTCTTTGGATAAGAAAGCAGGCGGCCCCTCTTCTTTGACCATACAAAAGCTCTTGGGCAGTTTCTCATAAAGCGATCTGGGGCCAACGCTGCGGCCACGATAGCCTTTCGTCAAATTCACAGTTTGATGGTCATACATATAAACGCGCTGCATCTTCAGATGCTGGGTCAGCATGTCGATTGTGAGCCACAGGATGGCTTCCGGCCAAAGCGTTTCTACCGCTGGAAACACATGTTTCAGAAAGGTCAGGACGCGGTCTGGCTGATTGCCAAAATCATAGGACGAGACCCAGCTATCGCGGCGGTCTTCTTGGATGCTGGCGGCCCAGTCGCTTTGAACTTCTTCAATGAGTGCTTCCCGCGTGGTCCAGTCCAAATCAATTCGGGCCCAGGCCAGTGTCGGCGGCCCGCTCTTGCGGGCGGGGTGGCTGTCTGAGTTGTATGGGTCGCGCAAATAGGGTTTGCACAGCGCGCGAAAATCCCGCCAGACTTCGCTCGGCAAGCCCATCTGGATGACCAAGTTAAAGCCTTGGCGCGCCGTTTGGTAATAATAGCGATCGTAGTTTGGACCAGGGTTATTGCCCCAGGCCCGGACCGTGACGGGAAAAACGTATTTCGGCCG
Source organism: uncultured Sphingomonadales bacterium (assembly GCA_937884085.1). Lineage (GTDB taxonomy): Bacteria > Pseudomonadota > Alphaproteobacteria > Sphingomonadales > CAKZYD01 > CAKZYD01. The sequence continues at coordinate 33,628 of CAKZYD010000405.1, read as the reverse complement.
ATTGGCCAGCGCTTGGGCACAGTCGGTCTGGTCCACCTGCCCACCGCCCTTGATGGCCGTTTGGGCCTTTTGTAAGAGCGCGGACAAAGCAGAGGCTTTCAGCTGCCGTACAGTTGCGCTCTGGCTTAACTGCCGCTTGAGCAAGTGCAGCGCATAATCCTCTGGCCCATAAGCGAAACCATGCGGCAAGGGGGGCAAAGCGCGCCTTACCCGTGCAAGGTCTTCTGGTGTCATGCCGCTACTGCCCTAGGTCTATCCGCCGTCCAGCCTCCATTGCGATGGCTGGCCTCTTATAAACAAGATTAGCGGTCAGCAGATGGCAAGTCTGGAATGGGCGCAGTGTTCACCTTTTTTGTTCTGCGTTTCCCTTTGCGTGCGGGCAGGTGTTGCCAGAGAGACTATTGAAGCTTTCATTGGTGAGAGCCTGACGGCCATAGCCACTCAAGCTTCATAAACCCGTCCGGCCACACTGCGCGTTCGTTGCAGCGTTTGTTTCGGTGTTTCCCCGAAACGGGATTTATACGCGCTTGAAAACCGCCCAAGATGCGAAAAGCCCCAGCTGAGGCCCACATCTGTGACCGAACTTGCATCTAGCGGGCTGGAGAGGTCGTCAAACGCACGGTCCAGCCGTCTCAGGCGCCACCACTTCATAGGGGGCAGCGCATGTATCTTCCGAAATTGCTGCGTTAGCCGGGACGCAGAGACCCCTGACGCGCGGGCCACATCGGCCAGGCCAATCGGCTCCGCCATATGGGCCAGCATGAACTTCTCAGCACGCAAGACACTGCGCGGTTTGAGGACCGCGCCAGGCTTAGGAAGACGCAAGGCGTTGCTGAGCGTGGCAAAGAACAGGTCTTCTGCATGGCGGGGTGCGTCGGTTTGGCCTTTTAAGAGGCTTCCAGTGAAGGCTTCTTCGCAAAGATAAGACAGCAAGCGCTTTAGCGAAACGCCAGAGCCCTCTTGGAGATCGAGTATAATGCCAAGCGCTTCTTTTTCCGTCAAATGCGCTGCGGCAGCATCAAGTTCGCCGCCAAGGGCCCGCGCGCTTTGCGCGGATAAACGGATGACCAGCATCAAACAGTCGGCAGAAAAGCGCAGCTGGACAGGAACACCGGGCGCGATCAAATGTGCTTCCTGGCAGCCAATACGGACCGAGCGCCCGTCCACCATGAGGTCGTAATGGCCCGCCAGCGGCCATTGCAGGATAGAGAAATGGCCCAGTTGACCAGCCTTGATGGTGATATCGCCGCCATATCCAACCAGCGTGAGGTCAAGCTTGCCAACCCGGGTATTGGCCACCCGCGCGTCATAGCGTTGTTCGGGCTTAGGCTCGATGCGAAAGGTCTTCAAAAACCGTCCGACCTGGGTTTGCACCCGCGAAACGTTGGGCGAGCGCACTGCCCAGGGAATGTGATTCACCCAATCCATAAGATGCTTTTTATCAAATTCGGATGAAGTTGCTAGAGCCGGATAGTTTTTGGACCGCCCGGCCATAGCCTTTCTGCTTTGGACTAAGGGAGCAGGGATATGACCAGCCCACGGGCAAAAGTTCTTGGTGGACGCGACGCCGTTAAGGTCTGCCTAGCGCAAATCTCGCCAGCCTATATGAGCCGCGATGAGACGGCCAAGCGGGCTGTGAACGCGATAGAAGAGGCCTCAGCCAATGGGGCCGAGCTGATCGTTTTTCCAGAAGTTTGGCTTGCTGGTTACCCCTATTGGACGGAGGGCTGGGAATCGGGCCTTCAGCAATGGGCGGGCGGCCGCATTCGATTTTTTGACGAAGCCGTTTTGGTACCCAGCCCTGTAACGGAGATGATTGGGCAAGCTGCCGCGAAGGCAAATATGTACGTGGTCGTCGGCTGCAATGAGATTGACCCGCGCCCCGGCTCAAATACCATCTACAACACGCTTCTGTTCTTTGACCGGCATGGAGACCTCATGGGCCGGCATCGCAAGCTCATGCCCACCTTCTCCGAGCGGCTCTATTGGGGCGCAGGCGATGGCTCGGACATAGCGGTTTATGACACCGATATCGGGCGTATCGGCGGCCTGATTTGTGGGGAGAACATCATCACGCCGCTGCGGGCTGCCGTCAGCGCTATGGGCGAAGATTTTCATGTGGCCGTCTTCCCTGGATCCTTTGCGCTGCACACCGGCCCCCGGTTGGAAGAATGGGATATGTCGGGCAACTTCTGGGGCCACTTTGTCACCCGCACGCATGCGTTAGAGGCGGGTTGTTTCGCTCTGTCGGTCAGCGCCTATGTTGACCCTGCAGATATCCCCGATGATTTCCCCCAAGCGGAACACATGCATATCGATTATGCCCGCGGCGGTAGCCAAGTTGTCTCGCCCTTGGGTGTGCCTATCGCCGGGCCATTAGAAGGCTCCCAGCTGATCTACGCCACCTGCGAAGCGTGGATGATTAAAGCGACCAAGGCCATTGTGGACACCGGCGGCCACTATGGGCGCCCCGATGTCGTGCGCACCATCCTGAACCAAGGCGGCAACTGGCAGGTGGCAGGAGAGCTCTATGAAAGCGGCCCCATTAGCCGCGACGCGCTGAAGCGCAGCGCAGACCAGCATGAGATTGAAGAAGACAAGGTCGAGCAGCTCGCCGACCAGGCCAAGCTGATGATTGGAAAGGACGGCGCATGAGAGCCAACACACCGCCCAATTGGGTGCCGCCCTTTGAGGCCTATGAAGCAAAATATGACGAGGATACCAAGCCGCTGGCGGTCGCCTATGTGGGTGTGCAAGACCGCGGCGGCGATGCGCAAATATCGCTTCAGTCTGCCCGTGCTCTTCTTTCCATAGAAAATGGTCCGGATATCATTGAGCAAGGCTGGTCAAGCGATGTTCCTGGCGCGCATATGCATATCCTCATGGCCTATTGGCGCCATGCAGAAGCGTTTGCAAACTGGCGCGCCAGTGCAGAGCTGAATGCGTGGCTCACCGCTGGCAGTGACCCCTTGATAGGCCGCTGGATTGAAACGTCTGAAATTAGGCCCCGTGCGCTTGATACATTGATTGCCGACACAGAGGTCAATTGGGGCGTTGCCAAGCTTGCCGATGAGGTTGTTGCCTCGCCTTACCACGCTTATTGGGGCGGCACGCGGGACCGTATTCTCTTAAGCGAGACAGATGCCCTTGAGAGCGAAGTCGGTTTAGCCGACGTCTTGCCAAGAAAGATGCCTGCAGGCGTCCATGAAATCATCGATGTGGTCCTGCCAGAAAATGCGGTCTTCACCCGCGGCGGTCCCGATTGGAGCCAATGCCCGCCCGATGAAATGCAACAAATTCGGAACTCGGTCTATCCAGCCTATGTGGCGGGCGGCCGGTATTTGCGGGACAACCCAGAAGAATCCGGCTGCTATGCTTGCTACTTCATTCAGGAGACCGACGAAGCCGGCAACGACGTCCAGCGCAATCACCAAATCGGCTACTTTGTCGAACTGTCTAAGCTAGAGGATTGGACCAAGAATCATCCCACGCACAAAGCCATTTTTGGCCGCTTCATGTCGATGATGACCAAGCTGCCGCGTCCGCCGCAAATGAACCTCTATCATGAGGTCAGCCCGATCGCTGCGGGCGGCCTGCGGGCCACTTATGTCAATTGCCTGCCGGAAACGGGCTTGCTGCGCTATGGCCAAGTACGCGGTGAAGCAGACGCATCATGAAGCTCTATGGTTTTCCCTATTCCCACAATACGCGCAAGGTCCTGGCCACCGCTGCCGCTTTGGAGGGTTCGGTAGAGCTGGAGATTGTGAACCTTCTGGCTAAGGAAAGCTTTACCCCGGACTTCAAAAAGAAGAACCCGAATGGTCTCACGCCTGTTCTTGAAGATGGCGATTTCCTCCTCTGGGAGTCAGGCGCCATCATGCAGTATTTGTGTGCCCAAGTCCCTGGGAACGCGCTCTACCCGGAGGTGTCGCGGGCCCGCGCGGAGGTCGACCAATGGCTCTATTGGAATGCTCGGCACTGGGACCCACCGCTTGATACCATGCTAATTGAACGAATGGTCAAGCCGCTGGAAGGGATGGGTGGTGACGCGGACCTGGCTGCACGCGGTGAAGCGGAAGGCCGGATGCGGGCCGGCATCTTGGATGCGCACTTGGCCGGCCGGGATTATGTGACCGCCAGCGGCTTTTCTCTAGCTGATATCGCGCTCGCCTCGCTCATCAGCTACCACCCTATATGCCCGCTTCCCATCACGGGCAAACGGCACATTGAGGCTTGGTTTGCCCGGGTTGAGGCGCAGCCTTGCTGGGCCGCCACGGAACCCGATTGGGCCGCTTTGGCGCCAGCATAGGCCGTTTGGCTGTTTACTCTGCAGCCGCGAGTTTCACTGCAAAGTCTTCATCAAAGCTGATCTCTTTGATTTCATCGCGATAGACCATGCACGTGGCCTTGCCGCGCAGGTCATTGGCTTTGATGCTGTACATCAGGCGTTGTTTCTTGCCTGCGCCGCGTCGTTTATCAAAACGAATGACGACGTCGCTGGCGGCTTGCTCAAGTTCCGCGCTCAGGGCTTCGCTGCAAGCTGCATTTTGGCTTTGTAAGCTGCCAGCAAAAGCCGGCGCACTGATGCTCATGCTGAAAAGCGCTGCTGCGCCGAGGGTTTTGAAGAGCGGTGTCATGTCTGTTTCCTTTTCATCCATGGGGAGGGTGGATGCTCTAAAGATAAGCGGAATACAGATATTATTGAAATATATAATCAATATATGTGATATTGATTTCATGAATTTAAACACGATTGATCTGAACCTCTTGAAGGTCTTTGACGCTGTCCTGTCAGAAGGCACCGTCACCCGCGCTGCGGACCGGCTGGGCCTGACCCAGCCCGCAGTCTCCAATGCCATTAGCCGCTTGCGGGCCCATGTGGGCGATGACTTGTTCGTGCGCAGCGCCAGCGGCATGAAGCCCACCCGCCGGGCGGAAGAATTATCGGGTCCCATTCGGCAAAGCCTGTCCATGCTGGAAGATGCGCTGGAAAATGCAGACTTTGACCCGGCCACATCGAAACGCACCTTCCGCATCGTGGCCGTCGATTTGGGTGCCAGTGGCTTGCTGCCGCGCTTGGCAGCGTATTTGAGTGAAAACGCGCCGCATGTGAATATCCGTATGCACCAAGCCCGCGGGGATAGCCCCAGCATGCTGGACCGGCAAAAGGTTGATTTCGCGCTCTTGCCGCTCGCGGGGCTGCCAGCGCATTTGCAGAGAATGGAATTGGAGCCCATTAAATTCGTCATCTTAATGCGCGATGGTCATCCCTTGGCGGAAGCCCCGCTGACGCTGGAGGCCTTTACCAGCTTCCCCCACACCACGGTAAGCCTCACCGGTGACGATCGCAGTTTTGTCGATGAAATCCTCGCGCGCCGCGGGCTTACGCGCCGGGTGGCGATGACCATCACCAATTTTGCTATGGGCCCTGCCATTGTTGCAGCCTCTGACCTTCTCATCACCGTGCCACAAAGGATTGCCGAAATTTATGCCCCCAAGCTCAACCTCATCGTCCGCGAGCCGCCGTTCCGCCAGCCCAAGGACATGTTCCAATCGGTGATGGCCTGGCACCCGCAATTTGCCGCCAGCCCAGCGCATGATTGGTTCCGCCGGGTTGTTTGGGACATTGGCGGCGTTTAAGCCGCCAAGCCAGGCACTGCCGCCTCCGCTGTGAGCAGGGCAAGCGCGTCGTCAAGGGAAACGGTCTGCTGTTCTTTGACCCCAAGGCGCCGCAGCGTGACTTTGCCTTCGTCTGCCTCGCGCTTGCCAATCACCAGGATGTTGGCGATTTTTTGCAGACTGTGTTCGCGTATTTTGTAGTAGATCTTCTCATTGCGCAGATCCGTCTCAACGCGCAGGCCTGCGGCTTTGAGCTGCTTGGTTGCTTCCAGCGCAAAGTCATCCGCATCTGACACGATGGTGGCAACAACCGCCTGCACCGGCGCCAGCCACAGCGGCAGCTTCCCAGCATAATGCTCAATCAAGATGCCGGTGAAGCGTTCCAGCGAGCCAAACAGCGCCCGGTGCAGCATGACGGGGCGATGCCGCTCGCCATCCTCGCCCACATAGCCAATGTCAAAGGCTTCCGGCAGGTTCATATCCACTTGCAAGGTGCCGCATTGCCAGTCCCGCCCGATGGCATCGCGCAGAACGAACTCTAGCTTCGGCCCATAGAACGCGCCTTCACCTGGATTGACTTTATGCGGCAGCTCCATGGCGTCTAAAGTACTGGTCAGCGCGCCTTCGAGAATGTCCCAAGTGGCATCGCTCCCCATCCTGTTCTCAGGCCGGGTCGACAGCTTGATGGCAATGTCATCAAAGCCAAAGTCCTTATAGATATCGAGGACCAACTCCACCACATCCCGGCATTCGCTTTTGAGCTGCTCAGGCGTGCAGAAGATATGCGCGTCGTCCTGCGTAAAGTGGCGCACGCGCAACAGGCCATGCAGCGCGCCCGATGGTTCATAGCGGTGCACTTTACCGAACTCCGCCATGCGCAGCGGCAAGTCCCGATAGCTTTTGAGGCCATGGGCAAACAGCGACACACCGCCAGGGCAGTTCATGGGTTTGAGCGCCAGCACCCGCCCGTCTTCGGTGTCGGTGGTGAACATATGCTCATGATAGTTGAACCAGTGGCCCGAAGTCTCCCACAGGCTGCGATCCATCATATCAGGCGTATTCACTTCCACATAGCCAGCGCGCTCTTGGCGCTCGCGCATATAAGCAATGAGCGCCTGGAAGACGCGCCAGCCTTTGGGATGCCAGAACACGGCGCCCGGCGCATTTTCTTGGAAATGGAACAGGTCCAGTTCGCGCCCCAGCTTGCGGTGGTCGCGTTTGGCCGCTTCTTCCAGCCGCACCAGATGCTGCGCCAACTGCTTGCGGTCGAGCCAAGCCGTGCCGTAAATCCGGCTCAGCATGGCGTTGTTTTGATCGCCGCGCCAATAGGCGCCAGACACGCGGGTCAGCTTGAAGGCCTTGGGGTCCAGCTTGCCGGTAGAGGCCAGATGCGGCCCCTTACACATGTCCATCCAAGCGCCATCGCTGCTGGGCTCGCCAGACCAATAGACGGTCAGCTCTTCATCATCGGGCAGCTCAGCGGCCCATTCCGCTTTGAAATCTTCGCCATCAGCCTTCCAGCGTTCAATCAAGTCTGCTTTGGACCAGACCTCGCGGACCAGCGGCTTATCTTCGGCAATTAGCTTGCGCATTTCGTCTTCAATGGCCGGTAGGTCTTCATCGGTGAAAGGCCGATCCGGTGGCGCAAAATCATAGTAGAAGCCGTCCTCGGTCGCGGGGCCGAAGGTAATCTGGGTGCCGGGGAAGAGCCGCTGGACAGCCTCAGCCAGCAGGTGCGCAAAGTCATGACGCACCAGCTCCAGCGCCTCGTCTTCATCGCGCTTGGTAATGATGGCCACCTCGGCATCATGCGGGATGGGGCGCATAATGTCCCACACATCGCCATCCACGCGCGCCGCCATGGCCGCCTTGGCCAGCCCAGGCCCAATCGCCGTCGCCAAATCATACGCCGTCGAGCCGCGCGGCATCGCGCGGGTTGAGCCATCAGGCAAGCGTAAATTTAAATCGGCGTCAGCCATTGGTCGTCATCTTCTCGTTTCTGCGGGGTTGCGCTTTTCATGTAGTGAAGAACGGCCTGCGTTTCAAATGGCTTTGTGCCATCCTTTGCCCTTTCAAAATAAACGGCAAATCAGGTCCCATGGCCTGCTCCATCGTCTGTCTGGGGATTTGAAAAGTCACAAAAGTCACACCTGGTTTATTAAGAAGAGCCTATGCTGATGCCCGCTTACTTTGTGTCATACTACGCCAAGGAAGGCCTGTAGGACAGTTTTGCAGCCTAGGCTTTGGCAACCTAAGCGCAATGTGTTCAATCCTGGTTACGAAGGCGCTTACAAAACAGCCCGGATGCGCTCCACCGCAGTTTCCATCACCTCTGGCGCGCAGGCATAGCTGAAGCGGATATGGCCTTCGCCATAGATGCCAAAGCTGGTGCCGCTGACGGTGGCTACCCCTGCGTTTAACAGGAGATGCTGCTGCAAATCGTCCGCGCTGCGCCCCGTGCCTTCAATATTGGGAAAGGCATAGAAAGCGCCCTTTGGCATGGGGCAAGTAAAGCCAGGCAGGGAATTGAGCGCATCGACCAGGATCTTGCGCCGACTTTCAAAGGCGGCATGCATGGTCTCCGCCCCGTCCTGTGGGCCAAGCAGCGCTTCAATGCCGGCCATCTGGACGGGCGCACTGGCGCAGGAGGCGCTGTTGACTTGCAAGCGCTCGGCATAATCGATGAGGCTCTTCGGCCAAATGCCATAGCCCAGGCGCCAGCCGGTCATCGAATAGGTCTTGCTCCAGCCATCCAGTAAAATCGTCCGGTCGCGGAGATGCGGATAGTCAAGGCAGCTCACATGCGCCGCGCCGTCATAGAGGAGGCGGCTATAGATCTCATCGGCCAAAATCGGAATATCGGGCCACGCTTTTAGGCCTTCTGCGAGCTGGTCCATGCTAGTCCGTGTGACCACGCCGCCGGTCGGATTGCCAGGCGAGTTTAAGATGATTAGCCGCGTCCGAGGCGTGATCAGCGAGAGCAGTTCGGCGGGATCAAAGCTCAGCCCATGGGCGGCGCGCATGGGCACTGGCACTGCCCGCGCGCCGGAAAACTCGATCATGGAGCGATAGATGGGAAAGCCCGGGTCAGGATAGAGAATATCCGCCCCCGCCTCGCCAAACATCTGCATGGCATAGGTCATGATCGGCTTCGCCCCCGGCGCCACTAGGATGTGCTCCAAATCCACATTATAGCCCCGCCGCGCCTTCAAATCCTGCGCAATGGCCGCCCGGAGCGCCTCCAGGCCCTTGGTTGGCGTATAAAAATGGTGCCCCTCTTCCAGCGCCTTTTGCGCTGCGCGGACGATGTTATCGGGCGTTGGAAAGTCAGGCGCACCGATGGCCAGGCTGATGACGTTTTGGCCCTTTGCGCGCAAAGCGTTGGCTTGGGCGAGGACGGCGAAGGCAGACTCCGTGCCGATGGATTTTATGGCTTGGTTGGTTTGCATGGGTTGGCCTCTAGACGAAAAAAGAACGCCAGGTTTTGTCTAATGCTAGCATTGCTATTGTCTTGCGGTAGCCTTGGCGGCAAGCAATTTGCGCATTTAGCGAATCTATAGTGCATTTAAGGCTGAGCCATCAGGAGTGGTATGTTCTCGCTTCTGACCACGATAGTTTCGTGGCCTATTGGGGTTGGCCACGCTTTGCGCTAAGCAGGGCCTGCAATGGCGACTGAGACGCAGCATCAATCAAAGCCAAAAGAGGCTGACCGGGAAAACCGTAAGTGGGCTGACGCGCCTTTTAAAACGCTTTACAGGCAATTCGCTGCGCGATTGACGCTCAACCTCCGCCGCGCTTTTGGTGATGGACCACCTGACCCTGAGGATATGACCCAACTCGCTTTCCAAAAGCTTATGGAGCGCGGTGATCATGAAGAAATTTGTGATCTGGAGAGTTTTTTATGGCGCACCGCGCGCAACTCAACCCTCAATGAGCTTCGGGCTGCCGGCACCCGCACAAAATATGATTTTGAGCTTGAGCAACTTTTTTTTGGGCCGGGGCGGGATGAAACCACCCCCGAGCGTGTCTATTCTATGCGGCAGCAGTTGGCGCAGGTGGATGCAGTTTTGCGCGGTATGCCGACCCGGACGCGGCGCTGCTTTTTGCTGCACAAGGTCGATGGATTGTCAATTACGAAGGTGGCAGAGGTCATGGGTTTGTCGAAAACATCGGTGCATCGGCATGTTGTCAAAGCTGGCATCGAAATTGACCAGCAGCTTCAGCGCCATACAAAGGATGGTGCCTAATGGCCGCGACCCGTACAGCTGAAGCCGAAACAGGCCGGCTCATTGCGGCAGCGCATATGTGGCGCGAACGTATGCGCGGCCCCCAGTCTAGCGCTGCGGATAAGGCGGCCTTTGAGGCGTGGCTCGCCGCCGATGTCCGTCATGAAGAGGCTTATGACCGAGCCGTGACCATATGGGCGGCCTATGACGGGCTGCGCGGCGATGACATCGCTGCAGATTTAATGGAGCCAAGTCTAGGCGAGCAGTGGGTGCGCTTTAAAAGCGAGCTTGCAGCGCGGTTTAAAACCACCCGTGGACGCCTTGCCGCTGGCGGCGCAATCACGGCCGCATTTGCTGTGTGCCTGGTCGCCCTTTTGCCCTTGTTTCAGACCGCCGCGCCAGAAGACGTAATACTAAGCCGTGCCACCTTTGCTAGCAGTCATGGCGAGACACGCACTGTCATCTTGGCAGATGGTAGCGAGGCGACGCTTGGCCCGGAGACACAGATAGAGATTGTCTATGATGGGGACAGCCGCACTGTGTCGTTATCAGCGGGGGCGGCGCTCTTTGACGTCGTGTCAGATCCGGCACGGCCCTTCATTGTGCGCACTGGGGATCTAACTGCGACAGCGCTGGGGACTATATTTGACGTACGCAAAAGCAGCGGGGTGGCCCGCGTCGCGGTGTCGGAAGGGCGCGTGCGTGTTGGCTATCCTTTGGCCGTGGACGGCCAAGCCTTTTCTATGGACACGAAAGTCGTCCTTTCCGCCGGTCAGCAAGTTGCTGCCACCGAAGTGGATGGATTGCGAGCGGTACGACCCATCGCGCTCGATAAGGTGGGCGCCTGGCAAATGGGCAGTCTGATCTACGATGGCGCGCCGCTGGCTGAGATTGTTTTTGACGTTAATCGATACTCAGACGCTTCCATTGTGCTTGCTGGCGATACGCAAGCGCTGGCCGCAATGACCATCACTGCCTCTTTTGCGGCCAATGATGTGGGCCGTATGCTGGAACTGCTGGCGTTAAGTTTTCCCATCGAGATAGAAAACGGTGATGACGACCGCATTGTAATCCGGCCCAAAACAGGCCTCTAACCAGGGCCAACTTATCAGCGGAAAAATTTTGAAAAAGTGGGATGAAAACGCGGCCCGCGTGTCTCTGGGATATAAGTGCAATTGAGTGGCAGTTGCGCAAGAAGGCAAAAAGGGCAAATCTCGTGGACGCAATTACCCCCCGGCAGATTAAAAGGGCAGCACTGGCCGCAGCATCATCTTTAGCCGTCTTGGCTGCTATGCCAAGCGCGCAGGCGCAATCGCAAACAAAAGTAAGCGCCCCGCGCACCATTGATGTACCAGCTGGTCCGCTCGGCCAGTCTATTGTCACCATCTCTGATCTTTTCGGTGTGCCAGTGGTCGCGCCAAGCCGCTTTGTGGCAGGCAAGCGTGCGCCGTCCATATCTGGCTCTTTGACCGTTCAAGAGGCGCTTGCCCAAGTGCTTGCTGGCAGCGGCCTTAAAGCAACAACGGCCGGCAATGGCGGCATTGTTATTGGCCAGCAAGTGGCGCAGATCGGCGTCCAACCAGAATTGGCGTTGCAAGATCAGGACAAGAAGGCGGAAACCATCGTGATAACCGCCACTCGACAGCCCCAGCCGATCAATGAAATTGCTCGTTCTGTAATCGTACTCGATTATCCGGCGATCCGAACTGAGATCGCTAAGTCTTCCAATATCTTCAACCTGGTTGGCGCCTTGGTTCCGGCGCTTGGGCCGCCAACTCAGAATGATATTGACCGGGCGCAGACGCTGCGCGGCCGTGACCCACAATACCTCATTGACGGCGTGCCGCTTTCCTTTAACGGCGGTGCTGGTTCTGGCGCCGGACAACTGGCGAAATTCGATCCGGAAATTCTAGGCCGAGTGGAAGTTCTTTATGGGCCCAATGCCGTCTATGGCGCGGGCGCGACGGGCGGGGTGATACAGTTCTTTACGCGGCAGGCGTCTGAAGAGCTTATCGATGTACGCTTGCGCCAACAGCTGTCGTTTTTTCCTGGGGCTGACAACATTTTCAGCAATCTGTCCCGCAGCATGAAGACCAACGTCGGCGCCAGCGGCACCGTTGATCGTTTCGACTATCTGGTAAATTTCTCCTTTGATTCCAACAATGGCATTTTTGATGGTGAGGACGACCTGCGCGCACCAGTCTTTTCCGGTTTTGAAGATGAGCTGACCTATTTCGCAAAACTAGGTTTTGACATCAGCAAAACTCAACGTCTGGAAGGTTTTTATAATTTTGTTGATCAAGCGCCGGACAACCGCGTGTTCGACGTATCGTTGACGGAAGACGGTCGAGCGATTGCTGCTGTGTCAGCCAATCAATTGGCCTTTACCTATGGGTCCGATAACGAGCCTATCAACAAGAAGCGCGCTTGGAACTTGAAATATACCAATGACGCCCTCTTTGGCGGGGCCTTATCACTACAGTATTATGGCCGCGATGAAGATCGGGTTTCCACTTTGATCGACCTACGCAATGCGACATTACCAGCCGTCTTTCCCGATAACTATCAGTCCTTTTTTACGGACAAAGGATGGGGTATTCGCAGCCAATATTCGCGCACTGTGGTAGAGCGCGTTAATGTCCTGGTGGGTGTCGACTATAATACCGAAGAACGCATTTCAGACGCCCGCGTCTATGACCTAGGCCCAAATTTTGACAACGAACGCCTGGTTACAAACGCAATTCGCGAAGACGCTTTTCTGTTTCCGTTTGAATTGGAGACGCTTGGCATCTTTGCCCAGTTCGATATCCGCGTTCTGGAACGACTTCGCCTCTCAGGCGGCATCCGTTGGGAAGATGTGTCTTTCGAGATCGGCAGTGGTACCCGGGTTTTTGAAATCGTTACCGACGAAAGTGGTAACCAGATTTCGCGCCAGGGCGGCGCTGGCGACAACGATGGTATTGCTTGGAATATTGGAGCGACTTACGAGTTTGCGGAGTGGCTGTCTGGTTTCGTCAATTTTTCACAAGGTTTTGAGATCCCGAGCCTCATAAATCTCTCCTTTTTGGTGCCATCGGGTGAGCCGCTGGCGACGTCCGAAGCGGCCGAGCCACAAATCGTTGATAATTATGAAATCGGGTTGCGCGGCGCTTATGGCATTTTTGATTATAGCCTGGCTGCCTACTACGCCAGGTCTGAGCTCGGCGCCACTTTCATCGTCGCCCCTGGCTCTATGCAAGGTGAATTCGCCCGCTCACCGCAAAGGAATTATGGTTTTGAACTCAGTGCTGGCGTAGAGCCGATAAACGATTTGCGCTTGTCTGCTGCCTTCAGTTGGAATGAGGGGGATTTCGACGCTGATGACGACGGAGATTTCAACCCGCTGAGTGGGCTAGAAGTGGCGCCTTGGAAATTCACTTTCGACGTCAGTTACGACGTCAATGATGATCTCAATCTCAATGGAAGGGTTCTCACGGTCGGTGACCGCTCGCGCGCATTTGACCAAGGGACGGACCAAGCACCAGTTGAAGGCTATTCAGTGGTCGATATTGGTGCTTTCTATACCGTCGGGCCTGGCTCGCTTAGCTTTCAAATCACCAACCTTTTGAATAATACATATATTCCCACATCCAACCAAACCTATGTTGGGACCGGTTTTGTTGATCGCATCGTTGGCGGCCCCGGTCGCCAAGTCATTTTGGCCTATGAGTTTACGCTCTAGTGTGATGGAACAGCAATAGGGGTTAGGTGCTCTGAGGCTGGCTTGCCGTTGCTGCCAGCCTCAATTTCTTGTTTCTAAAACCGCGCGTACAGCTAATGGTCAGTTTGGTCGGCTACGTGGCGCTTCCTCGCTCTCCAGCCAATGCTCCAGCGTTTCATGAAAGTGCCGGATCTTGCTCTCCTGATAGCTGGCGAAGATCACCTTACCGCGGGGGTGGTTGTGGAGGCCTTGTTGGACGGCGGCGTGGTTTAGGCCGTCTTGGTTGAAGACTTTGAGGAGGTAGCTGCCGAAGTTGGGGGCGAGGGTGTAGTCATCGTCGAGGTCTAGGAAGGTGCACTCTACCGGCTTTGGCCGCTCGACGCCTTCCGGCAGAGCGACCATGAACATGACTTCATGCAAGCATTGCTCTGGATTGTCGCCATCGGGGCGAAAGCGGTAGAAAATGGGGTTGAAGTCGGCCCAGGGGCTGATGTTTGGGAAGACGCTGTAGAAGATGGCGTCATTGAGGTCTGCATCGCTGATGGTGTCGACCATGTCGCCCCAGGCTTCGCGCATCTCCTCGCGGCGGGCCTGTGCCATTGCCGAACGGTGTTCGGTGGAGCTGCCAGCGCTGGTGGGCATTGGCATGTCTTCTTCGCCAGCACGGATTTTGCCGCCCACCCAGTTACACATATGCTGGTCAGCGTTGGTCACGTCGCCTTCGATATGGGTGCCCGATGCATCAAAGATGCCGCTTTTGCCGTTGGGCATGGTGACTTCGACGCGGCCTTCTTCGATGCGGCGAAAGGTGTGGCCGCTGATGGGGTGGACAAAGCTTTGAAAGGCTTTTGCGTCAGGCCAGGCGGAGAAGTCTGGCTTTTTCAAGCTGGTATGCGGGCTGGGAAAGCCATTGGCGGACATGGCGCGGGAGAAATTATTCCAGGCGTCATATTTGGAGTTTGCATCGGCAAAGGCGGGCATGAGCTCTGGGTGGGTGGCGACCACATGGTAGGATTCCATGAAAGCCTCCTGCGCCACTTTCCAATTGCACGGCAGGCGTTTGACCAAATGCGCCGCTTTAAAGCGCCGCTCGAAGGGGATGCGAAAATGCCGGTCCAAATCGCCCAGGAAATCTTCCAGAGGTTCGCAATTGGGGTCGGGGTTGATGAACACGAAGCCGCCCCATTGGCCTACGCGCACTTTCGGTAGGCTGAATTCCTCTTCGTTCACGCTCGGGAAATCCCATTGGCAGGGCACTTCTTTTAAGCTGCCGTCCAGGTTCCACGACCAGCCGTGGAAGGCGCAGCGCATGACTTTGAGGCCCTTTTTGTGGGCATCGCAGAGCTTGCGGCCGCGGTGTAGGCAGGCATTGGGGAAGGCTTTGATTTCATTTTCTTTTGCGCGGACGATGATGAAGGAAAGTCCTGCAATATCATAGACATGGGTGTCCCCCACATTAGGGATGTCATCTTCGTGGCAGGCCATCTGCCACACCCGCTTCCACAGGCGCTCAACCTCGCGGTCATGCTCTTCCTTGCTAAAATAGCGGGTGACGTCGACCTCCGTAACGCCGGCTGGAACGGGATTGCTTTCGAAATAGACGGGCGGCGGCTGGACCGCGTCCATGCCAATCATTTGCTCATAGGATAGCCCGCCGGACCGGTTGTGTCCCGTTAGCGTCTCAACCATTGAACCCCTCCTCATATCAGCATGATGAAGATATACTTTGAGCGATTCTAAATAAACAAAGCAATAATGAGAAAAGAGAGGGTAAGGCGTGCTGCAGACTGGCACGGCCGCAAGGCTCTTGTATTTCCAGTGCGAAGGTGGCTTTCTAACGCAGAAGCGTGGGCAGCTTTTGCGCTGCGGCGCGTTTAAGAGGGGGTTATTGTGAGGCTTTTTTCACTGTGTGCAGCTTTGGCTGCGCTTTTGGTTCCGCACATCGGTTCAGCGCAAGATCAGTTTGATATCGTCCGCATCAAATCTCCCTATTCCGTTAGCCTTGGGACGTCGGACTACCAGTATGTGGAATTGAAGGTGAGTGTGGGCATACCCGTTGCCGGTCAAAATCAAGCGTCGCATATTATTAAATTATCTGACGATGGGACAGCTGACGGCGTTGCAGTCAGCGAATTCAAACGCACCACGAAAGAAAGAGGTGGGGATGCTCTTGCGCGCTCGGTTCGCGGCGATGGCAGGGCGAAAATAGCAACCCAAGAGGTTTATAAATCCGTTTTTGATAACATCCAATCCCGCAAGTCAGTGAAGGTTTTCTACGGGCTGTATAACGCCAAAACAGCAGCCGGAGAGTGGCACTCCATTCGCGGCGACGCACCGGATATCAAAATCGTATCTAAAACAGACAGCGAGGCTTTAAAGCTTGCGAGCACGTCTCATCGGCGCGGTGCAAGGCAGTATGGTTTTAACGATAATGAAGCCGTTTACGGACTAACCCGACAGCCAGAGACCGTTGGTATCGTGCTTACAAACCCGGTGCAGCAATCAAGTGTGACGGACGCGCTTGTCACAAAGCCGGGCAATCAGAACTAAGGCCGTAAACTCAAGCCTGCAGCGACAAGAATGGAACGCGTTTTCCCATCGCTTATCTGCCTAGGCGTGGCAGCCTTATGCGCTGCTCATGCTGCGGCGGAGCCCCAGGATGCGCCCAGCGCGCTGCGTAAGGCGTTTGAAATTACTACGCCGCCCCTCACGGCGTTCTCCGCTGGCAAGGCGTTTGAGGTCACCACTCCGCAGCTTACGGCCTATGCGGGCGGCAGGGCCTTTGAGGTGACCACGCCAACGCTCTCTGCGCACGGCGGTGGCAAAGTGTTTGACATTACAACACCGCAACTCTCCGCTTACGCAGGTGGCCGGGCTTTTGAAATCACCACGCCCCAACTCAGTGCTTTGAGCGGCGGGCGAAGTTTTGAAGTCACGACGCCAGCGCTGTCTGCATTTTCAGGCGGTAAGGCCTTTGAAATCACCACCCCGCAGCTCAGCGCATATAGAGGCGGCAAAGCGTTCGAAGTTACCACACCTGCACTCAGCGCCTATCATGGCGGCAGCGCCTTTGAGGTGACAACGCCTCTCCTATCCCTCTTTACCGGTGGCCGCGCTTTTGAAGTCACCACGCCAACATTGCTTGCTGCCGTGGCGCCCAATAGCAACGCCAACGATAGCGGCGGGCCGTCAGGCGCACTCTCGCCCGAGGCCTATTCGGCTCTGTTGGCCAACTCCCCAGCCGCCGCACAGATGGCGCTGGTCAATCAATATATCATTGCCATGGGCGGCAGCGAAGACGGCACGGACTGCCCCAAACTGCAGCAATTCTTTCTAGACTTTGCAAATAAGTCCAACCGCGGCGAGAGCACAGACGCCATGTCAAAAAGCCTAGAAAACGCGATGCTGGCCGGGATGCCCTTCATGATGGCGCTCGACTTACCGGCCTGGTGCGATGTGGTAACGGCGAAGCTGACGGTACGTTAAGTTGGCGGCTTGAGCTGGTCTGGTCCGCCGTCCGTGCCAGGCAGGTTGGTCTGCTTGTTGCGCCGTGCATCTTGATATTGCAGGTTGAGATTGGCCATGTCGGCAACGGCGTCCGCGTCATTCGCGCCGCCAAACTGGGTGAAAGCTTTTTGGTCGCTTACATGCGCGTCAATGGCGCCGACCAGCTCGGTGGTGTGGACATCGTTGGCCTGTGCCTCCACGAAGAAGCGGCGCGAGGCCTTTGCCCCGCCAGCGCTTTGTGTAGCGAGCAGCACGCTGTGGAGCTGGGCCGAGCGCAGGAACAGTGTGTAGTTGGTCACATAGGTCACCGTAGCGTCGGAAAAGCTGTCTTGTACAGCTTGGCCCATGGCCATGTTGGAGGTGGCGACGGTGCCTTCGATGGAGGTCTCCAGCAGTTGGGAGACGACCGGCAATTGCGCCAGCCGTAAAATGCCGACAGACACCAGCTGCCGCCCAGCAATTAGCGCCAACAGGTATGGCATCAGTGCGGCAAGCCAGGCAGTGAGCACGGGCGCCACGGTACTTGGCGCATCAAAATCAGGCAGGCCGGTGGCAAAGAAAACAGATAAGGCCTGTGCGAAGAAATAGGCCGCTGCGAGCAGGCTGGCATGACCCACCAGCGTTGCCACCACTGCAATCAACCGGCCGCGGTTGAGGCCTGGCATATCGGCTTGTTGAAAGCCATATTCCCGCCGCACCAGTGCATTGAACGCGCCTTGGCCGCCCGCCCCGGCGCTGCGCATCTGCACCGTTTCGTCAGTCATCGGATAGTTGGGCGGGAAACGGTCCAGATAATTGCGCAGACCGATGATGATTTGGTCTGGGTGCGCGCGGTGTCCGCGCTGGTCGCGCAGGCGGCTGTGCGATAGGTCTGTGTCGAACGCTGCGGCAGGCAACGCCAAGACCAGCACGGTTACCACCGTGGTAATGGCACCGATGATAAGCGTGACGATGAACCAGAGGAAGGTTGGCGGGGCTGATAGGATGGCTGGATCAACGCCCGGGTCTTCCACGCCGCTCATCACCTGCGACAGGCCCACCGAGGCCGCGCCGATCAGAAGTGCCAGAAAAACAATGCGCCCAATGCCCATGCCCGGAAAGCTATAAGAACCACGCACCTGCGTTGACGCGCGCGCCCGGCGCCACGTAAGCACCAGCGCAAACAGGGTCAGCAGCGCCACCCAACTGAACACGAAGTCATTATATTGCGACAGCGCCACCGCCCGCAGCGTCACATACGTCAGCGCCAGAAACAAGACGAGGCCAAGACTGATGAACAGCGCCTGCAAGCTGCGGATGGTGAAATAGCGATAGACGTCGGGCAAATGGTCATAACCATGCACGGCGCCGGCCAAGATGCGCTCAAACAGATTGGCGGGCTGGCGATGCGACGGGCTCAGATTGCGCTCAAACAGCATGTCGAACACATCTTGGCCAAAGCTCTCCTGCGCATTTGCGAACGTCAGGTCGCGCAGCTTAATTGGCAAGCTATGGGCAATGCCGCGGGCCAAAGCGTTACCGCCCCAGCCCAGCAGGATAAGGCCGCCCAGCGCAGTCACCAAAACCGCGCCGTCCGGTGCGTTTAACAAAGCCTCTAGATCGGCATAGATAAGCCATCCGCCCAGGGCCTTTGTGCCGAGCCCACGCAAGATGCTGGCAAG
Source organism: uncultured Sphingomonadales bacterium (assembly GCA_937884085.1). Classification (GTDB taxonomy): domain Bacteria; phylum Pseudomonadota; class Alphaproteobacteria; order Sphingomonadales; family CAKZYD01; genus CAKZYD01. Next base: position 14,915 of record CAKZYD010000405.1, on the reverse strand, counting down.
GCCATCCCATTTCAGCGGATTTGCAATACGCCCCGGATTGGTGACTGTCTGCTCCATCACCGCGCCCCTTTTATACTACCAACCAAAGGATGAAGCTTATGGGTGTATGTCGTTACGGGCAAGACTCGATATCGTGTCGCCTCTCTCCTGGATGGATGGAATAGATATAAATATATGCTGTCCCCATTTACCGTGTCCCCATTTACCGCTGTCCCCATTTACCGCCCATTTACCGCTATGACAGAGGACGATGTCGCCTTGGCCCGCCAAAGCTTGATGCGGTCCATTGAGTTGAATGACGGCGGGCCGGTAGCAGGGGCGGTGCGCTGTATATTGGAACGGCTGTCGCTTTGAGCCCCTGGCGGCTATATCCTTGTTAAAACGTCGCTTCGACCTCAACACCGAAGTGACGTGGCTGGCTGATGTTATTCCGACCAATGTTAGCGTCATCAACCAAGCCGGTGTCTGGGTCGACTTCTAGCAACACGTTCGTTCTCAGGAATTCCTCGATGAAGAGAATGTCGACGAAGACTGAAACACGCCAGATGTCGGTTTTATAGCCGACCCGGGCATTCACGATGGCATAAGAGCCCGTTCTATTCACATCCAGATTTGTCACGTCGGAAAACTGGTCACCCCGGTAGCTGATATTCGCTGATCCATAGACGCCAGTGTCATTGTCATAAACAACACCGACCGATGCGGTTACGTTCGGCGCGCTACCAAACTCATTTCCAGCCAAATTTGCAAATGTGAGATTGGCGGGATTGACTGGATCACCGTTGTCATCAACCGCAAAAGGGAAATCTGTGAACTCAGTATGGACAAGGCCGAGGCTTCCATAAACGTCCAGCGAGGATGTCACGTTGAATGCTGTTTCTATTTCCAGACCATAAAGTTCTGATGAGCCAGCATTTCGGATTTCCGGTTCAAGGGAGCCAGGTTCTTGGATACGGACCTGCTGATCGCTCCAGGTACTATAAAAGGCATTGGCGTTAAAAGTGAGACGATCATCAAGCCAAACAGAGCGCCATGCGATCTCGTAATTGGTAAGGTATTCCTCGTCGAAGCTTACGACCTCTCGGCTGAGCCCGGTCGATGTACTCTCAGACCTTATGAAAAAGCCGCCAGCGCGGTATCCGCGTTGGACCACGAAGGAAATGGACTTGTCTTCATCGATGTCAAAGATGATGCCACCGCGCGGCAAAAATGCATCATAAGGCGCTGTACCAGCTAATGGATCTCCATCTGCTACGCCGGTAAGGCCAAGCACTACATCACATGGCCCAGTGCCAAAGAAAGCAGAAATCGTACACGGTGTACCGGGCGGCAAATCAACAAAAAGTTGGGAGGCGAAGCCCGTATCGGTCACCTTTTCATTATCATAACGCGCACCAAAATTAAGCGAGATTCGGTCAGTTAATGCGAAGGTCACATCGCCGTAAAAGGCATAGTTTTCCGTTTCTGCGGATCGGCTTTGGATAAAAAGGACATCCGTGCCAGCTGGCGTAATCGTTCCACCAAAACCGGCAACATTAAAGGCTTGATCTGTGCTGGAGGCCAAATCATCTCTAAAGTAGTAACCACCAAACCAACCACTGAAGCGGTCATAACTAAAAATACCGCGCCCATCGACGGTAAACGTTTCTTCCAGTCGTAAATCTGGACCAGTCACGTTATCAATAAAGCGCTCCGTGTCATCATAGGTCGCGATGATTTGTGCTGACCAATTTTGGCTGAACTCATAAAAAAGGTCGGCTAAGAAACGGTGATTTTCATTTTCGACAACACCGCCGCGAAAATCGAAATTGACGCGGTCAAAGGGATCAAATCCAATAGCATCCTCGGACTCTGGATCTGGCCGAATCACACCAGATCCATCTCCGGAGGTGAAGAAATCGACATATTGGTAGCTGACTTCCAGTCGCAAATTCGGGATGACACTCGGCTCAAACAGCAGCTTCGCACGCAGTGTTGTTGCGTCGCTTGCCCCTTCCGGTGCGCCTGTTACGCCATTAAGCGTTTGGAAATCTTGTTCTCGGTAGTCGGCCGCAATACGAAAGGCAATTTGGTCTTCGATAATTGGGCCAGTGACGGCACCTGAATATTGACGCGTTTTGTTATTGCCAATGAGTGCGCGTAATTTGACACCAAAATCATATTCCGGGTCAGCTGATTGCATAACCACCGCGCCAGCAAGCGCGTTGCGCCCTTGGGTCGTTGATTGCGGGCCGCGCAGAATCTCAACTTGTGAAATGTCCCAAAGATTGAAGGCGCTGGACAGGCCATTCAGCGAGATCGGCGCATTGTCGAGATAGATGTTTGCTGTCCGCCCAACGCCTGCGCCGCCAACGCCGCCGCTGCTGACGCCGCGGATTGAAAAACTAAAGGGGCCATTTGTTTGCGTCACGTTGGCCGTGCGCAGAAAGATATCCGACAATTCAAAGATGGCCTGGGCATCAATGAGCTCATCCGTAACGATGGCGACAGATGCCTGCGTATCCTGGATGGAGAGGTTTTGCTTTGTGCCGGTGACAATAATCGTATCAGCGACAACAGGCCTGACTGCGCGAGTAGGTTTAGTGCGTCGCTGCGCCGTCTTTTTCTCGATGATGTATCCACCGCTTGGCGAACGACGGACGCTCAGGCCGGAGCCACGAAGAACTTCGGTGATCGCCTCTTCAGCGCTGAGCTGACCTGAAATTTCAGGCGCCGTTTGTCCCGCAACCAAGTCACTAGAGACCAAGATATCAATTTTGAAAACACGGGCGACGGCGGAGATCGCATCCTCCAAGGGCGCAGCTGGCAAAGCGACCACTTGCCGCTCCTCCTGGACAGACTGCGCCAAAGACGGCACAGCAAACGCCGGCGCTACCGATATCATGAAGGCGGATGCCAGAACCCATCGGCTAGCGTGGAATCGCAAAGACTGTCTCATGAGAACCCCTTTAGGAATGACTGTGACTGCCACTCAGTCGCAAATATGCCTTTACGACAATTGGGGTTGGAGATTTGACACCCTGAGGCGCGATCTTTTTTAAAAAAAATTATCCGAGCGTAACGATCAGGCGCACAAAGGCTCTATTTCTCTTGCGCTTTTAAGACGATGTTGCTGTCGGCGGTATGGGCAACCTTAACCGGCAACAGGCTCTCCAGCACTTCCAGCAGCCGGTCCACATTCGTCATATCGAAGGAGCCGGAGATCGTCTTTCCACGCAGCTGATCCGACGGGTCATCGAGTGAAATGTCGACGTTGCCATAGCGGTTCGCATCGGCGATCAGCTCGGCCGGCGGGGCGGCCACATAGTCTATGCGCCCATCGCGCCAGGCGCCGACCTTGTCCATAGCAATCGGTTTGACCTCGCCAAGACCCTGGTTGAGCGCTGCAATTTGCTGGCCTGCCGTGAGCGTGCGGGCAAGATCAGACTGTGTCGGCTGATCGTTTATGACGAGAGGGTAGCTGACACGCACCCGGCCTTCAGCAACGGCCACGCGGCTCACCCCGGCATTATAGCGCACATCAAACACCGTGCCGACGGCACGCGCGTTGAGCGGGCCTGCGGAAACCGTAAATGGCCTTTCCGGGTCGGACATGACATCAAACAAAGCCGCGCCAGCCAGTAGGACGATATCACGTCGCTTTGGTCCATAGTCTACCCGCAATTCGCTACCTGCCCCGAGCAGAACGTCTGAGCCATCGCTGAGGGTGATGGAGCGGGTTTCAATGGCCGCCGTTTGATAGGTCTGCTGTGTTGTGCCCAATGCGGCACCGTCCTCAAAACGCGGCATAAACACCAATGCTGACACGCCTAAAGCCCCAGCCAGCAAAGCCCCAAAAATCCACTTTAGAGACCATCTGAAACCGAATGTCTCATCGCCTTGCGGCGCGAAAGTATAAACCGCCTGCATCGGTACAGGCCGCAGTGTTTGCGGATCTAAAGTATCAAGCGCTGCATTCAGGGTAATGGCGCGATCATAGGCGGCTTCATGCGCTTCGCTAGCGGCAAGCCAAGCGGAAAAATCGCGGCGCTCATCCGCGCTCAAATCGCCCATATCGTTGCGCAGACGCCATTCATGCGCTTCATGGAGCAGCTGCGGATCGGGGGCCTGATTGCCCATGTTCGCCTCTTCGCTACGCATCTGCCTCGTCTCTGGACAAAACCTGCAGAGCAGCATCGATATCGGCAAAGGCCCGCGCCAGATGTTTGGTCACCGCCGTCCGGCTGAGCGCCATCTTCCGCGCCACATCTGAGACCGACAGGCCCTCAACCCGGTGCAATATAAAAGACCTTTGGCGTTTGTCGGGCATGTCCGCAATCACCTGGAGCATCAACTCTATCTGCTCTTGAGCGCTTACGAGTCTTTCAGGGACAAAAATGTCACCCCTATGAGCAAAAAAAAGATGCTCGACCTCATAATCATAGCGCGCCCGCACGCTATCGCGCTTCTTCTCATTGAGCACCAGATTGCGGGCCGTGCGCCACAAAAACGCTTCTGGGTTGCGCACTGTGGCATGTTCTTTGCGCTCTAAGAATTTTTGAAAAGCCAGATGAGAAATATCGTCAGGATCGGGCGGACCATCGCCAAAGCTCTTGCGCAGCGCCCCAGCAATACGCGCGACGTTGTTGCTATATAAGCGCTTCAGAGAGCGGTCTTCGGAGACAGCTGCCGCCTGCGTTTTTACATCCCCACTGCTCTGGGCCATCCATCCAATACCTGCTTATGAGAAGCATTTTTAGATGTTTTAGAGTGACAGCACCCCGGTGCAACCCCCTTTGGGTGAGAATATCGGGCGACAGCAAGGCGCGCGGCGGGCCTGTGGCTGAGGCGGCACGCTATATGCTGGAAGCGCTGTGACTTTGCGCCAGGCGCGGGCATTTTTTTGTCGAAAATCACGGCAACGTCGCTATAGGCTTCACGGTACAACCTCGGAGGAAACGAATATGCTATTGCCCCAAACAACCCGCCGTCTGACGCGCCCCCTTTTAGCGCTCAGCATCCTCATTGCTCTGGCGATGAGCCCCGCTGCGCCTGTCTTGGCTAAGAAATCGGCCAAAGCGGATGAGGCGACGGGCGTTGGGATCTATTACCCGCCAGTCACAAGCGGCCACAAACCGAAGACGGGGTTCAAAGCCATGGAAGGGGCCGGGCCAACGCAGCGGCAGCTGTTTGTCGACCAACTCAATATCATGACAGCCGGTCCCGAGCGGGCCATTCCCATCATCATGCAAGCCGTGGGCGCGCAAAAGACCACGTTGGTCATCATGAACATCGAGCCCATTGAATACTTCACGCCCTATGTCGCCAAGGCCCTGTTAGCGCGCATGACATCCATCGCCCGCTTCCAGCCCGACATCACCGACATGGGCCTCAGCGACACCTTCGACGTCTACGCCATGGGCATCGTCCTAGGCTTTGAACGCATCATCGTGACGGACGGGCGTAAATTTTCGCATGAAGCTGTGTTGGAGTAGGTGGAATCAAGCGTGGGGCACACTGTTTGAAGACTGGGACCCATTCGACCGCATCATGATTGCGGTTAGTAGTGTGGACGGGGTGAACGTGATGCCAAAGGAAGGGGCTTTACACAGCTACTGTAATGAGTCTTTTCAACGGATTTGTTGAGGAAGCACCCTTATCCTTCGCGTCGCCTAGCCTGAAAAAGCCAAGTTTTCTATTACGGAGACAACCTGAACCTCGTCGGCTAAAGCCCGCTCCCCGCGAATAAACTAAATGAAGTCGGGCCAGAGGGAGCACGCGAAACTTCGAAGGCAACTAGCAGGACAAGGTAAAAACATAGCCTTACATAGCAACATGTCATATCAGAAAACGGCACCTGAATCGAGTTTTAATCTGGTAATTTGTCGAATTTTTACATATTTGACAGCCTATCGGCACATGAAACGCCGAGGAGACTCAAGGCATGATTATCTCGTTTGAGGTTGAGAATTATCGCTCGATCAAAAAAAGGGAAGTGCTTTCATTTGTGGCTTCCAGCCTCAAAGACTGTGAAAATGGCATTATTTTAACGGACGCGATTAGCGAAGGAAGGCTTCTTCCAGCAATATTGCTTTACGGAGCCAACGCTTCAGGAAAAACTAACTTGATCCGGGCATTCAATGCCATGATTTCTACAGTCTTGTTCTCGCAAACGAAGGGACAACCCGGTGGCTCGATCCCAACGAGAAAACCATTCCTACTCGACAACACTTCGACTTCTGAACCAACAGTTTTTGAGATCAACTTTATTCTGGATGCAGTAAGGTTCAATTATGGCTTTGCAATCCTAGAAGACTCCGTTTCCGAAGAATGGTTGTACTCTTATCCGCTAGGCACTCCTAGAAAACTATTTGAACGCGACGGTCAGAACTTTAGCTTCGGCAGAAACTTGAAAGGCCGAAATTCCACCATTGCAGATTTAACGCGGGCTAATAGCCTTTTTCTCTCTGCAGCTGCGCAAAACAGCCATGAACAGTTGACCAGGGTTTTCAATTTCTTCGATTCAATCCAACTAGAGACCTCATTGAGCATGTCGGGGCCTGCAGCCGAGCAGCGACTTAAAAAAGAGCACCAATGGAAAATAGATCATGGCGTGATCGATTTTCTCGGAGAGATAAACACTGGAATTATAGGGTATCGCACGAAAGACCGCGAATTGTCTGATGAAGAAAGGGAACTGACCAAAAAGCTCAATCTCGCGGTACAGTCTATCCTTCATGAGGTAGAGGCTGACTTAAAATTCGAGTCACCCGACGATGATGACAAGGTTATTGAGCTAGAGCATCAAAGCGAAGACGGCGGAAGCAAACACTTTCCAATCCAGATGGAAAGTGCTGGCACGCTGCGCCTGTTGTCGGCTTTACCCAAAGTCCTCGGCGTATTAAAGGTTGGCGGCATCGTCATTGTAGATGAACTCGATCTAAGCTTGCATACTCAGGCATCGGAAAAGCTACTCAACATGTTTTGTTCCAAGGAACATAATCCTCACGGCGCGCAAATGTTAGCAACCACCCACGATACTAATTTATTGGACAGTGATTGCTTTAGAAGGGATCAAGTGTGGTTCGTTGCTAAATCGAAGATAGGTGCAACGGAAATCTACCCACTAACAGACATTCGAACTAGACCTAGTGATAATATCGAAAAGGGCTATCTACAGGGTCGTTTCGGCGCTACTCCATTTTGATACCGCCGCCATGAGATTCAAACGCAAGCGCGCTCTAAAGAGATCACCTGCAACGCGCTCAGCTAAACGATATTTTTATCTGTTTTCAGAAGGCGAGAAAACCGAGAAAAGCTACTTTAATACCATTGGCTCAACGCTAGATTCCCGTCGAACTAAGATAATATATAAAGGGCCCTTGGGTGCGCCAAAAACTGTTGCCAACGCCGCTGTAAAATTCGCTGATCAAAAGGGGCTAAGTAAAACAAGACGTAAGAAAAGACTTAACTCCTTCGAAGAAAAAGATGAAGTATGGGCGGTTTTCGATCGAGACGACTTCACCTGTTATGGTGAAGCAAAACAAATCTGTGATCGAGCTGGAATATCCTATGCTTATTCCGATCCATGTTTCGAACTTTGGATAAACCTTCATTTTGACGATTACGACGCGCCATGTTCTCGACATGAAGCTCAAGCTATAACAAAGACCTTAATCGGGGAGTATAATCCCAAAGCTGGAAAGATTGCAGACTTTTCTCTATTTGTTGATAAAATTTCTGAAGCAGAAAAACGAGCTGAGCGGCAGCGGGCCAATAGAAAATATGAAGATAATGAAGATGGGAACCCTTCGACCAGTGTTTATATGCTAACAAGAAGTCTTCGAAAAGATTAGTATTATTTATCCTATCTGGAAATCGGTCTTATAAATGGGTTTTAAAGAGCCGCACTACATATTATAGCGATAGACTATGGGAAATGGATATATCTTTAAATTTATGAACCTTAGTTGTAGACATTTGATACGTTAATATAGTTTATTAAATCTCCGCTAACACACCTAAATCCGTCTCCCGCGCCCGTATCCCGGCCAACACCACATCAGCCCGATCCCCTAACAACTGCCGCAGCGCCCAGACAGCCATAGCGCGCACTATCGGGTTCGGGTCTTCCAGATGCGCTTTAACGGACTCCACCAGCGCTGCCGCCCCGCTATTGCCAGCCGCAATCAGCACGTTCCTTATAAACCGGTCTCGGCCAATGCGTCTTATGGGGCTGGCGGTGAAGACTTGGCGGAAGCTTTCCTCGTCTAGGCTAAGGAGGTCGGCGAGGGCTGGGAGGGTTAGCTCTGGGCGGGGGTGGAAGGCTGCGTCGTGGGCGACCTGGGCGAATTTGTTCCAGGGGCAGACGGCCAGGCAATCATCGCAGCCATAGATGCGGTTGCCTATGGGCTTTCGGAATTCTTCGGGGATGTGGCCCTTATGCTCAATGGTGAGATAGGAGATGCAGCGCCGCGCATCAAGCTGATAGGGGGCGGGGAAGGCATCGGTGGGGCAGACGTCTAGGCAAGATTGGCAGCGCCCGCAATGGTCCACTTCGGGTGCATCAGCGGGCAGCGCGGCGTCCGTTAAGATGGAGCCTAGGAACAGCCAGCTGCCCGATTGGCGCGAGACGAGGTTGGTGTGCTTGCCTTGCCAGCCGAGCCCGGCCGCGGCGGCCAGCGGCTTTTCCATGATCGGGGCGGTGTCAACGAAGACTTTGACCTGCGCGCCCGCCTCCTCAGCAAACCACCGCGCCAGCGCCTTCAGCCGCTTTTTGAGGACGTCGTGATAATCCTTATTGCGGGCATAAACGGAGATGAGGCCGCGGTCTTGAAAGGCCAGGTCTTCTAGCGGGTTGGACAGCGGGCCATAATTGGCGGTGAGCATGATGGCCGCGCGGGCCTCGGGCCACATGGCTTCGGGCGAGAGGCGGCGCTCCAGCGTGTCTTCCATCCAGGCCATCTCCCCATGGTGGCCAGCGTCAACGAAGGCTTTGAGGGCCTCCTGTGCGGCCTCGCTGGTGCGCGCGGGGGCGATGGCGCAGGCATCAAAGCCAAGCGCCCTGGCCTTGTCTATCAGCCGCGCGGGCTCAAAAGTCGAGCTGGTCATAATGGGCTGCAGGGGGTAGGCCGGCGACGCGGTCAGCCAAGAGGGGGCGCATGCTGGGCCGGCTTTTTACCCGCGCGTACCAATCTTGCGCGGGGGCATGCGCAGACCAGGGAACCATGCCGAAATAGTCAATCACCGAGAGCTGGGCTGCGGCGGCGATATCGGCGATGGAAAAGCTATCGCCCGCCAGCCAGCGGCGCTCAAAGAACAGGTGGTCAATATAGCCCAAGTGGACATCCAGATTGTGTTTGGCCGCGCGGATGGCCCGGCCATCGGGCGGGGCTTTTTCAATGAAGCGCTTGAACACCATTTCAGAAAAGGCGTGCGTGGTGATGTCGGCATAGAACTTTAAGTCGAACCAGGCCGCCAGCCGCCTTGCCTCCGCCGCTGCCAGCGCCGTCTCGCCCAGCAGGTTGATATCCGCGCCATACTCGCTCTGCACATATTCAAAGATGGCAGCGGAATCGGCCAGGACCCGCTCATCATCATCACAGGTCAGCACCGGCGTTTGCGCGGCGGGATTGAGCACGAGAAAGTCGGTGCGCCGCTCCCAGGGCTTTTCATTCACCACATCAAAATCCAGCCGCAGCTCCGCCAGCGTGAGCCGGATTTTGCGCGAGAAGGGGCAGAGAGCATAATGATAAAGGCGCCACATGCGGCGCACCCTATAGCGGGCGCTCTTGCTTTAAAAGCGTTGCCTTATGCTTTGCGAATTATGACTGGACCGAGCGCCGCTGAAACCCCAAAAAGTGACTATGAAGAGATGTGTTTTCCTTGTTGCCGCCCTGCTGCTTTGCGTGTCAACGCGCGCGCTTGCGCAGGACATTGCGCGCAAAAGCGGCTTCGTCGATGTGCCGGGCGGGCCGGTTTGGTATGAAATCATGGGCGGCGGAGAGGGCACGCCGCTGCTCTTGCTGCATGGCGGCCCGGGTTCATACACCTGCTATTATCAGTACCTGGCGCCGCTGGGCGATACCCGGCCAGTGATACGCTATGACCAGTTGGGCGGCGGGCGCTCTGGACGGCCGACTGATAAGACGCTTTGGAACCGCGATAGATTTGTGGAAGAAGTGGCCGCTGTGCGCGCCGCGCTGGGGCTCGATGAGGTACACATCCTCGGCCACAGTTGGGGCGGCGCACTGGCCGCATACTATTATCTACAAACCGGCGGCGATGGCGTGAAGTCTCTCATCTTATCCTCGCCGCTCCTCTCAACGCCGCGATGGATTGCAGATGCCAATCTGCTGCGCGGGCAGCTGCCGGGCGACGTTCAAGCCGTGCTGAGCGCGGAAGAAAAAGCAGGCACGACTGACAGCAAAGCCTATGCGCAAGCAACGCGGGCCTTCTACAAACAGTTTGTCTCGCGCGGCGAGGCTGCCGAGAGAGATTTTGACTGTTCAGGCGTTTCCGGAAACAACGCCATCTATGAGCAAATGTGGGGCCCCAGCGAGTTTTATGCGACCGGCTCCCTGGTCGATTTCGATTTGACGCCGCGTTTGAAAGACATCAAGGCGCCAACGCTGTTCATCACCGGGGAATATGACGAAGCCCGGCCTGAAACACTGGCGCGCTTTGCCGCTTTGGTGCCGGATAGCCGTCTCGAAGTCATCCCAGACGTGGCCCACGCTTCCTTTTCACGCGTGCCCGGCCCCTACATGCAGATTGTCCGAACGTTCATCGCCACTGTCGATGCTGACAAGCCCTGACAACCCAGCGCTCTAGCCCCCCGTTTTTTCAACCGCGCGGCTAAAGGCGGGCCGGCTCATATTTTTCTGCAGATAGCTGGCAATGCCAGGATAGTCGGCCAGCAGTTCCAGCCCCATAGCCATTTGCGCCAGGAAGGTGACGCCCACATCCGGCGCTTGGAAGATATCGCCGCAGACATAGTTTTGCGCGGACAGGATGTCGTTCAGATAGCCCAGATGCAGGTCCAGCTCGCCTTGTGTGAAAGCATCGACGATAGGGTTGACCGGCTCGCCCGCCCGGCTGGTCAGCAGCTTGAAGATAAGCGGCAGCACACCGGAGCCTTCGGGATAGTGCAGCCAATTCGTCCATTTGGCAAAGGCAGCTTCATCGCTGCGCGGCGGCGCAAACACATGCGCCGGGTCAAAATGCTCAACCAGAACGCTGGCAATGGCGCCTGACTCAGCCAGCGTGAGGCGCTCGCCGGCGATATCAATCTCAATCACGGGCGACTTGCCCAACGGATGCGCGTCTTTCAGCGACGGCGGCGCCCGGCCAGTGTCCAGCCGGTCATAGAGTTTCAGCTCATAGTCGAGGCCGAGCTCTTCTAGCAGCCACACCGTGAAAACCGAGCGGCCTACCCGCAAATGATGCACAAGGATCAAAACACTGCTCCCACCAATTGAAGCCACCAAGTAGAGCCTGGACCCTAGCGCCATTCGCCGCGCTTTGACAGTGCTCATGCACACAGGCGCGCCGAGAGGTGCAGCGCATCCAAGGGCCCGCTTGCGATCCAGGCCGCCGCGCCGCTGCGACAGCTGGCCAAGACCGCAGCGGCCATCGCAGACATCAAAACTGGCGAACGAGGGATCATCGAAGACATCCTCTCCTCGCCCCTCGGGCGCTATAAGGACAAGGCCATGCAGGCGAGATGAGGCACGTGCACGATCTTATCAAAGCTGGATCCTTCGCCCAATCCGCTCAAAGAGGTTGCCAAATCCTCTTTTGCAACAAACCTTTTGTCTTTTTAAAGCCTCACTTTACTGTGTGCGAATGCTTAAATTCGACATCGATCGCGGCGCTGACATACCCATGCAGGAACAAATCCGGCGGCAGGTGGTAGATGGGATTGAGCTGGGGCTTTTGCCTGAGGGTATGAAACTGCCCTCTAGCCGGAAGTTGGGCGCCGCTCTTGGGGACTCACGTACTACGGCCGCAGGTGCCTAGGCTCGCATAGTTGCGGACGGGTAGATGGTATCGCGGCTACGCAGCGGGCTTTATGTCGGCCGGGCGGGCGATGCCGAGCCAACGGCGCCGCGTATCTCCGGACCGGCGCCGCGCAGCGATGCTAAGAAATGGGAAGCTCGGTTGGCGCTGCGCGGACACCCAGAAGAGGCGCTAATGCCCGATTGGGAACGTTATCCCTTTCCCTTTATCGATGGGCCGTTTGATCAGTCGCTCTTTCCCATCGCAGAATGGCGCGAAGCGAGCCGCGGGGCCATGGCGTTGTCGGAGGTGGCGGCGTGGAGCCGCGATGCCGGGGATTCAGATGATCCTGAGTTGATTGAGGAATTACGCAAGAAGGTTTTGCCGCGGCGTGGGATTTCTGCGCGCGCAGAAGATATCCTCATTACCACCGGCGCGCAGCAAGGGCTTCATCTGATATGTGAAGCGTTGGTTGGTCGGCGCAGCGTGGTTGGGCTTGAAAGTCCATGCAGTCCAGATTTGCGGCGCTTGCTGCGGGCGAAAGGCGCTAAGCTGGAATTCTTTGATGTTGATGAACACGGGCTCAGTATTGATGAGACGAGGCTGGCCAAATGCGATATTCTCTTTGTTTCGCCAAGCCGCCAGCGGCCGACGGGGGTGGCAATGCCGACTGGGCGCAGAGCGCGACTGCTTGATATTGCCGAAAAACACGGTCTCGTTATTGTAGAGGATGATTATCAGTGGGAGGCTGGTTTTGCTTTCTCTGACACTCTCGCGTTGCGCGGTGAACCTGGCGGCGGTGAGGTCATTTATGTGGCCTCGTTGGCCCAGCCCCTTGCCGCCGCCGTGCGATTGGGTGTTTTGATTGCGCCAGCGCCTGTTATCCGTGCCGCGCGGACAGCGCGCCGCATTACAGCGCGCAGCCCGGCTTTGACGCTGCAAAGTACCTTTGCGCAGATGCTGTCTCTCGGGCTTTATACAAAAGCACTACGGCGCGTGGAAACAGCCTTTGCGCGCCGGATGACAGCGCTGCAAGACGCCCTCAACCACTATCTACCGCGCACGGTATCTTTTATTGCACCGCGCTTAGGCGCGGCAGCTTGGATTACGGGGCCTGACGACCTGGATGTGGCGCGATTTGTCAAACAAGCTGAAGCCTATGGCGCGCTGCTTGAACCAGTTAGCCGTTATTATCCCGAAAACGCGCCTGCCAATGTGTTTCGGCTTGGTGTGAGTGGTATTGAGGAAGCCAGCATCCGCGACGGCGTCGCCCGCGTCGCGCAAGCGCTGCGGGACAGCATGGGCGGCGGCGCGGTCAGTGCTCAACCCCATCTCACGCCCTTGGGCCATAGCGCGCTTGTTGCAGCCTGCACCGGGGCAACGTTGCTGTGTAAAACCGTCTATGAGGAACCATGTACCATCCATCTCAACGTTGACGGCACCATGACCGGAAGCGCTGGCTTTGCTAGCGAGGATCGCGATACCGGACAATGGTGGGTTGAAGAGGATTTTTGGTGCCGGCAATGGACGAGCTGGGCCTATGGCGAAGTGGGCCGATTTCGCGTCGCCATCACCGGGGACCGGATGCACTGGCTCAATGCCGAAGGCCGTTTGATTGATTGGGGCATTATAGCCCGCTGAGTGGAGTGCTTACACTGCGCGACAAATAAGCAACAGCTGATTTGGTCGCAGAAACTGGCACCATCATTCTCTATAAACTGGCCCTATACCCATTTCGCATCTGCATCAATTTTGAATGCACTGCGCAAACGGGATGCCGGACATGGCACGATTTTCCATCGCTGGACTACAGCTTGAAGTCCACGCTAGAGACAATGTGGATGAGATCTGCAGCGAGCTGCTATCCCTAAAGCGCCGCTTTCCTTGGCTCGATATGGCGCTTGTTCCCGAGCTTGCCAGCTATGGCGCAGGCGTAAAGCATGCTGAGCCGCGCGGCGGGCGGGCAGAGCAGGCCTATCAGGCGGCCGCGAAAGAGGCAGGTCTGTGGTTCGTCCCCGGCAGCATCTATGAAGCTGACGGCGCCACTGTCTTCAACAGCGCGCCTGTTATCACACCTGAGGGCGAGATTATCGCTCGGCACCGGAAAATTTATCCCTTTCTGCCCTATGAGAAAGATGTTGCCTGCGGAAACAGCGTGACGGTGTTCGATGTGCCGGATGTGGGCACATTCGGCCTCTCCATCTGTTATGACATGTGGTTCCCGGAGACGACCCGTGCCATGGCGTGCGCAGGCGCGGAGGTCATTCTCCACCCAAGCCTGACCAACACCATTGATCGGGATGCAGAGCTGGCCATCGCGCGGGCCAGCGCGGCAACGAACCAGTGTTATTTTTTCGACATGAATTGCGCGGCGCCCGTCGGCAATGGCCGCTCTATCGTCGCTGGACCGGGTGGAGAAGTCTTGCACCAAGCGGGCGAGGCGAAAGAAATCATGGCCATTGATGTGGACTTGGATCTGGTGCGCCGCATCCGCGAAGACGGCTGGAACCGCCTTGGCCAGCAGCTCAAAAGCTTCCGCGACACCGATGTCGACTACCCCCTCTACTCAGACCGCAAAGCGGCGCCGTTTTTAAACACACTGGGCACACTCAAAATGCCTGGAGACACATAAGCACTATCAGGGAAACACCATGACACGCTCTTTTCAAACCCGCACAGGCCTTGCCTGTCTTGCTTTAAGCACTACCGCTCTCACCCCCGCCCATGCCTTGGCACAGACCTCCATTGATGATCCGGTGGAAGAGATTTTTGTCACCACGCAGCGCCGTGTCGAAAATGTCTTGGATGTGCCGTACAATATCTCAGTGATTGATGGGGCCTCCATTGAAGCAGCGATCACCATCGACAATGCTGAGCTGCTCCGGTCCATTCCTGGTGCATCACAAATTGATCAAGGCCCGCGTAACTTGCAGTTC
>CAKZYD010000404.1 GCA_937884085.1 uncultured Sphingomonadales bacterium | reverse complement strand
CGATATGACGCCTTGGGGCCTGTATCTCCAAGCCGATGTCGTCGTTCAAGTCGTTATGATTCTTCTTCTCTTCGCCTCCATCTGGTCCTGGGGCATTATCTTGGACAAGTGGCTGCGCTATGGCCGCCTTAAGCGGATGGCCGGCAAGTTTGAAGATCAGTTTTATACGACTGAGACGCTTGACGAATTTAATCGCGCGATTTCTCGGCAGAAGAGCCATCCCTTTACGGAAGCCTTTTCAGCAGCCATGGAGGAATGGCAGCGGACAGGCAAAGCCAAGCTGAAAATGCTGCAAGGCGGCATTGGCACACGCCTTGACACCATCATGCGGGTCACAGTGCAGCGCGAAATGCAAAAGCTGGAAAAAGGCCTTGGCTTTCTTGCGACCGTGGGCTCCGTCGCGCCTTTTATCGGCCTTTTTGGCACGGTATGGGGCATCATGAATGCCTTCACCTCGATTGCAGCCAGTCAGAATACCTCACTGGCTGTCGTAGCGCCTGGTATTGCTGAAGCCCTGTTTGCAACGGCTTTGGGGCTTGTTGCGGCTATCCCAGCTGTCACCGCATATAACAAGTTCAGTGCCGACTTAGACCGTTATGGGCAACGCCTGGATGGCTTTTGTGATGAACTGGGCGCGATTTTCTCCCGGCAGATAGACGCGCAAGGTTAGGCCATGGGCGCGTCTGTTAAAAAACCAGGCGGGGGCGGGCGGCGCTACCGGCCTGTCGCCGAAATTAACGTCACGCCCTTTGTGGACGTGATGCTCGTCCTTCTCATCGTGTTCATGGTGACCGCACCGCTTTTGACATTGGCAGTACCCCTCGACCTGCCGCGCGCGGATGCCCAATCCATGCCGGATGATAACAAACCGCTGACTATCAGCATTGACGCAGAGGGCGCTGTCTTCATTGAAGATGAAGAAGTTCCGATGGATGACCTGATTCCCAAGCTTGCCGAAGTC
This sequence comes from uncultured Sphingomonadales bacterium, assembly GCA_937884085.1. Lineage (GTDB taxonomy): Bacteria > Pseudomonadota > Alphaproteobacteria > Sphingomonadales > CAKZYD01 > CAKZYD01. Next base: position 385 of record CAKZYD010000404.1, on the reverse strand, counting down.
TTGAAAGCGCGCGATGGGGATGAACGCATTTATGTGCGCGGCGATGAAGGCATCGACTATGGCCGCGTCATCGAGGTTGTCTCCCGCATCAACAGAAGCGGATTTAACAAGGTGGCGCTGGTCACAAAGCCGGTGGACCAAAGCGGCCGGTGATGAACCCCGCGGCACTTTTCGGCTCACTTGGGCTGCATGTTCTCATTGTGTTGGTTTTGTCCGTCACGCTGCCGATTATGCGTGCACCTGAGATTTTTGATGTGCCGCAAATCATCGCCGTGGATGTCGTGGCCATCAGTGACCAAACGGTCGTGAAAAGCCCACCGCCGGAAGAAGCGCCAGAGGAGGTGGAAGAAGCGCCGCCCGTGCTCCAGAAAAAGGCTGAAAAGCC
>CAKZYD010000403.1 GCA_937884085.1 uncultured Sphingomonadales bacterium | reverse complement strand
AGTGGAGCGTGTTGGCCGCTTTGGTTTGCACAATGGTGTCAAGATTCAGCCCCGGTGAGGTCTGTGTCAGTTTGACGGAGCCAAACACGCGCCACATCCACCGCCGCAATACCATGTCGTGCGTGATAGGCTCATACCACCCTTCAAGGTCGGCTATGCCCGGGTCCGTTACGGCAGGCGCAGCCTCCAGCTCTGGATAATCACGGGTGATGTACTCGCCCAAGAGGCTGATGAAACGGCCCCGAAGCCCAACCTCTGCGTTCAAAACAAAAGCATATCCGCGTTTGGTATCAGGGTCATATGCGAGCCACGTGCGAAAGCCTTCGGTCGAGCCAGCATGGCCGTGGAGCACATGCCCGCCGCCTGCAATGCTGCCAAAGTTTCCCAGGCTGTAGGTCCCATCAACCAGACCAATCCGGCTTGTTGCCGTGGTCTGGCTGTCTTCCATGCGTTTCAGGAGCTTGGGGGAGACCAGGCCCGGCTGGGTTTGTCCCCGCGTAGCGTAAAACTGAACCAGTTTGCCTAGATCGGCAATGGTTGAGAGCATTGCACCAGACGGTCGGATGGCCATGCGCCAGCGTTTTGCCGGGGTTTCTCCGTCTGGATAGTAACTGAGTGCTAAGCGATTTTCATCGGCGTCTGCTAAGAGAAAGGTTGAGTCCGGCATGCCAAGCGGCGCGAAGATTTCGTCTCTCATGAAGTCGTCATAGCGGCAGGCGCAGGCATTTTCGATGGCAACCGCGGCAAAGGTGTGCCCGCCATTGGCATAGGAGAAAAAGTAACCAGGCGGCCAGCTGACATCGATCTTCCCGGCCATGCGCGCAGCATAGTCCTTGGGGCCAAAGCCTGGCTCAGAAAAAGCATATTCTGAATAGGTCGACCCTTCGATCCCAGCCGTATGCTCCAGCAGCATAGCCAGTGTGATCGGCGTATCATATGGGTTATCGATTTTAACCTCGGGCGCAACGGTCTCAATCGGGGCGTTCAAATCTAGCTTGCCTTGCTCTACGAGGCGCAGGATTGCGAGCGACGTGAGGTTTTTTGATAGAGACCCCGGCGAAACAAGTGTATCCGCTGTCATGTCCTGAGGCGGGGCAACGCGCGCTAGCCCATAGCCTTTTTCCAGCACGACCTGCCCATCTTCCACAATTACGAGCACCATCCCAGGCAGATTACTATCGTCAACAATCTGCGTTATTTGCGCATCAAGCTCAGACAGCGTTTGCGCAGCTGCGCTGTGGGCGAGGAGATACAGGATAATAGCAAGCACCCAGCGGATCATGACCTGGCCCCTTCAAACCGGCTACGCGCATCTCGTTTCAGCGCCGCCCGGTCGACTTTATTGACGCCGGATAGCGGCAGTGCATCCAAGGGCACGATGAAGCGTGGGTGGGCATAGGCCGGCCCGTTTTCCAGCGTATGCGCTTTGAGCGCGTCACTGCGCGCGGTGCCCACCACAAAAGCGACCGGGATTGCGCCCTTCACAGCGTCTGGAATATCAACAACACAGGCTTGTTCCACGTCGGGATGGCGCTCAAGCAGCGCTTCCACTTGGGCGGGATAGACATTCTCACCGCCTCAGACATACATGTCATCGGCTAGCTCGGCGAAGAAGTAAATGCCGTCAGCATCTGCTTCCATAACGTCGCCCGTATCATACCATCCGTCTTTGATCTTAGCGGCAGAGGCGTCTGGCAAGTTCCGATAGGCGTCCAAAGTCATGGGGCTTTTGACGTGCAGGGTGCCGCGTTGGGGGGCGTCTGGACCAACCAGTTTAATCTGGGCGCCAGCCATTGGATAGCCGATGGAGAGGGGCGGCGCAGGCTTCCCGTCGGGGTGGACGCCAAAAATCGCTGGACCTGTTTCTGTCGTGCCATAGCCATTGCTGATCGCTGCGCTTGGAAAATGAGCTTGCAACCGATCTAACAGTGTTTGTGACACAGGCGCTGAGCCCATCGCTATAGACGCTACTGAGTGCGTATCTACCTGATAGCCAGCATCAAGCGCGCGCACGGCCAATTCAAACATGGTGGGCACGCCGGTCACGCGGGCAATCTCATGCGCCGCCATCGCGCCCAAAAAGCCTTCCGCGCTAAAGCGTTCCATCAAAACCGCGATGCCACCGCACATGAGGGTCGCGAGAATGTGAAATTGCGCATTCATGTGAAACAAAGGCGCCGCAATCAGCACCGTTTTCCCGCGGATCCCTTCGTCCAAAAAACGGAACTGCTCCATCGCCCAGCTATAGCCGCCATGACTGATGGGAACGCCCTTGGGCATCCCTGTGGAGCCAGAGGTATACATAATGACCGCGACGTCGTCGGCGCTGGTGGCTTTAATGCCTCCATCCTGTTCTTCTAAGGGCGTGATATGGCGCGCGACGTGCCCGCTCGGTAGTTTGGCGGCGAGGTGTGGATCGGTATAGGTGACGGCGATATCCGCATCAGCCACAATATGGCTGATCGCGTCTGGCGGTAGCTTATGGTTGAGCGGTACCGCCACCGCGCCAGCAGCCCAGGCGCCGAGCGTGATGAGAAAATGCTCAGGACGGTTTTCTGCCAGAATGCCGATGGTTGATCCGGGCTCCAGCTGCGCCGCAACGCCCTCCATTTGGCGCTTTAGGGCCTCATAGCCTAGCGTTGTGACGGAGCCGTTGGCGCTGAGGAAGCGAACTGCGTCCCGGTTACTAGGGACCGACCAATCAACGATCTGCGCGAGATTGACCATCTATTATCCGATGGCAGACATATAGCTGCCCCGGCCAACGGCGCACAGCTTGCCCTGTTCATTCAAGATATCGACATCGGCAACGGAAACTGTGCGCCCAATGCGGCGTGCAGTAGCGACGGCCTTCAAGACGCTGCCAGTACAGGGGCGTAGATAGTCCACGCGAAAATTCATGGTTGGCACGCCGCCGCCGACACCAAGGGCAACAGCGTAGTCCCCAGCCGTATCAATGAGGGATGCAACGGGGCCACCATGGAATTGCTCGCTGCCCGGTGCGCGTTCAACGGCGGCTTGCAATGGCATCGTCAGCGTGAGCGATGTCGCCGCAACATCCAGCGTGTCGACTTTCAGTTTTAAAAAGGCGATGGCTGGGCACGCGTCTAGCTCTGCTTGAAGGGTTTCAATGGTCCAATCTGTCATAACGTTAGCACCGATTTTCCAACCACTTTGCGGTCAATGAGTTCCTGGTAGGCCGCCGCAATGTCTTCGATCGGTCGGACAGCATGGAGCACTGGCCGAAGCTTATCTTGCGCGGCCAGTTTGAGGATGTCGCCTTGGTCTTGGGCAGACCAGCCATTTGATCCGATCACGCTATGCTCAAAGCTCCAAATATAGCGCAGGTCCGTCTTTGGATCATAGCCGGCGGTCGCGCCGCACACTAGAATACGGCCATGCTTGCGCACACATTTAATGCCAGGCACCCATGTTTCCCCGCCGATATAATTGACCAGGACATCGACGCCGCCATTGCCGCCGCCGTAATAGGCGGGCTTGCCATAGCGGCTGCGAATGGCGCTGAGGAAGTCTTCTTCGCCCGTATCGATTACATCATCAGCGCCAAGTTCTTTGAGCTTTGCGGCTTTCTCCGCGCCTGTGCCGCAGGCAATCACTTCGCAATCGGCGTTTTTAGCCAGTTGCATCGCTGCCACGCCAACGCCGCCAGTTGCACCCAGAATGAGCACACGTTCACCTGGCTTAAGGCCCGCCCGCAAGGCCATCATGCGGTAAGCGGTTCCATAGGCGACAGGCATGGCGGCGGCCTCTTCATGCGACACGCCGTCCGGTACAGCGACGACGCAGCTTTCTGGAATGGCAACGTATTCGCAGGCTGCTCCAGGCGTTACTTCGCCCATCATCCCTTTTTCCGGCAAAATAGGATAGCCCGTCACCGCTTGGCCTTTGCTCCAATTGCCTTTGACCGCGTTGCCAAGGGCCTCAATGGTGCCTGCAAAATCCCCGCACGGGACCATGGGAAAGGGTGTTTTCAGACCCGTTGATCCTTCCAGCATCATTGGGTCAAACCCGTTCAGCGCGACTGCACGCACGCGGATGAGAATGTGAGCATCCGGCAGGTCTGGCATCGGTCGTTCGCCGATATAGAGTGCGCTTGGGTCGCCGTGGCTGTCAAACAGGGCCGCTTTCATCAGTCTTTGTCCTCTCCTTCGGTTCCGGAGCGTTTCAGCACGCAGACATTTGCCGAACGGCAACACTCCGCCCTATAACGTCAATCCATTGGCTGTCCATTGAGGGCGTAGACACATCATGGCGCAAGACACGCTGACACACGGCGATCGCATTGTCCGCGAGATTGAAGCGGAGATTGTAAGCGGCGCGCGTTTGCCTGGCTCGCACCTGAACGAGCAGGAAATCGCCGACCGGTTCAAAGTGTCGCGCACGCCGGTGCGAGAAGCCATGCGCCACCTCGCATCGGCTGGCTTTGTTGATATGAAGCCGCGGCGCGGGGCGTTTGTGGCCCGCATCCCTGTGACCCGTCTGTTTCAGATGTTTGAGGCCATGACAGAGCTTGAAAGCCTGTGCGCGCGTTTGGCCGCGCGGCGCATGCATCCCGCTGAGAAAGAAGCGCTGGTGAAAACCCATCAGGCCTATAAGCGTTTCGCAAAAGCGGAGACGGCAGAGCGGTATTTTGATGAGAGCAATGAGTTTCATAAACTCATTTTCCAAGGCGCCCATAATGACGTGCTTGAGGAGATGGCGCTGAAGATGTTTGGCCAGCTCACCGCGTACCGACGTCGACAACTCAGCAGCCGCCAGCGTCCCCAAAAATCCTTTGATGAGCATGAGGCTGTTTTGAAAGCCATTTTATCCGGTGACGAAGAGGCAGCCGGCCGCCTCATGCGGGCCCATACGGATATCGTGGGCGATAACGTGATGGATTTGATTGGAAACATAGGCGGCTAACCGTCCCGCCGCGCGGTTATAGCGCCTTCCTGTTCAAACGCTTCTATGTCCACATCTGAAAAGCCGGCTTCCTTCAGCACGTCGTTATTATGTTCGCCCAAGCGCGGTGCTGGATGAGCAATCTGCGTTTCGCTTTTCGAAAATCGGATAGGTAGACCGAGCGTCGGGACGTCCCCAAGTGTCGGGTGCTGGGTTGTGGCGATCATCCCCCGGGCTTTGAGTTGCGGGTCGTCCAGCATTTCCGCCACTGTGTTGATGGGGCCGGTTGGCACACCAGCCTCATCTAACAGCGCTATCCACTCGGCCCGGGTTTTTTCCTTAAACAAGGGTGTGAGCGTTTCGATAAGCACGCTTAGGTTTTGGACCCGGGCGGGGTTGCTGTTAAAGCGTGGATCGTCTTGCAGATATTGCGCATCCATCGCTTTGATCAGCCGCAGCCAATTGGCCTGATTGGCCGCGCCGACGATGAACCAGCCATCGCTGGCTTCAAAAGCCTGATAAGGGGCATCCAGCGGATGAGCGCTGCCCATCGGCTGGGGCTGTTTGCCACTAGCGATTTGCATCGCTGCCGGCCACAACATGAAGGCGCTGCTGGCTTCAAAGAGAGACGTATCGGCCCGTTGACCTTCGCCCGTCTTGTCGCGTTCGCGCAGCGCGGCGAGGATGCCAACCGCAGCGAACAGGCCCGCGCTTACATCGCCTATGGGCACGCCGGCTTTCACCGGCTGGCGGCCCGGCGCTTCCCCTGTGACGCTCATCAGCCCACTCATCGCCTGGGCAACCAAATCAAAACCGCCCTTCTCAGCATATGGCCCGGTGCGTCCATAGCCGGAAATCTCACAATAAATCAGGGCTGGATTTATAGCTGCAAGCTGGTCATACCCGAGGCCAAGTTTTTCGAGCGTACCCTTTCGGAAGTTCTCAATGAGGACATCGGTCTGGTCGACCAGGCGGCGCACAATTGCCTTGCCACCTTCTGTTTTCAAGTCAACCGCTATGCCCCGCTTGTTGCGGTTCATCATTAAAAAGCCCGCCGCTTCGTCCCCGTGCCAGGGGGGCGCCATACGGCGTGCATCTTCGCCTTCAGGCCGTTCAAGCTTAATCACATCAGCGCCCAAATCCGCCAACAGACGGCCACAAGCCGGTCCTGCCATGACATGGGCAAGCTCCAGGACTTTAATGCCCGCCAGTGGGCCTCTTTGAGGCGATTGCGTCATCGGCCAATAAACTCCGGCTTCGTCTTTGCGAGGAAGGATCGGTAGCCGATTTTATAGTCCTCGGTTTCAAAGGCCTCATAATGAACGTCATGGTCTGATTGCGTCAGTTCTGGCTCACGGCGCAGCTTTTTAAAGAACTGTTTATGCCAGCGATTGACCAAGGGCGGGCCATCCAGGATTTTCTGGCAGCAGGCAGACACCTTCTCATCCAGGCTGCTCTCCGGGGCAATGCGGTTCACAAGTCCGCGGGTTTTGGCTTCAGCGGCGTCAAACACGGTGCCCTCAACGAGCATCTCAAACAAGGTTGCTTCATCGGTTAGACGCCAGATTGGAATCATCTCTTCATAGGCCATGGTGAGGCCAATCCGGTTCAGCGGTGCGCCGAAACGACTCACATCGCTGGCAATACGCATATCGCACATGGCTGCAATCTCCAGCCCGCCGCCGACACATGGGCCATTAATTTTTGCGATGATCGGATGTGGGCAGGCAAGCATGGCCGTGCGGCCGTCATTCATAACAGCCGACAGGTCGCGCGCCTTTGCAGCGCTAGACCGATAGGTGTCAAACTCGCTGATATCGTTGCCGGGGCAGAAGCCGCGCGGGGCATCTCCCGTCACAACAATACAGCGCACGCTGTCATCCGCATTGAGCGCTTTCCAGTGTTTCGCGAAAGCAAGCCACATGTCATAGCTCATGGCATTGAGCTTGCCTGGATTGGAGAGCGTGAGTGTCACCAGGTCGCCGCTGCGGCTAAATTTTATGTCCGCCATGGGCGTCCCCCAAAGATTTTTCTGTAGTGTTGCATACAATCTGACAGTTTGAAAATACAATTGTTTGATGCAATATGGAACTAGTAGGGGGGTTTTGACATGCGCGTTTACATCTCCGCCGATATTGAAGGTGTTGCCGGTGTCGTCACGCCAATGCAGACGGTGACAGATGGCAAGGAATGGGCACGCGCCTGCCGCTGGATGACTGGCGAAGTCTGTGCCGCAATAGAAGGGGCGACAGCTGCAGGCGCCGCGGAGTTCGTTATCAGCGATTCCCATGGCAGCGGGCAAAACCTAATCCTGGATGATTTGCCCGACGCTGTAGCCGTGGTGCGCAGCTGGCCGCGCCCGCTTGGCATGATGCAAGGGGTTGAATATGGCCGCTTTGATGCCGCTTTTTTGATTGGGTATCACACCGGGGCACATCATCCGTCTGGGGTGCTAGCGCACACAATGTCTGGATTGCAAATCCATAGCGTGCGGTTGAATGGCCAGCTGTGCAGTGAGACGATGCTCAGCGCTGCCATAGGGGGGCACTTTGGCGTGCCCATCGCCTTGGCCACTGGGGATGACGCTTATGGCGCGCATGTGGCGGAGCTGTTGCCCGGCGCGCACTATGCTGAAGTGAAAACAGCGCATGGCCGGTTTTCCGCGCGCACGAAAACGCCTGCCGAGGCCTGCAATATCATACGCCAAGCAGCGCAGGATGCGCTCGAACGCCCGTTGCCCGCGCCTTTTGCGGTGGCAACCCCGGTAACACTAGAGGTGACGTTTCAAAAGCATATCCCGGCGGAATTACTTGCCTATCTACCAATCTTTGAGCGCACGGATGCTCACACGGTCAAAGCAACGGCGCCCGATATCGTTGCCGTATCGAAGATGGTCAAGTTCATCACCATGGTTTCCTATGGCAGCTGATGCATTGGCGCTCACGGCGACAGTGACACGCTGGCCTATGACGGCGCCCTTCGTGATTCATGGCTATCAGTGGCAGCACATGGACGTGGCAACGGTCACTGTTTGCCGCGGAGATAAGATTGGCTGGGGGGAGGGCGCCCCACTCTTCTATGATGAAGAAACCGCGGAAGCCTTGGTGGCGGCGCTTTTAGCCCTATCATCACAAGATGTTGCAGCATTCGAAGCAGATAGAAGCGCGTTGCAAACCCTCCCATCGGGTGCACGCAATGCGCTCGATGCCGCCATGATTGATCTCGCTGCCAAAGAGGCCGGGGTGCCCGCCCATAACGCGCTGGGCATAGACGTTTTAAAGTCGCTAATGGGACTTGCTACCGTGACCTTGGGTACCCCGCACGCCATGGCAGCGCAGGCCCGCGCATTGCACCATATCCCAATTCTAAAGCTAAAGCTTGGCGGCAAGACTGATCTCGATGCGGCGATTGCGGTGCGCGATGCCCGCCCTGATGCAACCCTCATCACAGACGTCAACTGCGGCTGGACGCTGGGGCAGTTGGAGGAGACCATCCCGACCTTGGTTGCGCTGGATTTTGCCATGATTGAACAGCCTTTGCCGCCAGAGGATGATACCGCGCTTGAGGGCCTTGAGAGCCCCATCCCGCTGTGAGCTGATGAGAGTTGCTGGACATTTGAGGATGTGGAGGCGATCAACTCGCGCTATCAAATGATCAACATCAAGCTCGATAAATGCGGCGGCCTGACAGCCGCGCTTACTCTAGCGGAAAAGGCCAGATCTGCTGGGCTAGAGATCATGGTTGGCAATATGCTCGGCTCGTCTTTGGCAATGGCGCCGGCTTTCCTTCTGGCGCAGCAGGCAAAATTTGCGGACTTAGATGGCCCGCTTTACCTAGAGCATGACTGCGAGAACGGTCTATCTTTTGCAGGTGGACAGGTCCATCCACCGTCCGCTGACCTTTGGGGCTAACGCGCTATGGAGCGAGATCTCAAGGCGCCTTATCTGTTGTTTCTGGGCGATGGTCAGGCTGGCGAGATGGCCAAAACAGCTGAAGGTATCGCCTATTGGCGCCCCGAGCTGGTGATTGGCGAATGTGCCATGCCGGGTGCGGAGATTAGCGTCGGGGCGCCAAAATTCAGTCCTGCAGAGGCAGCCCAAAAAGGCGCGCGATCGCTTGTTATCGGCGTTGCGCCCAATGGCGGGCAGATTTCGCCAAATTGGCTCCCTTTGCTTAAAGAAGCGCTCGATTGCGGTCTTGATATCATAAGCGGTCTGCATGCCCGGCTATCTGACATTGCAGCCTTAGAGGATCGTGCCGCACAAGCTGGCCGAACCCTGCATGATGTGCGCCATCCAATTGCCCCAATACCCGTTGGCACTGGGGCAAAGCGGCCTGGCAAGCGCCTTCTAACAGTCGGAAGCGACTGCGCGGTCGGGAAAATGTTCACTAGCTTTGCGCTTGAAAAAGAGATGCGCGCCCGTGGCCTGAAGGCTGCTGTCTGCACCACTGGGCAGACCGGCATCATGATTTCCGGCAAAGGCATTGCCATTGATGCGGTGGTGTCTGACTTCGTGTCTGGCGCGGTCGAGCAGCTCGCCCCTGCCACCGCAGCTGACATGTGGCAAATCATCGAAGGGCAGGGCTCGCTGTTTCATCCGTCTTTTGCCGGCGTCACGCTGGGGCTGGTCCATGGCGCGCAGCCGGATTGCATGGTTCTGTGCCATAGTGCAACGCGGGCGCATATGTTTGGCTTGCCAGACTATCGCGTCCCCAGTTTGACCGCCTGCATTGCGGCCTATGAAGCTGCGGCCCAACTTACCAATTCAGCAGCAAGAGTTGTCGCCATCAGCCTCAATACAAAAGGGCTGAGCGCGGACGAAGCAAAGGCGCGAACGCGGGTATATCAACAAGAAACCAGCCTGCCATGCGTTGACCCCATTCGTGATGGCGCCGGCGAATTGGTGGACGCTGCAATTTAGTCACACCTTGCAATAAACTGCGTTTTATTGAGAGTGCATCGCACTTTTCGTTGCCACATAAATTTTCGTATGCAATCTTCAAATGATTGTGCACAATACAAACTGCTAATTCGGGGAGCAGACCTATGATGGGGCTAAAATCAGTATTAATGGGTGGGGCAGCGATGAGCCTCATCACACAAACAGCGTTGGCGCAAACCTCGCCAGAGAGTGACTTGGTCGTCGATGAAGTGATCGAGGTGACGAGCAAGTTCCAGAACTCGCTGGTCAATAGGTTGCCGATTGAAATCGAGAAAGTTCCGTATTCAATCGATGTGCTGGATCGAGATTTTATTGATGAGCGCGGCTTTATTCGTCCGCTAGAAGCTCTGCAGACCCTTCCAAGTGTTTTCTTGTTTGGTGATGAATTTTCCAGTGGCGCTCCGTTTTTCCTCGTTCGCGGTTTCGAAGCGTCTATCCTCGTCAACAACCGTCCTGAATCGAATAGCCGAGGCATTGGACGGCGGGACAACGCCTTTGTCGAGCGTTATGAGGTCTTGAAAGGCCCTGCATCGATTAGCCTCGGCCCCGTACTGCCTGGCGGCATTATCAATACAGTAACAAAGCTACCGACCGCGGAGCGGTCCTTCGATTTTGAAGTGCGTGGTGGCAGTTTCGGCACCTTCCGCGTTGAGGCAGACGCCAATACGGGCGAATTTTTCAATGGTAAGCTGACAGCCAGGCTCACAGCTGCTTATGAAAACAATGAATTTGCTAACGGGATTGAAGACCGGCAAGTGACAGCGATCCGGCCGATTATTGCAGCGGAATTCTCTCCATCAACCCGTGCAAGACTGAGTGTGGCCTACAGAAGCTTAGGGGTAACACCGGGCCTAAACTTCCCGGTATTCCGCGATGGCACCATTCCAACCGCGTTTGACAACCGGACGTATTTTGGTCCGCCATCACGGTCGAGCACCGATGGCGACGACGTATTTGTCGATAGTGAAATTCAACATGAATTTCTGGATGACCTGAAATTGACTATCCGGGGCAGCTATCAGGATACCAGCTTCGATTATCTCAACACCCAAGGTTTTTACAGCTATTATCAGGAAAACCCTGCTCTTTCATACGACTCGCGCGGTAGTTTTGATGAGCGCGTCCTTTATGTAGACGGCCAACTTGCATGGACAAATGTTGGCGTAGACTGGGTCGATGTGGTCATCGGGGGAACCTATCAGGACACGGATTCAGACCAGACCTTCTTACTCGATTTTCAAGGGCTTCGCCCCGAGGGCTCTGGTTTTGGCTTTAGTGTTTTTGGAACACGCCAGCTGGACCTGATTAATCCCGATTTCACCAGTTTTGCCGTTCCAGTGAACTTCGCGGAGCCCAATGATGGCGTGAACGTCACCAACAATCCATTTGAGAACAGGCGTTTGTTCTCCGCGTATTCAGAAGTGAACTTGCAGCCGACTGAATGGCTAAACATCTTGGCTGGTGTACGTTTCGATGATCTGCGCACCACCGTCGAAGATTTATTTGATGGGATCGAAACCGTCAGCAATACCGATAACGTGTCCTTCCGGATCGGCTCAACGCTGACGCCCATCGAGGATATCAACATTTACGCAAGCTTCGCGGAATCCTTCATTCCTCAGGCCGGTATTGTTGAGCCTCCTGAAGGCGTAACCGGCCAAGTTGCTGTCGGTCCTGAAACAGCGCGCAGCATTGAGGTTGGCGTAAAAGTAAAGCTTTTTGATGGCCGCTTGACGGCTCGTGCTGCGGTCTATTCAACACGGCGTAAAAATGTGGCTATCGATGATCCTAACGATCAATTTAATGGATTTGTGATCACCGTTGATGCGCAGCGCAACCGCGGCTTCGAGCTGTTCCTCGGTGGGCAAGTCACCGACGCGATCGATTTCACGCTCAGCTATGGATATCTTGATGCGGAACTTTTGGAAACGCCGAACCTGGCGCAAGAAGATGTGGGAGCGACGCCCACTCCTGCTCCGCAACATACGTTTAGCGCTTATGGCTCCTACACCGTCCAAGACGGTCCAGTAGAGGGCCTGAAGATCGGTGGCGGGGTGCGGTATATCTCTGAGCGGTTTGGTACGAGCGGTTTCGGCCAAGCGCTTGGTGATATCATGTTCCCAGGCTACACCTTGGTGGACGGATACGCGTCCTATAGGATTAACGATAACTATAAGGTCCAGCTCAACGTCAATAACCTGCTCGACAACGAGTATCTTGAAGAGACGGGCAACAGCGGCCGGACCAGAGGTGGTTTCAACTTTGGTGAACCGCGTGTGATCCTAGCGACGCTGAACGCCAGCTTCTAAGCGCAAGGATTTTAATCCCTGACCTGGGCCCTTCCTCTTTGCTGAGGGAGGGCTTTTTATTTTGGGCTATTCGGCTGCGACGGCTGTTTCATTCGGGTAGAAGCTCTGGCCTTTGGCGACCATGTCGCGCAGCAGCTGGGGGGCTGCAAAGCGCTTGCCGTGGTTTGCCGCTAGGGCGTCACAGTCGGCTAGGAATTGGGGCAGGCCTACTGTTTCCACATAGCTAATGACGCCGCCGAGGAAGGGGGCAAAGCCCCAGCCGAAAATGGAGCCGACATCTGCATCATCGGCGGCTGTGACGACCCCTTCTTCCATACAGCGTAGCGTCTCAATGGCTTGGATGTGGAGAAAGCGTTTTTTCAAGTCGTCCACATCCACTGGCGCGCCATTTGAGGGGAATTTGGCATAGACTTCGGGCCAAATTCGCGTTGGCTTGTTCTTATCGTCATAGTCATAAAAGCCCTTGCCGGCCTTCTGGCCAGGGCGTTTCGCCTCTTCCACGATCCAATCAATCACCTCGAGCGCCTTGGCGGGTTCGCCTCTTTCCAGCATGGTCTCCCAACCCACTTCCTTGATGGTTTCGTGGGTGATTTTATGCCCGGTATCAATGCCGACCATATCGATGAGCTCCAGCGGGCCCATAGGCATGCCGGTCGCTTTGCCGACATTTTCGACTACGGCGGGGCTGATGCCTTCCGACAGCATACAGAAGGCTTCGCGGGTGTAGGTGCCGAAGACGCGGCTGGTGTAAAAGCCGCGGCTGTCATTCACGACAATTGGCGTCTTGGAGATGAGCTTGACATAATCCATCGCAACCGCAGCGGCTGCATCGGAGGTTTGCTCGCCGCGAATGATCTCGACCAGTGGCATCTTTTCCACGGGTGAGAAGAAGTGGATGCCGATGAAACTCTCCGGGCGATCGGCGGCGTCTGCCAGGCCTGTAATGGGCAGTGTTGAGGTGTTCGTACCAAAAATATGCGCGTCATCTGTCACCGCTTCCGTTGCCGCGGTGACCTTGGCTTTGATGCCGCGATCTTCAAAGACCGCTTCGATGGTCAGCTGCGCTCCCTCCAGGGCCTTATAGTCGGTGGTTGCGGTCACCCGGTTTGTAATTTGCGCGGCTTTTTCGGTTGTGATGCGGCCTTTTTTGACCTGGCGACCGAAATAGTCTTCCACATGTTTGCGCCCGCGCTCTGCCGCTTCCTCTGAGATATCGAGGAGGACAACGTCGCATCCGCCCTGCGCTGTGCAGCTGGCAATTCCGGCGCCCATGACGCCCGCACCGATAACGCCTACCTTTGTAAACGTGGTGGGCGGGACACCTTGTGGGCGTTTCTCCAACCGATTGGCTGCATTGCGGCCAAACCAGCCTGTGCGGATCAGATTGCGCGCTTCGCTGCCCATGAAGAGCGCTGTGAACTGCCGCCCTTCAAAGCTCAAGGCCTTGTCCATGCTCAGTTGTAGGCCGTGATAAACACAGGCCATGATGCGCTGCGGTGAAGGGTAGTTGCCCTGCGTTTGTCGGCGCAGCATGGCGCCCGCGCCCGCAAAGGTTTGTGTCCATTCTGGACTTTGCGGCTGTTCTTTGGGGAGCGTGAAGTTGGCTTCATCCCACGGTGCTTTGCTTGGCACCTTGCCTTCCAAAATGGCCGTCTTGGCCGCCGATATAACGTCTTCCGCTATCTCATGCACCACGCCGAATGTCAGCGCTTTGTCGGCCCGCATATTCTTTCCGGTGGTGAGATATTGCAGCGCCTCTGACGCGCCGATCAGGCGGGGCAGCCGCTGCGTGCCGCCAGCGCCTGGCAGAAGACCAAGCATGACCTCCGGCAGGCCGAGCTTTGCGCCTTCAGCCATAACCCGATAGCGGCAGGCGAGGGCAAGCTCAAACCCACCGCCAAGCGCATCGCCATTGATGGCCGCAACGGTTGGCTTTGGATGGGTTTCCACCTCTCGGAAAAACTGAGACAGACGCTGGTTTTCAGAAAACACCGTTGCAGCATCATAGCTGCGCATCTTCCAAAGCATATTGATGTCCGCGCCGACAATAAACTCCTTGCGCGCCGACGTCACAACAATGCCCTTCACGGCATCATTCTCAGCATGTTTGGACCAGTGTTCGCCAAACGCTTCGAGCGCCGCTTCGGAAAGGACGTTCATCGGGTGGCCCGCCATGTCCCACGTAATGGTGGCGATCCCGTCTTGATCGATGCTGCTGGTCAGGAGGCTCGTCATGGTCTTATCTCCTCAAACGCGTTCAATGACGGTGGCAATGCCCATGCCGCTGCCGATACACAGCGTTACAAGCGCGGTTTCTTTGTCACTGCGCTCTAGCTCATCAAGCGCCGTCCCTAAAATCATGGCGCCGGTCGCGCCAAGGGGGTGGCCCATAGCAATCGCGCCGCCATTCACGTTGATGTCGTCATGCCCGATGTTCAGCTGGTCCATATAGCGCAGCACGACAGCGGCGAAGGCTTCGTTGAGCTCCCACAGGTCAATATCGCTGGCCGTCATACCTGTGCGTTCAAACAGGCGCTTGGTGGCTTCGGCTGGGCCGGTCAGCATGATTGTCGGCTCTGAGCCGATGGAGGCAAAGGCCTTAATGCGGGCACGCGGCTTAAGGCCTGCTTTCTTGCCGCCGTCCGCGCTGCCGATGAGCACCGCTGCTGCCCCGTCAACGATGCCGGAGGAATTGCCGGCATGGTGGTAGTATTCAAGTTTCTCAATCTCTGGATAGCGCTGGCGCGCCACGTCATCAAAACCGGCAAATTCGCCCATCATTTGGAAGGATGGGGCCAGGCTGCCGAGCGACTGCATATCGGTCTGCGGCCGCATATATTCGTCATGGTCGAGCATGATGAGGCCATTGTCGTCGGTGACGGGCAGAATAGACTTATCAAACCGGCCTTCGTCCCAGCTTTGCTTGGCCCGCTTTTGGCTCTCGACCGCATAAGCATCCAGGTCTGTGCGGCTGTAGCCGTATTTAGTGGCCACCAGGTCCGCCGCGATGCCTTGCGGTACGAAGTAGTTGGGGATTGATAAGAGCGGGTCCGCAGCCAGCGGCATGCCACTGTCGCCAATGGTCACGCGGCTCATACATTCAACGCCGCCGCCAATCACGAAATCGGATGCGCCAGACATGACCCGGGCGGCAGCGATATTGCAGGCTTCTAAACCAGAGGAGCAGAAGCGATTGACCTGCATGCCGCCGACGCGTTCGTCATAGCCTGCTTGAATGGCAGCGGTGCGCGCAACATTGCCGCCCTGTTCGCCAATCGGCTCAACAATGCCAAACACGATGTCATCGACAAGCGCTGTATCCAGTGTGTTGCGGTCGCGCAGCCCCGCCAGCACCTGAACAGACATTTCCGTAGGCGCGACTTCCACCAGGGCGCCGTCTTTCTTGCCTTTGCCGCGCGGTGTGCGCACGGCATCAAAAATATAGGCCTCTTGCATCTTGTCTTCTCCTTCTCGCGACCGGGCTCACATGCCGCGCGAGATAATCTCTTTCATGATTTCCGATGTGCCGCCGTAAATGCGCTGCACGCGGGCGTCTGCATAGGCGCGGGCGATAGGGTATTCCCACATGTAGCCATAGCCGCCGTGGATTTGGACGGCTTCATCGACCACCTCGCAAAGGAGTTCGCTGGTCCAGTATTTTGCC
>CAKZYD010000402.1 GCA_937884085.1 uncultured Sphingomonadales bacterium | reverse complement strand
GGGACAGGGCGCTGGGCGAAGATAATGACCTCATAGCTATTGGTACCGGTGATGCGGCCCGGCTCCTGGCAGCGAATAAAAACCCCGCTATTGGCATCCGCGCTCGCATAGAATTCCACATGCAAGCGGAAGTCCGCGAAGCGCTCTTTGCTGACCAGATAGGATGGCGCCGTTCCAGCATACGCCACCATGGCGCCGTCTTCCATGCGCCAGTTGCTATCGCCTAGGGTTTTGAAGGCTTCTGCGGTGGTGGCGCCGAGGAGGACGCGCTGTGTGGTTAGCTCGGCGACGGGTGGCGCACTGTCTGGCGTACTTGCAGAGGCTGAGACTGCCGCGGTTGCAACGAAGAGGCTCGCAAAGACCTTGAGACTATTCTGCACTCGGTGTGCCTTTGCTTCGTTTCAGTATCACCACAGGATTCTTCGCAAGCCTAAGATACAGGCAATGTTGCACCTCAAATCGGCCTGCAAATTCCAGTTTCGGTAAAGTAGGTCTACTTTGGTCGCGGCTGCAACCCAGATATGGAACCTTAAAAAAGTATACTGTCCCCATTTTCCAAAAAAGTTTACTGTCCCCATTTTCCCTGCCATTTTCCCTGTCCCCATTTTCCCCCTGTCCCCATTTTCCCCTGTCCCTATTTTCCCTGTCCCTATTTTCCCCGATACGGAACCACGAATAAAGTATACTTTACCTATGTTCATTGTGAGTAAAATAGCCCAATAAATTTATACTCAATCTATTTTTGATGGTTTACTAATTCCTATTCGGGGCGAATGCAATTTGGAGTAATACCTACTGCCAAGACTGGGCAGCCCCCATTTCTTCCGGCATCAAGACGATAAAGAAGTTTGCCCATCCAAGTCGTTGACGCGCCAAATTTTTTGTAAACGGGCTCGGAACCTTCTTCTCCGTTCTTTTTAAGGACTTTGCCAAGCTTACGCAGGTAGTCAGTATTAATGCTACTTCCACGAGTTATGATTAAGCCCAAATCAATTGCGCCAGCCTGATAAAAGGCCGAGAATGCATACAGATCTCTGTCATATGTCTGGTCCTTGCTGTTCCATTCAACGTCCACTGCAAGACGACCATTCACAAAATCAATCTTATGCCCATCCAAGTATCCTCTCTTTATATAGCTATTGAGCTGAGTTCTTTTACGCCCAGTGGAGTTTAAACTTACATGTAGATCAGCAGATATCTGTGTCTCTTGCCATCCAGAAGGGAAATAGTCTTCGATGTATTTAACGATCGGTCCTTTATTACCGCCCGGAGTGCGAATCATTGTTTCGGTAATAGAAAACTCATTTAAAAACTTAATTATGAACTCATACTGTGGTTTGAAATTGGAAAGCAAAACGGAGGCTGCATTTCTATAGCTGAAAATTTCAAATCTATCACAAAGGTCAGAACCAAAGACTTTTTCAATTTGGCCGATGGCGTCAGCATTACGACCAACTGAGACGTCTTTTTCGTAGTCGTTTGACGTCATTCGGCAGCTATCGCCGAACTATTGTAATTATACGTGTCCCAAGTCGGCTCGTAGTTTTCGTCCGCTTGATTGCCCCAAACTGTCCAACCTTTTCGAGCCCCTCTTGAAAACATCTCAAGTCTTGGGCCCCAAGAACAAGATTCAATGACATTGTATTGTTCGTCAGGCTTTCGGCTGTGTTCACGTTTACGCGATTGGATCATGTTCACTTGACGTCGCCCGGGTGCGAGCGTGCGAGCATTTCTGCCTTTGACACCAAATAAAAGGACTTCAGTTACATTGCGAAAATAGAATCCAACGCCTCGTCCATCAGAGCCTCCATCTTTTCTAACCTTGTGCCAAACGATATTTGAAACATAGCGAAAGCCCCAAGACTGCATTACTTTCAAGCCATCCGGCAGAAGCGCATTAGGCACCCAAAGATACAAATGAGATGGATCAGCCGCCAATCCGTTCACTGGTAGGGAACAGATCTCATCAAGCGTCATAGTTGAGTAACGATTTAAGCGCTTATGTTCTGGTGCTACTTTGCCAGTTCTGTTTTGGAACTGCCAAGGAGGATCTGCAAGTATAGTACCAAATCGTTGGCCTCTAGCTGTTTTCACGAGGTCCAGTTCAGCGTTGAATGATGAGAACATAAGGTGATCGTATCGCTTCTTTTATGAATTAACAAGATTTAAGTATCCGAATTAGTCTGGTTCTCCTCAGAGTGTTCCTCCTCCGTCTCCTCAATAGTAGCCACAGAAACAACCTGTTCCCCGTCAGCAACCTTAAAGATCGTCACCCCCTGTGTCGCGCGCCCGGCAATCCGGATCTCCGCCACACTCGTTCGAATGAGCTTCCCTTGGTTCGTGATAAGCATAATCTGATCGGTCTCAGCCGCACGGCCGGAGCCGACGACGTGGCCGTTTCTGATGCTCGTGTCTATGTTGGTGATGCCTTGGCCGCCGCGGCCTGAGGTTCGGTATTCGTAGGAGCTGGAGCGTTTGCCGAAGCCGTTTGAGGTTACGGTGAGGATGAATTCTTCGGCCTCGGCCATGGCGGCTTGCTTTTCATCGCTGAGCGTTTGCTCACCCGGCTCAGATTTCCAAGCAGCGGCTTTTAGATAGGCCGTGCGATCGTCGGCGGTGACGCCTTTGGCGCGTTGGCCTGCGAGGATGCTTAAGGAGATGACATCATCGCCGATGCCGAGCTTCATGCCGCGCACGCCGGTTGAGGTGCGGCCTTTGAAGACGCGCACGTCTGACACGGGGAAGCGGATGCATTTGCCGCCGCGCGCCGCGAGCAGGATGTCATCATCTTCTGTGCAGAGCATGACGCCGATGAGCTTGTCATCGGAGCCTTCTTCAAAGCGGATAGCGATTTTGCCATTGGAAGGTACGTTGGTGAAGTCTGCCATGGAGTTGCGGCGCACATTGCCTTTAGCCGTGGCGAAGACGACGTTGAGATCGCCCCAGGTTTCCTCATCCTCTGGCAGGGGCAGGATGGCGCTGATGCTTTCGCCCGCCTGCAAGGGGAGCAGGTTGATGAGCGGCTTGCCGCGCGCTTGCGGGCCGCCTTCGGGTAGGCGCCAGACCTTCATGCGGTAGACTTGGCCCAGATTGGAGAAGAACAGCACCGGCGTGTGCGTGGAGGTGACGAAGACTTGGGTGAGGACGTCCTCCTCGCGGGTGGACATGCCCGCCCGGCCCTTGCCGCCGCGCCGCTGCGCCCGGTAGGTGGAGAGCGGCACGCGCTTGATGTAGCCGGAGTGGGTGACCGTGACGACCATCTCCTCGCGCTCGATGAGGCTTTCATCGTCAATCTGGCCGAAATCGCCTTCGATGCCCTCGGTGCGGCGCGGGGTGTCGAACTCGTCTTTGACCTCGACCAGCTCTTCGCGCAGCACTTCATAAAGGCGCGCCCGGTTGCGCAGGATTTCTAAAAGCTCGGTGATGGTGACAGCGAGCTTTTTCAGCTCCTCGCCAATCTCCTCACGGCCTAGCTGCGTCAAGCGATTGAGGCGCAGGTCCAAGATGGCCTTCTCCTGATCTTCCGACAGGCGTACTTTGCCATCTTCGACTTCTTTGGCGCCGCTTTCGATGAGGTCCAGATAGTCCATCACAGCCGCTGCATCCCAGTGGCGCGCCAGCAGCTTTTCGCGGGCGTCGGCAGGGCTGGCCGCATTCCTAATGATGGCGACGACTTCATCCACGAAGGTGACGGCGATGACCAGGCCGACCAGGATGTGGGCGCGGTCACGGGCCTTACCCAGCTCGAATTTCGACCGCCGGGTAATGACTTGCTCGCGGAACTTGATGAAGGCTTTCAAGATCTCGCGCAGGCCCATCTGCTCTGGCTTGCCGCCATTGAGGGCCAGCATGTTCATGCCGAAGCTGGTTTGCAGCTGGGTGAAGCGGAACAG
>CAKZYD010000401.1 GCA_937884085.1 uncultured Sphingomonadales bacterium | reverse complement strand
GTCTGGTTCTGCACCGGCGTGCGAATGTAGACGTTACCAAGCGTATAGTAGCCTGCGGATTGCCCTTGAAAGGCGCTTGGCCCAGACACATTGGCAGCGCCGCCCATGGCATCAAAAAAACCGTTCATCCGTGTTGCCACATTGGCCTGTGATGGCGCAGCCGTGGCCAGAATGGTGCCCATGAGCAGCGAAGAGATCGCTGCGCGGATCGTCTTTCTGCTTTTCTTTGCCATCTTCATGTTCCTTGCTAGCCGCCTTAATAATCTTCGCCGGGTTTGGTTTGGGTGAGGACATAGAGCCGGTCGACGAGTTCATCGGCGGCCATCATGCCGTAGCCCACGGGAATGACGTCATTGGTTTGCGCATCAAACAGCACCACAAGCGGCACCGGTCCAGACTCCATGCCCATGCGCATCCGGTGACCGCTTTCCACGCGATAATTGGGAAACACATCGCTAGGCGCGCCATCCGTCGAGACCGCCAAAACGTTGATCCCGTAGGTCCTGGTGACCGTGCGCAGGATCGGGCTGAACTGCTTGCACACCGGGCATGCGCCTGAGAAGAAGTAAAATACGCCGTAGCGCTGGGAGATTTCCGCCATGGCGGCGGTTTTGTAGAGTTTGCGCTGATCTAAGAAGCTTTGGACTGCCAAATTGTTTGTTGGCCGTTTGAGCGAATAATCAATGTCCGGGTTGGTCCACACATTGCGCCGCCAGACATCAGAGAAGACACTGGCCCGTTCGACCTGCTCAAACTGAAACTGCTGATAAGCCAGTACGTTTTCTTCCGTGGGTTCCAGCACGGCGCGAGCGCGCAGCGCAGCAAGCTGCGCGTGTATGGCTTCGACTTGCTCAGTCGCTGTTTGCGGCACTGATGGAGGCTGCGCTTTGGATTCCTTCGGCTCTGGCTTTTCGCGGCTCGGTTTGGAGCAATAAAACCAGTAGCCCAGATTTTCTTGGGCGCAGTAGCGCGAGGAAGGATCGACGCTTTCGAGGTCTTTATCGGGCGCCGCAAAGACCGGTGGCCCCATGACGCACAAGTACACAAGTGCCAGAGAAAACGGGCGCCAAACAAACCTCCAAAGGGCCTTACTCATCGCCGCCGCCCTTATCATCACCAGGGGCTGGTGCCTGCGCCATGCTGGCGAACATCATGCGTGACAGCTTGCTGTTTGGGCCTTCGATGAAAGTGATGATGTGTTCGATCAGCGCCCGCGCCGCCTTTTCACCTGGGCGTGTTGTTGTGAACTTTCGACCGATTTCCGGCTGCGAGCCAATCCACCGGCCATAGCCTCTCTCGGCCAGCCAATTCATGCTTGAGACGAGGGTTTCTCTATCAAACAGACCTGGATGGGTAATCTCCAGATCGCGCTGTAGTTCTTCCAGGGTCTCTTCGCGGTTGATGCGATAAAACCACCACAGGATCAGCATTGTCGGCCAAGACATGGCCTGGAGGTCTTTACCCTCGCTCATGTCTTACTCCTCTGCTGCGGCATAATAGTCTCCAATGCGATCTTGCAGTCGATCGACTGTCTCTAATTGATCAGGAAGAGAAACAGACGCCATGAGGTCTGCTTCCACTTCGGAAAAATCCATCAAGCTGAGATCAAGGATTTGAAACTGGGCAACGGTAAAGCCGTTGCACGACTCATCTTTTGGACGGTCCCATCCTATGCCCAATTGGGCGCGGCCTTGTACCTGAATTATGCGGGATAACTTTGAGCCATAGCAGCAATAGTTCTTGGTTTTGGTCAAACAGGCGCCCAGAAACTTTTTGGAACAATAGGTGCCGACATAGTGACACAGGCCGTTGTCAATCTTCTCCGGCAGTGCGCGTTCGACTTCATTGCAGTCACCAATCAAGGGAATGCCATTGCCGCCGCAGCAAGAAAATAAGGAGAAGAGCTTTTTCTTGCAGCGATTGCTGTCGCCATTGAAGATCCGCAGATTGTTGGGATCAAGCTGTTTGGCCGCTTCAGACATGGCTGCAAGGCCAGAAACCGCCTCATCGAACTCGGTATTTGCAACGCGCTCGAACTGCTCGCAATTGCCTTCGATACAAGCGATGTTGCCATCGCAGATGTAGTTTGTTTCTGCGCTTTCGATGACCGACCCAGGACAATCATAAACGCGTTCATAGGTATAACAGGGCTCTTCTTCGGTGATGCAGTATTCTTCCCTGAAGGTGCACTCGCCGTTGGCCTCAAGCGCGTCGCAGTCACTGGCAGGTGTATAGACCGTGCAAGCATAATCGCGCTGCCATTGCCAACAGTCTTCGGTATAGCTGACCCCATCGATAACGCGGGTTTCTGGCCCTTGTGTGCAGACTTCCGCGCTCGCCACGCCGCAGGTGGTGGCTGCCTCCAAAGCGCTGCACGCGATCTCGTTGCGCTGGAGGAACGGCCATTCGGCCAGAAAGTGCCCGGCTGGTCCGGACGGAAGAACACTTGGGCAGGCATAAATATCTAAGTCGATGCAGCCGTAAATATAGCCGCAGGGGATCGTCACATTCGTGACGAATTGGCAACTTGAAAAATCATGTACGTTACAAAACGTTGAATAGCGGCTGCAGAAATAAAAGTGCGCCTCTTGGGTGACGACCTGGAGATCGATGGTGCAGCTGCCAGTGGTCTGGCTGATCTCATTGCCCACATTGCAGGTGAACTGCGCAATGCCGGTCGTGGTCTCGCCTCCCGGGATCGCAACACAGTCCCCGCCGCCTTCTGAATAGCCCGATACCAGAGGCACCGGGTCTTCTTGCAGAGTCAGCGCATTATCGAGGGTTTCGACGATTTCATCGGTTGGGGTCGCTGGGTTATTGGACAGGATTTCGTCGACGGCGACGGCATTGTCATTGCTTGAGCGCGCAATCGTGCCCTGCGTCTCCCAGGTCTCGGGGACGTCATAGAGCCCAGCTTCGCTTGGCGTGTCACTGGTGTAGCCAGGAAGCTGTTCTGCTGTGGGCTCGGTATTGGCCAAACCCTCTATGTCTGGCCGAAGTGTGTCGGCAAAAGCCTTGCCGTCCTCTTTGGCCTCTTCAGTTTGCGCAGCAGCATGCGCGATGCTGAACAGCGCCCATAAGACCGCGAGTAACACACCGCCCCTCATTGCTCGCTCTCGAGGCGTTTATAATAGGCCGTCGCCGCCTGCCCTGCCGCGTCGCCTTCCCTGGCTATTTGAGACAAGGCGTAGCCGAGCGTGACGTTACCGGCGATCTTGTGATGGGCGGGCACGGAGGAGACGCAATCAAAACCATCGCACAAATCCACATCCGCGGTGGTGATGACGATGGACGGTGCCGCGGTAATCTCATAGGCGCGAAACAGTCGTGGGTCGACACCAATGCCCGCCGCTTCATTAGGGTCGTCAAACACCTCTTGCATGGCAGCAACGGTTTTCCGTGCATTGTTGTTTATGAAACCGCGCAGCACCACATGGCCGCCCGCTTTTGTGGTGTCCCTCACAAGCGCGCGGATCGCTTCAGGCGGCATGGAAAGGCTGATGAAAGACAGTAGTAGCGGCCGGTCTTTCTCGGCAGACGCCTCCTCGCGCGCCGCTTGCGCTTCTGCAATCATCGCATCAAACGCGTCTGGGTCGGCACTGCGCTGCGCACTCCAATAAGCCTTTGTGTTGGCCTGCGCGCCTTGCGCGATCTCTAGAGCTTGCCTGCGCACCTCATCGCCGCGGAGCCGGATCGTCTCACTGAAATGCTCAAGCTTTTTGGCTTCAGCTTCGCCACGTTCTTGCGCCGCGTCTAGGTCCAGGCTTTCAGCGGCGTCCAGACCGCGTTTCGCAGCCGTGCTTGTTGGGTTGAGACCAAGGTCCTCAAGTCGAACCGCAGCGTCTTGCGCCGTTGCAATATGCGGGCCCGCCACAAGGCTCAGGGCAACCACTGCCACCAAGAGGCAAATATAATATGTGGGACTAGAGCGCACAGCAGTTTCGCTTCCGCCAGACGAGATAGCCGAAATCTTCGCCGACCACCGGAAGATATTTGCCCGCTTCGTAAAGCTGGGAATGGGTGCCGATGGGCGCACAGGCAAAGCGGCCTGATGTGGAGGGATTGGGATTGATGAGCTGCAGGCGGTATTGCCGCTTGTCCATGACCGGCATTAGATATTTGCCGCACAGCGCCTCACCGCCCATGGTGCCCCAGGCAATGGCTTGGCGATGTAGCTTATAAGCCATGCGTGATGCCGCAAGACGGCTGCCTTGGACGTGCCCCCATTGCGCGGACACATTGCCATTAAGCGGATACATCGTCCCCTGGCAGCCCGCGCACCAAAAGAGCTCTTTTCTCGGCAGATCAACGGTAGCGGCAACGCAGTCGCCTGCGCAGGCAAGCACGGCAAGCGGATTGGCTAACAAGATCGCTTCCGGGTTGAGCAAATAGGTGAGTTCATCCGACTGCCACAGCGGATCGAGCTCAGAGAGATAGGCAATGTCAAAGCTGCCGGACTGCAAGCACAGGAAGTCGGCAACGACTTCCATCCAATAAAGCAGCGGATAGGCATACCAATGGATATTCCACTCGCCGCGATCGCGCTCATTGCCATCTTCCGTGGTCATGGATTTTTGACCAATCCGAAGTCCTGGAGAGATGGTGAGGCCGCCGAGATTGGGAAAACAGAACGGCTTCATGGTGGCATCAATCAGCCGTACGGGCTCCCAAAAGCCAACAGATAGCCCTACACGGGGCAGCGGCGTTGCGCAGACACACAGCGGCAAAGACGGATTGGGGGCGTCCGGGCGCGAAGATGGCCAAATGCTCAGCCCGCCTAATGACAGCGGAAACATGCAGGACCAGCAGACATCGGTGATCGGATTGACGAAACTGCCATGGCAGGTCGGTCCTGCTTTTGCAGGGCTGACACTGATGGTCGCCAGCCCTATGAGCACAGCCGCAACTGCCACGATGTTGTGTAGCCACCGCATCATGGCCGCCCACGTTCCGCGCGCGCCAGGGCCGCCAAATGCTTGCGCACATCAATCTCTGAGATCCGCAGACGGTTGCCTTCCTGAACGATGATGGCCGGCACTTGAGTGATGCCGAATTTGCTCGTGATCTGGCCGTCTTGGTCGAAGTAAAATCGCTTTTCCGTCGCGCGCATCAGCTCGAGAGGCGCACCGGAGACCAAGATCCTGCGCGTGCGGGTTTCGTGCTTTGTTTCTTTGAGCGCAAACTCGACCTGTTTTGGGTCGTCGCCATCGATGAGGATCAGCTTCAAGGTGAGGGGCATCATTTCAAGCGGATTGATCCGATCACCGGCGCGCGCAAGGACGTCGCCGGTTGGCAGTGTGATGTCTTCGCTCACGATGATGCTCGGATCGTGCAGCCAGGTGCGTGGTGAATCGGTCGGGCGCAGGCCTGTAACGGCCGTCGGCCGCTCAACACTGGCGACGAC
>CAKZYD010000400.1 GCA_937884085.1 uncultured Sphingomonadales bacterium | reverse complement strand
ATGATGCGCCAGCCTGGCTGTCGTCCAATAATCCAACGACTTTTGGCGAGATTTCTTCCCAGACCTCCTTAGAAGGTCGCGGGCTGTCACCTGGCATCTTGACCGTCAACTTCCGAACATCCCCAGACCTTTTCGTTTGGGGCGATGAGGGTGTGCCGCTGCGGCTCAACTTCCGCTATCCGGGCGAGGAGATGATAAATCTAGAGCGTTCACGCTTGGATGTGCTTATCAACGATCGCTTCTTAAAGGGTCTGCCCCTTTCAGACAATGGGCGCACGCTGCCGGATCAAATTCTCGGTACAGATTTCACCCAGAAT
Source organism: uncultured Sphingomonadales bacterium (assembly GCA_937884085.1). GTDB lineage: Bacteria > Pseudomonadota > Alphaproteobacteria > Sphingomonadales > CAKZYD01 > CAKZYD01. The sequence continues at coordinate 5,933 of CAKZYD010000400.1, read as the reverse complement.
TCAGCCGAAATCGCCATTCCGCCCTTCTTAATCAACGGGCAGAACCAGCTGCAGTTCTTCTTTGATCTGCACCCGAACACCTCTGCCGCCAATCTTGACCAGCTGCCCTCTGAACTGCGGGTGTCGATTGACTCTGATAGCGCCATCGATATGTCCCGCGCGCATCGCTTTGCGCGGATGCCCAACCTGGCCTTCTTAGCGCAAGCGGGCTTCCCCTTTACGCGGCTCGCCGACTTGTCTGAAACTGCTGTCATCATGCCAGACCGCTATGGGGCTGAAGAGCTTCGCGCGTTGTTCCGCGTAATGGGCGTACTTGGTGACCGTTCGGGCTATCCAGCCTTTGGCGTCGAGATTGGCAGCGCCCGCGATGTCGATAGCTATTCTGACCGCGATATCATCATTCTCGGCGGCTTTGACAACCAACCGCTGTTCAGCAAATGGGCCGACATCGCCCCCGTTGGCGTCTCTGGTGGGCGCATCAAGGTAGATGCAGCCAGCCCCATCGAACGTATCGGCGACCAGGCATCCCAGTTCTTTGAGACGGGCGTTCAGCGCGATGAAGTCGACCTTAGCGCGGACGCCGTTTCTGCAATGATGACATCCTATGAGTCGCCTCTGGCGAAGGGGCGCACAATCGTTGCCTTGATGGCATCAGACGCACAAGGTCTCGTTGACATTGCCCAGGCCTTCGGGTCCGCTGATGGAGGGCCATTCTTCCAAGGGGATTTCGTCACGCTATCGGGCTCCGAAATTCTCAGTTTCCGAGTCGCCGATCCCTATCATGTCGGCAGCCTGCCGCCGCATACTTTCGCCCGCTGGTATTTGACCCAGCGACCCTGGCTAATGCCCATTGTCATGGTGCTCGGCGTTGTGTTGTTTACTGCAAGTATCTTTTTCGCGCTACGCCGTCGGGCGCGCCGGCAGTTTGAAGCGTTTCAAGCTAGCCTGCGTACGGTCGCCGCTGAGTAAGCGCCTCTCTTTTTTCAGCACTGGAATATTGCAATGATCCAATCGTTTAAACGCCAGATCCTTTCGGTCAGCAGCGCCCTTGCGCTTGGAGCGGCTACCATTTCTGTGGCCCAAGCAGCGCTGGAAGATGCGGCGAAAGAGGCTCAGACTGAAGGCGTTTTTCAGCTGCTATTCGATCAGGCCAATTTTTGGCAATCACGCGGCCGCGGTGATTTGGCAAGGACGGCGCTCTCGCGCATTCTTGAAACCGATCCCACCAATGTAGATGCGCTATATCAGCTTGGCCTGCTATATCTGAATGAAGCGAATTTTGAAGACGCGAAATCGCTGCGCAAGCGGCTTTTCCAGATCCCAGGCGCAGAGCAGAAAGCGGACTTGCTAGATGATGAAATCCGCAATCGCCAGGTAAATGCCGACGTTCTCGAAAAGGCGCGTGCCCTCGCGAAGGCCGGAAAGACCGAGGAAGCCGTTCTTAGCTACGAGCGCGTCTTCGAGGGCCGCGACATCGCTGGTCTCATTGGTATCGAATATTACGAGACACTCGCGGGTATTGAGACACGCTGGGATGAGGCACGCGATGGTCTGAAGGCTATGACCAACGCCCAGCCTGAATTTGCAGAAGCGCGCTTAGCTTATGCAAAGGTGCTGTCCTATCGGCCTGAAACCCGCAGCCAAAGCTTGCAGCTATTTGTCGATATGATGGCTGATCAAGACAGCTTGCTGGCGGGTCGGCAGCAACAAAATTTAGCGTCCATGCGTTCGGCCCTGATGTGGCTCGACGCAAAGCCAGCCGATGTTGGCTACTATAACCGATATCTAGAGTATCGCGGCGCCGACACCGAAGTGCGCCGCAAAATGCAGGGTTCTTTGTCGAAACTTGATCCCAATAGCATTGATGGTCGGCGCTATACGGCCTTCACGGCGCTGGAAAGGGGACGCCTCAAGCCGGCTTATCAGGCCTTTCGAGCCATTCTACGCGAAAAGCCAAATGATGGCGAAGCACTCGCCGGACTTGGTATTGTGCGTCTGCGCCAACAACGCTTTGATAAGGCGGTAGACCTTCTTGAAGAAGCGTTCAGAGCAGATCGCAGCCTGCGAAAAAGCTATGGCTCTGCGCTGTCCGCTGCCAAATTCTGGCAAGGCCATAACAGCGGCATTGAGGCAATTGAACGATCTGACTATGGAGCCGCACAGAGGACGTTGGCTGCGCTGGAACCAAGCAATCCTGACGAAAATCGGCAAAAGACGCTGGCTCTTGCAAGATTGGAGCGCGTTCGGGGCAACACTGATGGCGCCATAGACCTCTATCAACGCGTCGCTATGCAAAGCCCGGGAGACGCGGCGGCCATGCAGGCGCTAGCCGACCTCTATATTCAAACCGAAAATTATCCCGGTTTGGCCCGATTGCAGCGAGATTTTGCTCTATCCGGCGCTTCCCAGGATGCAAAGGCAACACAAGCCCGCATCGCGGCCCATCTCGCCATTTATAATCGTCGACCGGACGTTGCGGAGACCCAGTTTGCAAAGGCTTTGGATGCAGACCCTGAGAATCCATGGTTGCGGTTAGAATATGCACGCCATTTAGACAAGTCGGGTAAATATCGGCAAGCGGACGCCCTGATGGAACCGGCCCTAAAGGCACCGGGTACAAGCCAGGGCACTGCGCTGGTCGCCGCTTACCACTATGCTGATCGGCGGCGCTGGGATCTGTCCGTTGACGTCTTGTCTGCGCTTCCCAAAAAAGCCCGTAATGAGACCGTTGTCGCTGTAATCTTGGAGATGGAACTTCTCCGCGATGTTGATGCAGCTGTTCAGCGCGGCCTACTTGGCCAAAGCGATATTGCTCAAACACAGCTGCTCAATCTTTACGAGTCAGGGCCGGAAATCCCGAGCAAAGCGCCAGTCATCGTCGCAGCTTTTCAAAAGCTCGAGATGGATCGCCAAGCCGAACGCTTGGTCAAATTGGTAATGGCGTCTGGCGTCACGCTCGATAGCCAAGTCCAGCTAGGCTTCATTCGGTTCTTAATTGGCAATGGGGATTTGCGTTTAGCGCGTGTGGCCATGTCTCGCTTGGAAGACCAAACGCTATCAGCACGCGAACGCAACAGCCTGGCTGATGTGCGCGATGACCTGCAGCTGCAAGAAGGACTTGTTGCCTTGGCCGACGGGCGCTATCGCGTCGCGGAAACAGCCCTGCTTGGCCTTTATGACGTAAAGCCAAATAACCCAAATATCTTGAGGGCGGTTGGCCAACTGCGCCAAGCCACTGGAGATTACGAAGAATCCTTGTCGCTCTACCGGGCGGCCTTAGTTATGGATTCCCGTGACCTCTGGGCGCTGCGCGGCGCCGTTGGCGCGGCCTTGGATATGGATGATATTCGCGCTGCCAGCGCGCTTTTGGATACAGCTTTGGATGATATGCCAAATGAACCGGTTGTCTATGAATTGATTGCAGACACCGCGCGCAAATCGGGTGATGTGCGTACGGCTATCAGTGCCTTGGAGGCGGCTAAAAACCTACAATCGGATGCACAGTTTATCCAGCAGTCCAACTCTGTCAGCAACCGAAACCCAGGCTCAAACGTTCGCGTCAAGCTGGTTGGAGCCGTCTTTAAGGATAGCGCTGACGGCTATCAGGGTACCGGCCTTGTCATTGCGCCGCCGCTCAATGCGACACAGCCATTTGAGGTTATTAAGGCGTCTTCGCAAACTCAATCACAACCGGCGGCCGCAGCCCAAACCTATCGGCTGTTATCACAAGATGGCCTTGCCTCAGAACTTGAAAAGGAAATGGCCGCAGCTCAGCGCGCCGCTGAATTGGCAAAGCCAGAGATTGAGCGGTCCCAGCAGAATTCCACGCTGCAAATCGCAGGACTGCCCACCACTATAGATACGGCCTCACTGATTGGACTCGCCGGTCTGTTGGAACAGCAAGGCAGACTTTTGCAGGCTGAATCTTTGCTGGTCGGGCTGAATGAGTTGCGGTTGAGCGCGGACGACCAAAGCCGCCTCAATGCTATTACCTACAATGTCATGCTGCACCTAGCCGGTCAGTCTCTCAATGCCGGAGACACCAAAACCGCAGCCCAGCGGTTATCGCTGCTATCGAAGAACTTCGCAAAAGACAAAGCAGTTCTCTTGCTGATTGGCCGCTTTGCCGAATCCACCGGTCGTCCATCTACCGCCGTTGAAGTTTATCAAGACGTGTTGAAGCGCTTCCCCAATGAAACCGCCGCTGTGGTTGGTGCAAGCGCCAATTTGCTGGCCCTTGGGCGGATCGAAGACGCTGGGAGGCTCTTAGCCTCTGCGGATGCTCTTCATAACAGTAAGCCAGCCTACCAGTTTATGCGCGGTAAGTTGGCCAGGGCCCGCAACGATAACGCAGGGGCCATCGAAGCCTTCCAACAAGCACAGCATCTTCAAGCCCTACAGCCCGCGCGTATTGAAACCGCAGCGAAAATTCTGCAACAGCAGGACGTTCCATCTAAGCCCGTTTCGACACCGGCTGTGCGGGTTCAAGCGGTTGCTCCAGTGCGGGCCAAGACGCCAGCACCCTCCTCAATTCGTGACGATCTGGACAGCTACAGCCCAGCGGCTGGTACGTCCCGAGCTAGCGCGTCAAAAAGCCCGATTTATATGGCGCAGTTAGACGAGCAAGCCCAGACGGCGCAGCGCGACCCACAGGAGAATATTCGTGAGCGTTTGCGGCGCCTGGGAACACCGGCGCAAGCCAAACAACCAGCCAACACGCCGCCGGCTTTGCGCACGGCCCAGACGGATCAAATTGATTCTGAAATCAGCGCTTTGCGGGCCGAGGTACAGCCCTTCACCGCGGGCGGCTTTGGCTTTCGCTATCGGAGCGGCGATGAGGGTCTTGCCCAGCTTTTTGAAGCCAACGCGCCGCTTGAGTTCAATTTCAACCCAGCGATTGGCCGCTTTGGCATTCAAATCGAGCCGGTCTTCCTAAGCGCTGGCGATTTTGGATCTGATCCATTTACCACGCGGTTCCTAGGCACCCTTGCGTTGGTGGAAGCAGAAGATCGCGGAACGCCGAACGAAGATACCGCCGGGGGCGTCGGTATCCGGTTCTCCTATGATTCAGACTATTTTGACTTCTATGTGGGGACCACACCGCTTGGCTTTGAAGTTCTAAACATCATTGGCGGGTTGGGCTTTGAATATGCCTTCGACAGCGGATTTGCTATTGAGTTGGATGTCAATCGCGACCCAATCACCGACTCCATCCTCTCCTGGGCCGGCTTATCTGACCCTGTGAACGGCACCGAGTTCGGCGGTGTGACCGGGAATAAGGCCCGCCTACAATTGGCGCAGGACTATGGCAACTTCGGCATCTACTTGAACGGGACATTCGGCGTCTATGACGGCCGCAACATTGACAGCAACGACTATGTGGAAGGCAATAGCGGATTCTATCTGAAATTTGGTCAGAATACCGACCGCACCTTGAGCCTTGGCTTCAACATTGGTTATTTCAGCTTTGAGGAAAACCGGCGCTACTTCACCTTAGGTCACGGCGGCTATTTCAGCCCGCAAGACTTTCTCAGCGCCACCTTCCCGGTCAACTATACGCTGCAAACCCAGAAGCTTAGCTTGGATGTAGGCGCTTCCATCGGCGTACAGCACTTTACCGAAGACGCTGTCGCCTTCTTCCCAGGGAGCCCTACTTTACAGCAGCAATTGGAGGCCTTTGAGCTAGACCAACCGAACTTCTATGAGGAAAATAGCGTCACGTCGCTAGCCGCATCTGGACGGGTCAACGTGCAATATGATGTGTCGCCAGAACTCAGCGTCATTGGACAGTTGTCCATTGACCGGTCCGCTGACTGGACGGAAAGCACCGGCCTCATTAGCCTGCGTTATCAATTCGGCGGTAATTTTGGTCCCGGGAACTAGTCCTCTGAATCATTCAGATTGATGGGTATAGTTTTGTCAGTTTGACGCGC
>CAKZYD010000399.1 GCA_937884085.1 uncultured Sphingomonadales bacterium | reverse complement strand
GTCTTTCACAATTTCCGTGATCTTCGGCATGCGGGTCATGCCGCCGACAAGTACCACATCATCGATGTCGGACGCGGAAATACCAGCGTCTTTGAGCGCTTTCTTGCAAGGCTCAAGCGTGCGCTGAACCAAGTCCTCCACCAGCTGCTCCAGCTTAGCGCGGGTCAGTTTGGTGTTGAGGTGTTGCGGGCCGGATTGGTCCGCCGTGATGAACGGCAAATTGACTTCGGTTTGCGTCGAAGAGGACAGCTCGATCTTGGCTTTTTCCGCTGCCTCTTTCAGGCGTTGCAGGGCCAGCTTGTCCTGCGTCAGGTCAATGCCCTTTTCCTTTTTGAACTCGTCAGCCAAAAACTCAATAATGCGGTTGTCGAAGTCTTCCCCACCAAGGAACGTGTCCCCGTTGGTGGACTTCACTTCAAACACACCGTCGCCAATTTCCAGGATCGACACATCAAATGTGCCGCCACCTAGGTCATAGACGGCTATCGTCTTGCCGTCGTTTTTCTCAAGGCCATAAGCGAGCGCTGCAGCGGTCGGTTCATTGATGATCCGCAGGACTTCAAGGCCAGCGATTTTCCCGGCGTCTTTCGTTGCCTGACTCTGCGAATCGTTAAAATAATAATGCATGGTTATGACCGCTTGGTCAACAGTCTCGCCAAGGAACGCTTCAGCAGTTTCCTTCATCTTTTGTAGGATGAAAGCGGAGACTTGGCTTGGAGAATATTTCTCGCCCTGAGCTTCTACCCAGGCATCGCCATTATCAGCCCGGACAATGTCATAAGGCACCATATCCTTATCTTTTTTGGTCATCGGGTCATCAAAGGTACGACCAATCAAACGCTTAATGGCGAATAGAGTGTTGTTTGGGTTGGTCACCGCTTGACGCTTGGCGCTTTGGCCAACCAGACGTTCCCCGTCTTCTGTGAACGCCACCATGGACGGCGTCGTGCGTGCGCCTTCAGCGTTTTCAATGACTTTTGGTTTGGCGCCATCCATCAAAGCAACACAGCTGTTGGTGGTGCCAAGGTCGATGCCTATGACTTTCCCCATAGCAAATTCCTATTCTTCCTCTAGCCCTGCAGGTGCAGCAAAAGCACCCCCGTGCAATCCGTCTTGAATTCCGCGCGCAGCACCGTGATTTGCATGGCGTGCACCGGCATGTTGGCTATATAAGGAGGCCATTTGCGACTACAACCCCGCGAGCATGACAAGAGCCGGCACGAAGGAAAAACGGATGAAAGTTCTAAATTTGGCAAAGTCAGCTGCGATTATTGGCCTAGCGCTCGTTTCGGCATGCAGCGAAGAGGCTGCAGCGCCCGCAGGGACTGCCGTTTTGTCGGCGGAAAATTTCACCGTCCGCCTCAATCCAGCGCCGGGTCGGCCTGCAGGTGGCTATGGCGTTATTAAAGGCCCTGCAAGCCTGGCGCTGACGCAAGTGACATCCGCAGAAGTTGGGCGCATTGAACTTCATATCATGGAAGACCAAGGCGGCGCCATGCGCATGAAAAAGGTCGACGCCCTTCTGATTGACAGCGACGGCACGCTGACCTTCGAGCCAGGTGGCCGTCATCTGATGCTGTTCGATATCGCTGAAGTCGCCGTTGACGACGGTCAGATTACGCTCACCGCCGAGTTTGCAGATAGCTCAAGCTTGACGACAGAGGCGCAAGTCAAGCGATAAGGGTTGGGTCAGCGACGGCGACGGGCTGCTACACCCAAACCAACTAGGCCCAGGCCAAGCAGCGCGACAGTAGCAGGCTCACTGACATCGATTGGGTCTGGATCGATGAGTGCATCAATTTGAAATGCAAAGCGCGAGTTAGGGCTTGTTGCAAGCGGCCCAGTCCAGTTTGCTTGCGCAGTCCCGGAGACGCTCCATGTGCTACCGACCATCTCATTGATGGAAAAATTGATGAAACCATCCCCTAGATTTGCAGTGATTGGGGCCAGGTCAGTGCCACCCACTGGATCAATATCAACCGTCAAACTTAAGTCGCTTGGCAGATTGTCTTTAAAGGTATTGCGGACATAACCAGTAAAACCCACAACCGGATCAGATATCGCGATCGTTTGTTCGACGGTCACGCCGGCCCAAGTGAAACTGAGCATTGTACCGTCATAGCTATAGTCCCAGTTCAACGTTTCGCCGGGCAGCCAAGTATAATCGTTTGTGGTCGCACCATTAAACCCTACGTCTTTGCCGAGTGTTCCTCCAGCTTGATCCATTTTGGCAAAGCCAGCTTGTTGCAGCGGCGTGGGGACAGCATGCGCACTAAGGGCGGAACAGAAACTCAAAACGGCAACGGCGACAGGCAAAATAGCTTTCATGAGCTGAACTCCACTTAACACTTTTATGTGTGTGCAGTGCTAGCAAGTAGCGTGCCAATTAGACCAAAAAGCTAAAAACTAGTTGTATTGGTATGTTAGCGCTCTGGCTGCAGCGGTCTCGCCTGCTCAACTGTAAAGAATTTCGCCACCAGACTATGAGATGGCTCAGTGTGAGACGGGCGTTGCCGGCTGGCGCTTCTGAGATCTACGAACCACAAAAAGACACACGACGAATGTCAGCAAAAGCATCGAACCACCGATCAGAAATGGCGCTGGTTTACTGATTCCAACGTAGAGAAAGCCGGAGATTGCTGGACCAAAGACCCGGCCAAGCGATCCTGCGCTTTGGGTCAGGCCCATCACCAGGCCGCGGTCCGTGTCGTTGGACTGGGCTGCTGTATAGCTTTGATAGGCCGGGCTAAATGCGCCAACGCCAAACGACATGGCGATGAGCCCAAAGATCAGATGCATGGAGCTTTGCGCCAGGCCCATCACGATCAACCCGCCGGCATGGACGATCAATGAGTAGGTCATAACCGTTGCTTCCCCAAAGCGGGCAGCGAGGGGGCCGGCTGCAAACGCCTGAACAATGGCAGCAATCGTCCCGATCATGGCAAAGCTCAAGCCGACTTCTAACGGCCCCCAAGCAAACAGATCTCCAGCGAGAAACGCAAAGGTGGCCTCCATGAGGGCGCCAGACCCAACCGCCAGTAGCATGATGACGCATAGCCAGAAGACGACAGGTTTTGCCTTCATCAGGCTAAGCGTTTGGAATGCAGAGCCAGAACGGCTCGCAGCGGCAGCCATGCGGCGCTCCGGAGACATGCTTTCCGGGACCGTTAGATGGGTGAGCACCGCGGCAATGAAGGTGAAGAGCGCCGATACATAGCCGATATAGAGAAAGTCGTTGGGATCCGGCTCAGCGCCGGCAATAAACCCGCCAATTGCCGGACCAAAGATAAAGCCGGAGCCAAAGGCAGCGCCAAGTAGGCCCATCGCCTTGGGCCGGGTTTCATCGGTCGTCACGTCCCCCACATAGGCAAAGGCGGCAGCTAAGTTTCCAGCAAGCAACCCGCCAAGCAGCCGGGATAAGCCAAGCCACCAAATATTCGTGGCATGCGCCATGAGGATATAAGCAAAGATGGAGGCGACGAGGGACCATATGAGGATTGGGCGCCTTCCATAGCGATCGGACATGCGACCCCAAATCGGCGCACCGATGAATTGCCCGGCTGAATAAGCGGCCATGGCCAGCGTGATCTCTTCCGCGCTCGCCCCAACCATTTGGCCAAAAAAGGGAAAAACCGGGATGACAATCCCAAAGCCGACCAAAGAAATAAAGACGACAAGAAACAGCGCCGTGTAAGGCGCTTTTTCCGACGTGGGGGCGACATCAATAGATTGGTTGGCGCTGGACATAACTTCTCTTCAGTACGAGAGCGGGAAATGATCCAGATGACATGAATTTCCAGCGCCCTGGCGCGACTGGTCAACAGGTGGCTAAAGCGCGTTCACATCCAGAGGACCAAATGTTGCCAGATCATAGCGCGTCGCTTCCAAGGAGAGCGGCGGCGTTTTCGCCAGTGCAGCCTGAAAAGCAGCCATATGCGGCACCGTCATATGCGCTGCCAGATGCGACACATCTTCCCACTGCTCAACAATACGGATGATTGTTGGATCGGACACGTCTTGCGCAAAGGCATAGAGCATGCAGCCCGTTTCTTTACGCGTTTCTTCAACCATTATGATGGCCGCCTCTTTAACAGCTTCAATATGTTCTGGCGCAAATTTCGCCGTGGCGATGATGGCAATACCCATGGCGCTACACCGTTTTATCAACGCCGGCCGCCGCGTCCGCTGGCGGCTCTGCAGCCTGCTTTGCTTTTGCGACCACCACCATGGCGGGTCTAAGCAGCCGGTCATTGAGCACATAACCGGATTGATACACCTGGACGACATGCCCAGGCGCCGTGCTGTCGGTTTCAACTTCGCTCATAGCCTGGTGGAAATTATGGTCAAACTTCTCGCCCGTGGGATCAAGCTTCTGGATGCCATGACGTTCAAAGACCGTGAGCAGCTCACGCTCAGTCATGTCAAGGCCGCCGACAAGGCCTTTCAATGGACTATCGTCCGCGCGGCTTTCTTCGGGAATGGCTTCCAGAGCGCGGCGCATATTGTCTGCCACACTCAGAATATCGCGGGCAAATTTCGTGACAGCGTATTGGCTCGCATCCTGCTTTTCTCGCTCCGCGCGGCGGCGAACGTTTTCGGTTTCGGCCACCGCCCGCATCAAGCGATCTTTGGTGTCGGTAAGCTCGGCTTCCATATTCAAAAGCCGGTTTGAAAGCGCGCCCTCTTCGCTGATGTCTTCAGCAGCCTCGCTATCCGTCTCTGTCTCGGCAGCCGTTGCGTCTGGCTCATCTTCTGGGGCAGCGTCTGGCTTATTGTCCGTCACTGTTTGTCCTTCTCTTACTGGTCATCTCAGCCAAGCGTCCGGCTCAGCAATTGGGCCGTGAAGTCCACCATTGGCAGGATGCGGGCATAATTCATACGGGTCGGGCCGATGACGCCAATAACGCCAACCACCTGCTCCTGGGCGTTCATATAAGGGCGCGCGATCACAGATGAACCCGATAACGAAAACAAATTGTTTTCAGAGCCAATAAAGACGCGCACGCCCTCGCCTTGTTTTGCCAGTTCCAGGATTTTGATGAGGTTCTCTTTGGCTTCCAAATCATCAAACAAGTGGCGTATGCGCTCAAGGTCCTCAATCGCTTTGACGTCCTTCAACAGCTGGCTGCGACCACGCACGATGAGCTGATCCGGACTGCCCGCTTCGGCGCCAGACCATTGGGCAATCCCCTGCTCGACAACGGTTTTTGTGAGGTCATCCAACTCCGCCCGGCGGGTCTTGATCTCAGTCTCGATATCCACGCGCGCCTCTTCAAGAGAGCGCCCAGCCAAGCGTGCATTTAGATAATTGGACGCAGATTCGAGCGCAGAACTCGGCAAGCCCAAAGGCAATTCGATGACCCGGTTTTCAACGCTGGACTCGGTATCCACTAGCACAGCAAGCGCGCGGCCCGGACCGAGCGGAACAAACTCAAGATGTTTGATTTGCTTTTCCAGTTTAGGAACCAGCACCAGGCCCGCGCCCTGGCTCAATCCAGCCAACGTGTTCGATACGGTTTCTAAGACACTGCCAAGCTCACGGCCCTCAACACGCATGCGCGCTTCCAGGTCCTGCCGCTCTTCTTGGCTGAGGTCACCGATTTGCATCATACCGTCTACAAACAAGCGCAAGCCGCGCTCCGTCGGCTGGCGACCGGCAGATGTATGCGGTGCCTCTAAGAGGCCAAGCTCTTCAAGGTCACTCATCACATTGCGGATCGTGGCGGCTGACAGCGATAGGCCGCCATGGCGACTAATGGTGCGTGAGCCGACCGGTTCGCCTGTCTCCAAATAAGAGTCTACAATCAGACGGAAAATCTCCCGGCTGCGGTCAGATAAGTCGGCAAGGCTATCGTGCTGCGTGGTCATCCCGCTTATGTAAAGCGCGCGGCGGGCCAGTGCAATTATGCGCTTCGACTTGACGGCGCCACATTCGTTGGTTAGCGGGTGACATATGCGCTTGAAACAAAAACTCTGGCTGCTGTTCGCCGCTCTTTGCCTGCTTGGCAACGGAGCGCAAGCGCATGTGACGCAAAGCTCTTCCGATACGGAAACCGTTCAGCTCTGCGGCCTTCACGGACAAGGGGTTGTGGAGATCGCCATTGGCGACCCCGTCCCCGAAGATAGTTCGCAAAACACCTGCTGCGGCGATTGCAACACATCAGACTATGCGTCCGTGCGGCCACTCACGAGCGCGGCATATCGCGGCATCATGGACCTTGTTCAGCGATCCATCACACCTGCGCAAGTCTCCGTTGGGAGACAGCTTTGGCTCGGCGCACCACCGCACGGGCCACCCGCCATCCTTTAAGCAAACGACAGCAGTCATCCGCGCTGCGCCCAAATTTTTCGCTTTTAGGACTTCAAAACTATGTTTCGCTTCCTTGCAGGCGCCTTTCAATGCGGCGTCGCTCTTACTTGTTTTTCAACTTCCAGCTTTGCGCATGACGACGATGGCGGAAACGTTACCTACGCTTCAGACCACGCGCCCATTGGCGTTATGGCCGACCACCGCCATGAGAAAGGCGAATGGATGCTGTCTTACCGCTTCATGACGATGGACATGGAGGGAAGCCGAGACGGCACCACATCTTTATCACCCGAAGAGATTGTCACGACAGTCGCCAACCCCTTCGGTATGCCGCCCACCCTGCGGGTTGTGCCAACACAAATGACCATGAACATGCATATGATTGGCGGTATGTATGGCCTTTCTGATCGCATCACGCTCATGGCCATGACCAATATCATCAGCCTGGAAATGGACCATATCACCTTCCAAGGCGGTATGGGCACAAACCGGCTTGGCACGTTTACAACCGAATCGAGCGGCTTTGGCGATAGCGTGCTTGGCGCCATCATCGGTCTTGATGATGGCACAAGCAAGCATGATCAAATGAATGTCGCCCTACTGTTCGGCATTCCAACTGGATCGATCACCAATACCGACCAAATCCTGACGCCCATGAATACGACGCCAACACCGCGCCTGCCTTATCCCATGCAGCTTGGCTCCGGAAGCTTTGAATTTCGCCCCAACGTGACCTCACGCAACCGTATCGGCGATTGGAGCTTGGGCGGCCAGCTGAGCGGCATTGTGCGCATCAATGAAAATGATGAGGACTACAGGCTTGGCCATGTCGGCGCGGCAACTGCCTGGCTCTCTTATGAATTCGCGCCCTGGATCTCTGCATCCGGCCGTGTCGAAGCGCGCCACCAAGGCAAAATTAGCGGCCAAGATCCACTCATCGCTGCGCCGGTACAAACCGCTGATCCGGAAAACCAAGGCGGTGAGACGGTCACCGCGCTGCTTGGGGTCAATCTAGCCGGCCAAGAGGGCGTCATTAAAGGCCACCGGCTGGGCTTTGAGTTCGGCCTGCCGCTCTATCGCAACCTCAATGGACCGCAGCTGGAAACCGATTGGACGCTGACGGTGGGTTGGCAAAAAGCGTTTTAAAGCGCGGCCACCCCAAACATCCCCCATGTTCCTTCGGAAAGTCATTACTCATGACCCAAATGCAGCGCAGCGCATGGATCGCTGCCCCCCGTCTTAGCTTGCTTTCAACCACCGCCATAGCGCAAGGCATTGGCCAGCGCCTGCTCGACCTTGAAGAGATTAAGGTTCAAGCGATTAACTCTGGAACGCTGACCGCCCCCTCGGCGCAGGAACGCCGCGAGCGGCTCATCAAAATTCCAGGCGCGATCGGCTTTGTCGAAGCCAGCGAGTTTCTGGACGGCTTTGCCCAGTCGCTGGGCGATACGCTGGTCTTCACGCCTGGCGTCTTCGCCGACACATCTGCACAGCGCGAGAACCGCATTTCTATCCGCGGTTCAGGCCTCAATTCCGCCTTCGAGCGCCGCGGCATCACCGTTTTGCGCGATGGCGTGCCGATCACGCGGGCCAGCGGGTCCACGGAGTTCCAAGAGATCGACCCCCTATCGATCCAGTATCTGGAAGTCCTAAAAGGCGCGAACGGCATGCAAGTGGGCGCGGCCAGTTTAGGCGGCGCCATCAATGTCATCACGCCCACCGGCCGCACGGTCAAAGACCCGTATTTCTTCCGCTTCGAGGGCGGCAGCTTTGAAACCCTGCGCGCCAACGCCCGCGTCGCTCACGCCGGCGAAACCGTCGACTTTTACGCAGGAGTGACGGGCCTCTTCAGCGAAGGCTTTCGCGACCATTCCGATGTGAACAGCGTCTACGGCTTCACCAATGTCGGCATTCAGCTTTCCGAACGGCTCGAGACCCGTTTTTACATCACCGCGCTGAGTGATAATTTTGAACTGGCTGGGTCCCTAACGCTGGATGAGATTGCAGAAGATCCAACGCAGACGCAGCCCGCTGTTGAAATCGGCCCCTTCTTCCCCGGCGGGCCAACCATTCTGCTAGCAGGCAGCCCAGAACAAGATGATTGGGATCGAAACCTAGACGTTATTCGCGTCTCCAACAAAACCGCCCTGGCGCTAGATACCATGACGCTCGAAGGCGGCGCCTGGGTTAGCTATCGCAAGCTCGACCACGCCATCACCCGCTTCGCCGGGATCATTGACCAGGAGGAGTGGGAATACGGCCTGTTTGGCCGCGCTGGCGCCGATGAAGACGACTCCGAGCTTGGCTTTGGCTGGAGCTTTGGCTTCCAGGCCAATGTGGGCAGCAATGCCGCCCGCAATTGGGAGAATGACTTTGGGGAGCGCGGCGACCTCTCCACCGACAATGATCAGGATTCTGCCAACATTCTAGCCTACCTCAACCTCAGCAAAGACGTCTTCGAGGACTTCACGGTGGTGGCAACGGTCCAATACAATTGGGCATCGCGCGACAATGACGTCATCCTTGACGATCCAGCCACCAATGGCCGGCTAACCTTTGATCAAATCAGCCCTCGGCTTGGCTTTGTTTGGACCCTTGAAGAGGACTACCAAGTCTATGCGAACGTCTCGCGCGGGTTTGAGCCACCGGCGCTTGTCGACCTCACTGCAGGCGGGGCGTTCCCCTTTACGGAGCTGGAAGCGCAAACCAGCTGGACCGCAGAAATCGGAACGCGCGGCCAGCTGGACTGGGTATCCTGGGACGTCACCTACTATCGCAGCTGGGTCGAAAATGAGTTTTTAGACTTTGCCGTCGAGGTTGGCGAAAACACCTTTGTGACCGCTACATCCAACGCGGGCGACACGATCCACCAGGGCATTGAGCTTGGCGCCGACTTCGAGCTTTATCAGAAAGATGACATGGCTTTGGTTTGGCGGCACGTCTACACGCTCAACGCCTTCAATTTCGACAACGATCCAGACTTCGGTAACAACCGCCTGCCCGGCGTGCCACGTCATGCCTATACCTCTGAGCTGCGTCTCGCGTCTGAAAAAGGGTGGTTTGCTGGCGTGAACGTGCGCTGGATCCCCGATGGACCGTTCGTCGACTCGGCAAACCAAGTGGCGCCTGATGGCTATGCCTTGTGGGGCTTTAACCTGGGCTACCGCATTGATGAAGCGGTTCAGCTGTATCTCAGTGGGGAGAACCTCGCTGACAAAACCTTCGTCGCAAATACGGGCGTGACAGACGCTGCACAGATCACCGACCGGCTCTTCACCCCCGGCCAAGGCCGCGCCCTGTTTGGCGGCGTGACCATTTCGTTCTAACTGGAGCTAAGACATGGCAACGCTTTCAAGAAAACTGCGCACCAAACGCTGGGCGATTTCTAAGCACCAGCTCCTGGCTCTGCTTGGCGGGACTGGGCTCTTCATCTTTGGCTTGTCTGGCCTCCTCCACATTGTGATGGTCACCTGGGGGCCGCAACAAGTGGTGATGATGCCGCCCATGGCGCCGCTTAGTCTTGAGATTGCGAAGCCGCTCCAAAAGACTTTGGCCGATGCAGGTATAGATAAGGCCGCAGCCATTAAAGTGGTGGCGGGGCCGCAGGGCAGTGTCCTGCAAGTCACGCCCAGCCAAATGGCGGCGCGGCGCTACTTCTCGCTTGAAACCGGCGCGGAGATTGAGGGCGGGGATGAAGCCCAAGCGGTGTTCCTCGCGCGCCACTATAGCGGCCTTGATGCCCCCGTTAAGGCCACCACATTCCTAACCGATTTCACACCCAACTACCCCTGGGTCAATCGCTTGCTGCCGGTCTACCGCGTGGATTTCGAGACGGCCGATAACCGCTCCATGTACGTCTACACGGAGACCAATGCATCCGCCGGGATGACCAATGATTTCAAGCGAGCGGTGCAAACCGGCTTTCGCTGGTTTCATACCTGGGACTGGCTGCCGCGCGATGTGGAATGGGGCCGGGTGCTTTTGATAGCGCTGTTTGTTGGCAGCCTTTTAGGCCTGGCTATTACGGGCGCTTTAATGCTCATCACCATCAGGCGCAAAACGCCCATTCGCGGCAGCATGCGCTGGCACCAGATGGCGGGCTATGCGCTTGCCCTGCCGATTATGATGTTCACCTCCAGCGGGCTCTATCATTTGATTACATCCGCCGCGACACCGCCCGAACGGGTGCTGTCCCTGCAAAGCAGCTTGGACGTGGCCGAAATGCGCTTTCCGCTGGCACAGGAATGGACTGCGATGACGAAGGGCCTTCCCGTCAGCGCCTTATCGCTCGTCACTAGCCCAACAGGCTCCCTTCTTTACCGGCTCGGCCTCGCCGCGCCCCGCGGCGCAGCGCCCCTAACGCCGGAAGCCTTGCGCGATACCCGATTTGAAGGCCGGCCAATGACAGGACCTGCCGTCTATGTGGACGCAGAAACCGGTCAGCCTTGGGACGGCGGTGACGCTGCCATGGCGGCCCATCTAGGCGCCCGGTTCACCGGCAGCGATGCTGAGCCTGAGGCCAGCCTGGTGACGCGCTTTGGCCCGCTCTACGACTTTAGAAACAAGCGCCTACCCGTTTGGCAGCTAAGCTATGGCGAGCCCGTCAATGCCACCTTATGGGTCGATACCGACACCGGCGCTCTTGTCGATAAGCTGCCAAACAGCCAGCAGCCGGAGCGCTGGTCTTTCAGTCTCATCCACAAATGGAATTTCCTGCGCCCCCTGGGCCGTAATGGCCAAAACATCGTGATCGCTGCCATTGTCTTAGCCAGCGTCGGGCTCATGGCGGGCATTGGCCTCAACACCTATCTGAAACGCCGCAAGCGCTTTTCAGTGGACCGGCCAAAAGCCCAGCAGGTATAGCACACCAACAACCAAGTAGAGAGATTGCCCCATGCGCCCATCCGGCCGCGCGCCTGACCAAATGCGCGATATTGACATCATTCCGCACTTCACCAAACATGCCGAAGGCTCCTGCCTGATCAAATTTGGCGATACCCATGTGCTATGCACCGCCTCGGTGGAAGAAAGGTTGCCGCCCTGGATGCGCGATAAGGGCGAAGGTTGGGTAACCGGCGAATATGGCATGCTGCCCCGCTCCACCCATGACCGCATGAACCGGGAAGCCGCGCGCGGAGGACAATCGGGCCGCACGCAGGAAATCCAGCGCCTCATTGGCCGCTCTTTGCGGGCCTGTGTAGACATGAAGCTGCTGGGCGAGCGCCAGGTACGCATCGATTGCGACGTGATCCAAGCCGATGGCGGCACGCGCACAGCGGCCATTTCAGGCGGCTATGTGGCCCTTGCATTGGCGGTAAAAAAGCTCATGGCCAGCGGCCATATTGTGCAGAGCCCACTAAAGACCCCCGTCGCCGCCATTAGCTGCGGCATCTATCAAGGCACGCCCGTTTTGGACTTGGATTATGCGGAAGATTCCAATGCCGAAACGGATGCCAATTTCGTCCTCCTAAAGGACCAAGGCATCGCCGAAATCCAAGGCACGGCGGAAGGCGCGCCTTTTACCGAAGAGCAGCTCTTGCGGCTCCTGCGCCTGGCGCGCATTGGCTGCGATGCCATTTTCCAAGCCCAGGCGGACGTTCTTGCCTAGGACACTGACGGAGCCAAAGCTGCTGGTTGCCTCTCATAATAAGGGCAAGGTGCGCGAGATTGCAGCTTTGGTGGAACCCTTCGGCAAAGCCGTTGTGAGCGCTGGCGAATTGGAGCTGGCTGAACCAGTCGAGCCGGGCATGACCTTCATCGAAATCTCAGAGGTGAAAGCGCTTGCGGGTGCAAAGGCCGCAGGCCTACCCGCCCTGGCCGATGACAGCGGGCTCTCCATCCACGCGCTCGATGGCGAGCCAGGTGTCTATTCCGCCCGATGGGGCGGGCCTAAGAAGGACTTCACGAGGGCAATGGGCAAAGTGCATGAAGCCCTGGAGGAATGGGGCATTCCAGACACTGAACGCCAAGCGCATTTCACTTGCGCCCTCTCTTTGGCTTGGCCAGACGGCCACTGCGAGACCTTTGAAGGCAAAGTCTATGGCCAGATCACTTGGCCAGCGCGCGGGGACAAGGGCTTTGGCTATGACCCCATTTTCATTGCCGACGGCTATGACATCACCTTCGGCGAAATGGAGCCCGCGGACAAACACGCCATCTCCCATAGAGCGCGCGCCTTTGCGCAGCTGGTTGAGGCATGTCTCCAATAAGCGAAGTCCGCCATGCTGAACTTAATTCAGCATCTGGGTCCGAAATAGGCACGCAATTCGGCACCAGACCCCGGATCAAGTCCGGGGATGCGGGGTCATTGGTAAGCGGCACATCGCAGGTGTGGGGCCTCTATATCCACTGGCCCTTCTGCGTCTCCAAATGCCCCTATTGCGACTTTAATAGTCACGTTCGGGAGACTGTACCCGAAACCCGGTATCGGGATGCGTTGGTCACCGAAATCCGCACAGCAGGCGTTCGCGCAGGCCACCCACCGCTGGGCAGCATCTTTTTTGGCGGCGGAACACCCTCTCTGATGGACGCAGAGACGGTTGCAGCTGCTATCGCGGCAGCCAAACAGGCTTTTTCCGCTGAAGACGATTTGGAAATCTCACTAGAGGCCAACCCCTCCAGCGTGGAGGCGGCCAAATTTGCGGGTTTTGCAGAGGCCGGCGTCAACCGCGTCTCTCTTGGCATTCAAAGCTTTGACGATGACGCACTCAGGTTTCTGGGCCGCGCCCATGATGCAAACGCAGCCCGCGCCGCCATTGAGACGGCGCAAAGAGCCTTTGATAGGGTAAGCATCGACCTCATTTACGCCCTGCCGAACCAACCCCGGGCCAATTGGCAAAGCCAGCTAGATGAAGCTCTCAGCCTCGGCACGCATCATCTCTCGCTCTACCAACTGACCATCGAGCCCGGTACGGGCTTTGAAGGGCATGTCAAGCGCGGAACGTTGACGCCGATGGATGAGGACCGGGCGGCAGATCTGTTTGAGTTTACCCAAGAGCGCTTAGAGGCCTCTGGCCTGCCCGCCTATGAAATCTCCAATCATGCCCGCCCGGGCGATGAATGCCGCCACAACCTGGTTTATTGGCGGGGCCAGCCCTACGCCGCCGTTGGCGCAGGCGCGCATGGCCGCTGGCTTGATCCTGATGGATGGTATGCCACGGCGGCACATAAAAAACCCGAACGCTGGCTAGAAGCAGTCGAAAAAAGGGGGGGTGGCATCGCCGAAACAACTGCCTTGTCGCACACGGAAAGGGCGGAAGAGATGTTGATGATGGGCCTGCGGTTACGCCAAGGGATCAACCTGAGCTTAGCCGAGGCTGCAATCGATCAAAACGCGCTTCGTGCTCTGGAAGAGGACAGATGGCTCACGCTGTTAGACGGCCAGCTAAAGCTGACTGACAAAGGCTGGCCGGTTGCCAACCAAATTCTAGCACAACTGATCCGCTAGGATTATCGCCCCAAAGGCTCCGGGACAGGGGGGTCTGTTGGGTCTTGGAGATCAGGCGGAAAGGCGGATGGCGCGTCTTCGACCACAATGAGCCCGCTTTCTGTAATCTTCATGATCGCTAGCATGCGCTCTGCGATACCGCTTGGCAGTATCCGCAGCAAACCCGTAGCGCCGACAAAGCCGCCTGCCTTGAAAAGGCGGGCTGGGTCGAAAGGGGCTGGATCGCCCGCCTCATCACGGCCAGCGAGCGCTATGAGAGCCATGGCGTCATAAGCGATGGCGGCTAAAGGCGGTGGCGGCGTGCCGTGGCTGTCCTCATAAAGCTCAGTAAAGGCCGCGCCCATGCTGGGCGGCGCTGCGGCAAACAAACCGCCGTGCAAAGCGGGCTCTCGCGATAACCCGGGGTCATTCCATAAGCCCGTGCCAATGAATTGAACTTCCTCTTCATCGATTTCATAGACATTGAGGAGAGGCGCAAGGGCGCGCAAGATTTGTCCGCCTTCAGCAAGGATCAGCGCATCATAGGCCGGCTGTGCAAATGTATCGAGATTACGAATGGAATCGAGATAATCGAGGCCCATGGGATCATCAAGATCCGTCAAAAATAGCCGCTCTGCTTCAACTTCGGCCGTGCGGCGGTCAAATTGCGCAACCGACCGAGTCGGTTCATCAAGAGTGCGTAAATTGCGCTCATAACGCGCGCTCTGGGTCATTTGAAACAGCTCAAGCGTTGGCGCTGGATCAACATTGGTGGCCAGCCATAGGTAGGGTGACCCGACAAGCCTTGCATCTAGCAAAGGGTCAAAAGGAAAATCTGTCGGATCTAATCCCTCCCTTTGAGGCGAGGGCATCTTACCTTCAGTCGCGGCATCATCTAGCAAGGGGTCGTCAAAAGCGAACTCATCGTTTCGGCGCCGCTCTTCCCAAGCAGCATAACGCTCTTGGTAATCCTGCTGCTCTACAAAGTTAAGCGCTTGCACTGTGGCTTCAACAGCTGTCGCTACACGGTCGCCATAGATGTCACTTGGCAAAATCATGCCAAGCCGGCGCGTTTCCAATTGGGGCGCTGCATGGGCCAGGACACGCGTTATCTCTTGTTCTGGCTGCTGGCCGAGTAGAATAGCGCCTGCCGCATTTGCTGTCATGTCATTGGAAAACGTCAAGACCGGAACGGATTGATCCAATAGGGCCGCTGCCAGGATTTGTGCGTTGCTGGAAAACAAGGGGCCAACGACGGCCGCTGGCGCAAACGCTAGAATGTCGTCTTTCAACGCCAATTGGGTATCAGGGGTTGCCGCACTGCCGGCGGAATCAAAGAACCGCAGCTTAAGCCGCGGGTCCGCAGCTTGGAAAAAAGCCATCTCAACCGCTTTCGCCATAGCATCTCCGAGCCGAGCCTGAGGGCCTGAAAGGGGCAGAACGGCAGCAATGCGGATATCGTCCGCTACGCTTCCTGACCCCACCATATCAATTGGCGCTGCCTCTATCGGCGGGGCCTTAACCCGGGGCGCAGACTGAGGCTGCGCACATGCTGAGATGGCTGCAGCAACGAGAAGCGTCAAGCAGCGGCCAAAAGGATTACGGCGCTGCTTTGCGGCGAGAATGAGACGGATGGACATGGGCCGGACCTTGCCCGCTGCCAGCCAGCTGTGCAAGCCTCGCACCATGAGCCAATCCCTTTCCCTATCCAAAGCGCCTCTTACGCCGGGCCTCTACATCGTTCCAACGCCGCTTGGCAATCTGCGTGATATCACCTTGCGGGCGCTGGACGTTCTTTCCAGCGTAGAGCGTGTGTATTGCGAAGACACCCGCGTGACCGCAAAGCTGCTGCGCCATTATGGCATCACTGCGGCTTTATCGCGCTATGATGACCATGCTGGCGAGAGCCAACGCGGCGACATTCTTGCACACGCTGAGACACACGCTATCGCCCTGGTGAGCGACGCCGGCACCCCACTCATCAATGACCCGGGCTTTAAATTGGCGCGAGAGGCCATTGCGGCGGGCCTGACGGTGACCGCGCTGCCAGGGCCCAGCGCGCCCTTGCTGGCGCTCACCCTGTCTGGTTTGGCCACCGACCAATTCAGTTTCTTCGGCTATCTGCCGAGCAAGGCAGGCGCGCGGCAGGCCTTTTGCACAAAGCTGGCGCGCCTAGAACACACGCTGATTGTGTTTGAAAGCGTGCACCGCATTGCCGCCGGTCTTGCCGCGCTGGCAGACGCCATGCCGGACAGGCCCGCTGCTGTCTGCCGAGAAATGACCAAACTCTATGAGGAGGTGGACCATGGCACGCTGGCCGTCTTGGCAGAGCGCTGGGCAGCGCGGGCGGCCAAGGGTGAGTTCGTTATCGTCATTGGACCAGCACAAAAGCCCCAGGTTGATCCAACCCTGCAGCTCAAAGAAGCCCTAGCAGACGGCCTGTCGGTCAGGGAGGCCGCAAAATTGGTAGCGAAAGAAACTGGCGCGTCCCGATCCACGCTGTATGAGGAAGCCTTGGCGCTGGCGGGTAAGCGTTGACGCAGGACCGGCAACGGCGCGAGCGCAAGGGCCGCAGAGCCGAAACGCTGGCCGCTTGGTATTTGCGGCTTAAAGGCTATGCGATCATTGAACACCGCTACAAAAGTCCGGTTGGCGAAATCGACCTCATCGCACGGCGCGGCAACACGCTGGTTTTTGTGGAAGTCAAAGCGCGCAAAACGGTCGATCTTGCCCTGGAAGCCATAACGCCCCACCAGCAAACCCGCATCCTCCGGGCAGCCCACTATTTCATCAGCCAAAACCCAGCTTTCGCGCACGCCGAACAGCGTGTTGACGCACTCTGCCTTGCTGCGGGGCGCTGGCCGGTGCATATGCACGACATCTGCCCCGCGTGAAAAAGAGACAACCCGCAATGAGCCTCAAAATCGGCCTTCAAATGGACCCCATAGACGCCATCGATATTCAAGGCGATTCCACCTTTGCCTTGGCGTTAGAAGCGCAAAGCCGGGGCCACAGTCTATGGCACTATCTGCCGGACCATCTCAGCCTGCGCGACGGTGTGGTCGAAGCAAAAGGCCACGGCCTCACCGTGCGCGACACCCTTGATGACCATTTCGAGTGCACCGCAATGGAAAGGCGTCCCTTGGCAGACCTCGATGTCGTCCTTATGCGGCAAGACCCGCCTTTTGACATGGCCTATATCAGCGTCACCCATATGCTGGAACATGCAACGGATGACGTGCTTGTCGTGAACAATCCAACGGCAGTGCGCAATGCACCGGAAAAGCTACTGGTCACCCATTTCGGTGATTTGATGCCGCCAACGCTCATCACCCGAGATCAAGAGGCTGTTCACGCCTTCCGCGACGAGCACAAAGACATCATCGTTAAGCCACTGCACGGCAATGGCGGCGCGGGTGTCTTTCGGATCAGCGAACAAGATCAAAACCTCAATTCGCTTCTTGAACTCTTTGAAGGGCTTAACCGCGAACCCTATGTGGTCCAGCGATACCTGCCGGAAGTACGCGCAGGCGATAAACGCATCATCTTGGTCAACGGCAAGCCAGTGGGCGCTGTCAACCGTGTCCCGGCGGAAGGAGAGTCGCGGTCAAACCTGCATGTGGGTGGCAAGGCCGTCGCAACGCGTTTGACCGAGCGGGAAGACTACATCTGCGGCGCGATAGGACCGTTCTTACAGGAGAACGGCCTCGTTTTCGTCGGGATTGATGTCATCGGCGATGTTCTGACCGAGATTAACGTCACCTCACCGACGGGCTTGCGGGAGATTAAAAATCTCGGCGGACCAGATCTGGCAATCGATATTCTCGATGCGATTGAGGACGCTGCCGCGATTGCCTGACTTGGCCGTACTTGGGATAACTTGATTCTATAGCGAAATAACGCTCCAAAAACTGTCTCTGCCTGGTCAGCGTACTGCAATATAAAGACTTGGTTAATGTGACCGCTGCAGTCTGGTGTTGTTATGCGTATCTTGCCCCCTTTTCTTGGCAGTATTGCCTTGCTGTTCCTGGCCGCCAACGCGCCGGAGCCGTCTGCGCTTGCGCGCGGTCAAGAAATTGCTGAAGAAGCGGATCGCCGCGAATCTGGTTTTGTCGATTCCGTTGCCAGTGTTGAGATGGTGCTGCAAGATGCATCCGGGAAAGAAGCGCGGCGTTTCTTAACGATCAAAACCAGAGAGGGCGCTGACAAGGCATCGGGCCAGAAAAGCCTCGTCCTGTTTCATAAGCCGCTGGATGTGAAAGGCACAGCGCTGCTCACCCATGCGGAAATCACGCAAGCCGATCAGCAATGGCTGTATCTACCAGCCATTAAGCGCGTGAAGCGCGTTCCTTCCACAAACCGCGCCGGGCCGTTCATGGCGTCGGAGTTTTCCTATGAAGATATGTTGCCGCCGGAGATTGAACGCTACCAGCACCACTATCAGGCAACCGTCCGATGTGGTGCGCAAAGCTGCTTTAAGTTAGAGCGCGTGCCGCTCGATCCTGAGTCCGGCTATCGCAAACAAATTGCCTATCTCGACACCGAGCACTACCGTCTGCAAAGGGTCGATTATTTCGACACAAAAGACACGCATTTCAAAACGCTCTTTTTCCAGGATTATCGGCAGTATGAAGGCCGATTTTGGCGTTCTCTACAGATGACGATGGTGAACCATCGCTCAGGCAAAACGACCTATTTACTCTGGGATACATTCGCCTTCGGGAACGGCTTCTCAGATGCTGATTTTTCGCAAGTTGCGCTGCAGAATTGACCAGCGCCAGTGTTGCGCATGGGCACAGATTTGGTTAACAGAATACAAGATGTAGTGGATTTCTGTTTAATTTTACAAAGATATTCACAAGCCGGAAAGGCTGGTGTGGCACGCACATCCCCTAAAGAAACGGTCTGATGTGATTAAGCGATAAGAGACGAGCGTGGCGCTGCGGCATTCCAAAATAGCTGGCAACAAGAAGCCACGCAGCAGCGCTCAGAATGCCGCTTTTCAAAGCATGCGGTTTGGCCTGGCCGCAGCCTTCAGCTTTACCAGTTCAGCGGCGATTGCAGCGCTGCCCGCCATTGAGAATCTCCGGGCAGGCGAACATGACGAATTCGTGCGCTTGGTCATTGAAATGTCAGGCGCATCAGCCCCTGATATCGTAGCCCATTTGGAAGGCTTTGCGATCTTCTTTGACGGTGTTGAAGCGCCGGACGAAACCTTGGTGGCAAACGCTGGCCCCCTCAGCGCCCGCATTGAGCGCAGCCTTGCGACACTGACCGCCGTCTATGTGGAAGGCGTCACTGGTTTTGAGCCAAAGCGGACTTTCACTCTGCCCGCCAAGCAAGGTGATGGCGTGCGGATGGTCATCGATTTTGAGCCGTGGTCCTTTCGCGGCTATTTGGCAGCAAATTTTGATGATTCCATCGCTCAAGACGTCGCGTTAGGCACAGGCGCAAAGCCCTATATCGGCAAGCTCGAATGGACGGTGACGCAGCCAGAAGAGCGCCAGCAAGTGGCTGATTTGGGTGACGATATCATGGCCGGGGCACCCGCTGCGCCGCGGCGGCAAGAACGGCCCCCGCCCCCAGTTCGCGCTATTCTTCCAGACTTTAAGGGCCGGGAACGCAAGCTTAATCAGGTGGCCTTCTATGGCTATGTGGAAGGCGAAGCCAGGCCGTATTTGCAAGCGTCAAGCGACGGCGACCGAGACCGTGTGACCGGCTCTGTTGCCATACAGCCAACTGCCGAATGGCATTTAAACAATACCCATGCCTTTAAGGTGACTGGGTTTGGTCGCTATGATGCTGCTGATGATAGCCGCACGCATGCGGAAATTCGTGAAGCCAAATACACAGGTGAGTTTGATGCTCTCAACGTCACGCTTGGCTTTGATACGGTTTTCTGGGGCACAACTGAGTCCTTCCATCTGGTCGACATTATCAATCAAATTGACGGCGTTGAGGACATTGATGACGAGGACAAGCGCGGTGAACTCATGGCGGCGGGGAGCGTCATTACGCCGCTAGGGACGCTATCAGGCTATATCATGCCGCTCGCGCGCCAACGCACTTTTCCAGGGCCTGATGGCAGGCCCAATGGCCCCTTGGTCGTCGATTTGGACCAAGCCACATATGACGGGTCAGATGACCCATGGCACCTGAGTTTTGCCACACGCTATTTTGGCAGCTTCGACATGATTGATCTGGGCCTGAGCTATTTCAATGGAATTGCCCGCGACCCGCGTCTCACCCTTGGCGTCGATAATGAAGACCCCATGCAAGCGGTGCTCATCCCCAATTATGATGAAATCCAGCAAGTTGGCATCGATACGCAAGTCACGTTGGGGCCCCTCCTCTTAAAAGGCGAAGGCGTGCATCAATGGGGTGACGCCACGCAAGACTATACGGCGTTCATTGCCGGGTTCGAATACACCCTCTTCAACAGCATCGGCGGGGCCGATATCGGTTTCCTGTCTGAATTCCTCTATGATGACCGCGGCGAAACCAGCCCCATGCCTTTTGAAGAAGACGTCTTTGTCGGCGCGCGCATCGGTTTCAACGATACGTCAAACACGGAGCTGCTGGCCGGCGCCATTATCGACTTGGATGGCGATGGCAGCTTCATCAATGTCGAAGCCTCAACGCGTCTGGGCGAAAAATGGCGCCTTTCGGTAGATGCTCGTATCCTCACGCAATCCAATCAACCCTCCGCCTTTCAGCCCTTCCAAGACGACGATTTCGTGCAAGTTCGCATCCAACGCTACTTTTAAATCATCCCAAAGGTGCATAGACTACGCTTACACGCATAGCGTTCTTGTGGGGGGCGTTCGAAGGCTATGGTTTCACAGCTCAGAACGATGGCATTTGTGGGGATTGAAGCGCGCCCTGTTGATGTTCAGGTGCATGTTGCCTCTGGTCTTCCCGCATTTACGATCGTTGGCTTAGCCGATAAAGCCGTTGCTGAAAGCAAAGAACGGGTGCGCGCGGCCCTTGGGGCCGTGGGCCTGGCCTTGCCGCCGCGGCGTATCACAGTCAATCTGGCGCCAGCCGATCTTCCAAAAGAAGGCAGCCATTTTGATCTCCCGATCGCCTTGGCGCTCCTCATGGCGCTGGATGTCATTGCACCTGAAGAGACAGAGCGCTTTGTCGCGCTGGGCGAACTGGGCCTTGATGGCGCACTGAGACCCGTACCGGGGGTTTTGCCAGCAGCCGTTGCGGCCAATGCGGAAGATCGCGGGCTGATTTGTCCAGCCGAGCAAGGTCCAGAGGCCGCCTGGGCTGGCGATATTCCTGTTCTCGCAGCGAACCATCTCATGGCGCTGCTCAACCACTTTAAAGGCCGACAGATGCTGAGTCAGCCTGTCGCCACGCTTGCGCCGCAGCCGACATATCAGCGGGACCTGAAAGACATTAAAGGCCAGGAGGCGGCAAAAAGAGCGCTGGAGATTGCCGCTGCAGGTGGCCATACGTTGCTCATGTGCGGTCCGCCCGGTGCTGGAAAATCGCTCTTGGCAGCCGCGCTGCCCGGCATTTTGCCAGACCTCACGCCCGGCGAAGCGCTTGAAGCCTCAATGATTTCATCGGTGGCGGGAACGCTGACCGATGGAATGATCAGTCAAGCGCGCCCGTTTCGAACCCCACACCATTCGGCCTCTATGGCGGCTTTAACGGGGTGCGGACTGAAGGTAAAACCCGGTGAAGGCTCCCTTGCCCATTGCGGTGTTTTGTTTTTAGATGAGCTGCCGGAGTTTCAGCGCAATGCCCTGGATGCGCTGCGGCAACCGCTTGAGACCGGCGAGGTAAGTGTGGCCAGGGCCAATGCACATGTGACCTTTCCAGCGAAGTTCCAATTGATTGCAGCCATGAACCCATGTCGATGCGGACATTTGGCTGATCCAGAAGCGGCATGCACACGCGCGCCCAAATGCGGCCTCGATTATCAATCAAAAATCTCTGGTCCGATGCTTGATCGCATTGACCTTCATGTGGACGTACCGCCAGTGTCCGCGGCAGACCTGACGTTGCCACCCCCAGCCGAGGGAAGCACCGAAGTGGCCGCACGCGTCCGGGCGGCCAGAGATATTCAAATGACACGGTATAAAGACGATAGCATCACCACGAATTCTGAGGCAGATGGACCAGTACTGGAAAACGCATCCGCGCTTGACGAGGCAGGACAAAACTTGATGCAAACCGCTATTGCACAGCTCAAGCTAACGGCCCGCGGATACCACCGCGTTCTGCGCGTGGCGCGCACGCTGGCGGATTTAGCTGGTGAAGAAAACGTCACCCGCGTTCACTTAGCCGAGGCGCTCAGCTACAGACGGATTAGGCCGGCTGCGTGAACGCCCTTACTGCCTATGGTCGGCCAGCCCCCCTGGCCGTTTTCTTCCTTGGCATTTCGTCTGGGTTTCCGCTTGCCTTGGTGTTGGCCACGCTCACCTACTGGCTGTCCAAACTGGGTATCCAGAAAAGCACGGTGGGCCTTTTTGCCCTGGCGACAGTTCCGTACGCCATAAAATTCCTCTGGTCGCCATTCCTAGATCAAATTCGCCTACCTCTCTCGCGCCAACTGGGACATAGGCGCCTTTGGCTTTGGCTTATCCATAGTCTTTTGGTCGGCGCTCTGATCTGCCTTGGATTTTCTGACCCCGCGCAAAACATCTTTTCAACAGCGCTATGGGTTCTCGTGGTTGCCTTCCTCAGCGCCAGTCAAGATATCGTTATTGACGCCTATCGAATCGAAATTTTAAGCGATGAAGAACTGGCTTATGGCTCTGCCACCATTAATTTTGGGTATCGGCTTGGCCTCCTAGCGAGCGGGGCTGGCACGATCCTTCTTTCAACGCATGTAGGCTGGCCGCTAGCCTATGCATTGACCGGTCTGTTGGTGCTGCCGGGGGCGCTGGCAGCGCTCTTTTATGGCGAGTCCCGAAAAGATTTTGCAGATGCGGCCCCAACGGACGAAAGCTATTTTGAACGCACCATCGCTGCTCCGTTTAAAGCTTTTTTGGCCATAGACGGCGCGCTCCTGATCCTTGCGTTCATCGTGCTCTATAAGGTGGGCGACGCCTTGGCCAACACGATGATCTCCCCGCTGATGGTGGAGCTGGGGTTTTCCGATGATGATGTGGTGTTTGCCAATAAGCTGGTCGGCTTTTGGGCGCTCATTGCCGGCACAGCCCTGGGGCCGCCGCTGCTCAATAAACTCGGCATGGCAAAGGCTCTTCTGGCCACTGGGATCTTCATGATGCTCACAAACGTGCTCTTTGCGCTACTGGCAACGCAAGGCAATGACATTCGCTTCCTTGCTCTGGCCATTGGATTGGAGAACTTCTCCTCCGGCGTCGGTTTGGCGGTCTTCACGACCTATATTTCCGGCCTCTGCAACATTGCTTTTACTGGCACGCATTACGCCCTCTTATCGTCGGTTGCCGTGATCGGCCGGACGTTCGTGGCCTCAACCGGAGGTTTTCTCGCGGAAAGCTTGGGCTGGGTTCTCTTTTTCCTCGCGACGACAGTTGCTGCACTGCCAGGTCTTCTTCTGCTGCGTGTCCTGTGGCGACGCGGCTATACAGGCGAGGCCGTCCGCAGCCAAAAGCAAGGTGAAGCAAGTCTTAGCCGCGGCGCCGTCGCAGCTTTCGCGGTTGGGCTGTTAGCACTTTTGCTGGTCGGCAGCCTCTGGCGCTATCTCGCCTAAAACACGATTGCCGAAGAAAAGCCTTAATCGGCTTGTTTACAATCTATTTAAATACCGCGTCATATGTCACAAAACTGACGTAGATAGCACTTAGGAGGGGCGGCCATGGAAAACCTAACCTTATCACCGACCGTGGTTTCAGCCGACATGTTGACGGATGCACCGGTTTATGCCCGCTCCGGCGCCTTGGACGTGCGCGTCGCCGCTTCACAGGCCGAAGTGGACGCAGCCCAAGCGCTTCGCTACCAAATTTTTTATGGCGAAATGGGCGCTGAGCCCGACCCACGCTCGCTGGCGGAACGCCGCGACATTGATGATTATGATGCGATTTGTGACCATCTCTTAGTCATCGACCATAGTACGCCGCATAGCCCTGAGGTTGTCGGCACCTATCGTCTGCTGCGCCAAATTACAGCGCAGCAGCACAGCGGCTTTTATTCCGCCACCGAATATGATCTGGACCGGATTCTATCCACGACCTTTCAAGAGCGGATCGGCGAAGGCAAACAGCTGCTAGAACTCGGCCGCTCCTGTGTCGCCAAAGAGCACCGGACAGCGGCAACAATCACTCTCCTATGGCAGGGCATCGCCTCCTACCTGCGGCAGCATTCCATTGGCTATATGTTTGGCTGCGCCAGTTTCGCAGGGACGGACCCTTCGGCGCATGCCTTGGCGCTCTCCTATTTGTACCACAATCACCTGGTGCCGAATGACCTCGGTGTCACCGCCCTGCCAAATCGTTTCGTCGACATGAACATGGTCTCAGCAGATAAACTTGACCGCAAACTGGCGCAGCGCGCCCTGCCGCCCCTCATAAAAGGCTATTTGCGCCTGGGCTGTTATGTGGGCAACGGCGCAGTGGTGGATCCCCAGTTCAACACCACGGATGTTTTCATTCTTCTGCCCGTTGAACGCATTACGCGCCGCTATTCCTCAAAGTTTGTGGAAACAGCGCCGCAAGGGCCTTTGCACTAAGTCAGATAATTTCAGGCGATTGGGGCCGCACTAAATAACCTCGGCCGCGCCTATCACCGCCAAGTTCACCAAATCGGACATGCTTGCCGTCATGGCCGCAATTTCAACTGGCTTCTCAAGCCCAACGAGCAACGGCCCGATAACGCGGCTATCTCCAATTTCCTTGAGGATTTTGGCAGAGATATTAGCAGAGTGAAGCGCTGGCATAATCAGTACATTGGCCCGGCCCGATAAGCGCGAGAATGGGTAGAGGTCCATCATCGATTGGTTCAAGGCGACATCAGAGGACAGCTCGCCTTCATATTCGAAATCGACTAGCTCTTGGTCCAAAAGCGCGACGGCTTCACGGACATGGACTGAGGACTCCATCGCAGGGCTACCAAAGTTGGAGTGGCTAAGAAAAGCCACGCGCGGCTCATGGCCAAGCTTGCGCACAGCGGCAGCTGCTTCAATGGCAATTTTCGCCAACTGCTCTGCTGTTGGGCGTTCATTGACGGTAGAGTCGGCGATGAAAATGGTCTGGCTGCGGGCAACAACCACATGCATGCCAAAAAGGACTTCGCCTGGGCGCGTATCAAGAGCCAGTTTCACCTGGTCCAAAGCCTGATGATAGTGCCGGGTAACGCCCGTCACCATGGCATCGGCCTCGCCCATGGCAACCAGACACGCGCTGAAGACGTTGCGGTCTTGATTCACTAAGCGTTGGCAATCGCGGTATAAATATCCTTGCCGCTGTAAACGCCCATAGAGGAATTCAAGGAGATTTGGTGTAATCGCGCTTTCCCGGCTATTTTCAATCCGCAGCGCGGGGCCGCTGTAGCCCAGCTTTTTCAGCTGCTCTTCCACACGATCCGTCCGGCCCACCAAAATGGGTTCGCCATATCCATCAGACTGGAAGTTTATGGCCGCGCGGAGCACTTTTTCTTCCTCTGCTTCAGCAAAGACTACGCGCTTTGGATTGCGCCGCACTTTATCGTAGATCTGGGTCATGGTGGCGACGGTTGGATTGAGCCTAGTTTTTAGCTCAGTCTTATAGCTTTCCATATCCAGGATAGGCCGTCGGGCAACGCCCGTATCCATCGCCGCCTGCGCCACTTTGGGCGGAATGAACTCAATGAGACGCGGGTCAAAAGGCGCAGGGATAATATAGTCTGGTCCAAAGGTCGGCCGGGCCCCGGAATAGGCACTTGCCACTTCATCGGGCACATCTTCGCGGGCCAGTTCTGCAAGCCCTTCAGCAGCAGCAATCTTCATCTCATCATTAATCGTCGTCGCCCGCACATCGAGCGCGCCGCGGAAAATATAGGGAAATCCGAGGACGTTATTGACCTGGTTCGGATAATCCGAGCGACCGGTAGCAATGATAGCGTCGTCCCGAACAGCGCGCACATCCTCTGGGCTGATTTCAGGGTCAGGGTTGGCCATGGCAAAAATAATGGGATTGTCGGCCATACTAGCGACCATGTCCTTGGTCACCGCATCTTTAACAGAAAGCCCAATGAAAACGTCCGAGCCCTCCATGGCCTCAGCCAAGCTTCGGCAGTCGGTCTCAATAGCATAGGCAGATTTCCACTGGTTCATGCCCGCTTCGCGCCCCTTATAGATGACGCCTTTGCGGTCACACATGGAGATGTTTTTACCAGGAACGCCCATCGCCTTAATCAGCTCAGCGCAGGCAATCGACGCCGCGCCCGCACCGTTCATAACAACTCTGGTGTCCTGCATGCTGCGTCCACTGAGATGCACGGCGTTGATCAAGCCCGCTGCGGTGATAATCGCTGTACCGTGCTGGTCGTCATGGAACACGGGAATGTTCATGCGCTCGCGCAGACGCTGTTCTATGATAAAGCATTCCGGCGCGGCGATGTCTTCCAAGTTCACGCCGCCAAAGCTCGGCTCAAGCAAAGCTACACAATCGCAGAATTTGTCAACGTCTTCTGAATCCACCTCAAGGTCGATCGAATCCACATCAGCGAAACGTTTAAAGAGAACAGCCTTGCCTTCCATAACGGGCTTGGAAGCAATGGCGCCGAGGTTACCCAACCCTAAAATCGCAGTGCCGTTGGAGATGACGGCAACCAAATTGCCTTTGGCGGTATAATCATAAGCCGTCGTTGCATCAGCTGCTATCGCCTCAACAGGAACGGCCACACCAGGGGAATAGGCAAGCGACAAATCTCGCTGCGTCGCCATCGGCTTGGAAGCAATAATCTCAAGCTTTCCTGGCCGGTTGGCGGAATGAAAAAGCAGCGCTTCTTTGTCGGAAAACTTGGCGCGTTGATCTGACATGGTTGGCGGATCCCCAAAAGCTTTCATGTATCTTGCTGGCGTTCCTATGCGGTTAATACCCCCTTGGCCAGACAATTCGGAGCCGTAGATCAGGAATGGGATAGCCGCAGCGAAAACGCCGCGATAAAAGCATGGTCTATGGCCAGCCAAGCATCCTCCAAATCGCCGAAAGACCTCAGCCAAGCGACGCCGATGATGGCGCAATACCTCGGCATTAAGGCCGAATATGACGCCTATCTCCTGTTTTATCGGATGGGCGACTTTTATGAGCTGTTCTTTGAGGATGCCGTCGATGCCGCCGCGGCCTTAGATATCACGCTGACAAAACGGGGGCAGCATGGAGGCGCTGACATTCCCATGTGCGGCGTGCCTGTGCATTCCGCCGATAGCTATCTTGCACGCCTTATCCGCGCAGGCTTTCGCGTCGCCATCTGCGAGCAAACCGAAGATCCGGCCGAAGCGAAGAAGCGCGGCGCCAAAGCTGTCGTGCGCCGCGAGGTGGTACGCGTGGTCACGCCCGGCACTTTGAGTGAAGACACGCTGTTATCCGCGCGCCAAAGCAATATCCTGGTGGCTGCGGCAGAACTGCGCGGTGAAATTGGCCTCGCGTGGGTCGATATGTCTATTGGCGATGTCCAAGTGCTCACCAGCACCGCAGACCGATTTTCCAGCGATATCGCGCGGCTGGATGCGGCAGAAGTCATTACGCTAAGCGCGGAGATGGCAGAGCAGCTGGCGCCCATTGCCACAAACACGACCAGCCGCGCCCATCGGGCCCTCTCTTCAAGCCAAGCGGAGAAGCTACTGCATAAGGCTTATGGTGTCTCAACACTGGCAGGATTTGGGTCACTTGACCGGCCAATCGTCTTGGCGCTCGGCGTTTTGATCGACTACCTCCAAGACACGCAAAAGGGTGCAATGCCGCCCTTATCGCCGCCACGCCAAGTTTCCGCCACTGCCCATATGCGCATTGATCCGGCCACGCGGCGCTCTCTGGAACTCACGCAAACACAAATGGGAGAGCGCGCTGGCAGTCTTCTGGATTGCATTGACCACAGCCTTACGGGTGCAGGCGCTCGGCTTCTGGCAGACTGGTTTGCAGCCCCTTCATGCTCGGTGCAAACGATCATAGAACGCCAAGACATGGTGGCTTGGTTTGTAGATCAAAGCGCCCTGCGCGATGATGTTCGGCGCGTGCTCAAGACGTGTCCTGATATGCAGCGCGCCCTTGGCCGGCTGAGCTTGGGGCGGGGCGGCCCGCGCGATATGCTGGCCATCGCAGCAGCCCTCCAAGCCGCAAGCGATGTGCGCAGCCTGCTTGATAACGCGCAAGCCCAACTGCTAGCGAACTTACCCAACCTATTACCAACTATCGCTCAGCCGCTCCAAGGGCATGGCGCGCTTTCCGACTTGCTCGCCGACGCGCTGCTCGAAGAGGCGCCGCTTTCAGCGCGAGATGGCAATTTCATCAACAGCGACTTTGACGCCGCCCTTGCCGAACATCGCAGCCTGAAGACGGAGGGCCGTCGGCATATTCTATCTTTGGAAGCGGAGTACAAAGAGCTGACAGCCGTCACAGCCCTGAAAATCAAACACAACAATGTCCTCGGCTATCACGTCGACCTGCCAGCGCGCTATGCAGACCCGCTGATGACAGCCCCGCTGAATGATACCTTTATTCACCGTCAGACCTTGGCCAATGCCGTGCGCTTTTCCACCGAAGCACTTGCCGATTTAGCAGGACGCATCACCCGGGCCGCCGATGAGGCCTTGGCGCGCGAGATGGCTCTGTTTGAAGAGCTGCGAACCAAAATTCTCCTGCAGACACAAGCTCTCATGGACTGTTCTCAAGCCCTTGCGACGCTCGATGTCTTAGCCGCTTTAGCAGACCTGGCTGTTGCGCAGCATTATGTTCGGCCAAAAGTCGATGACAGCATGACCTTTGAGGTCAAAGGCGGACGCCATCCTGTTGTCGAGGCAGCTCTCGGTGAAGAGCACAAGGTTTTTGTTGCCAATGATTGCAGCCTTGCCGAAAGCCACCGTCTTTGGCTCCTCACCGGACCGAATATGGCCGGGAAATCGACGTTCCTTCGGCAAAACGCGCTCATCGTGCTAATGGCGCAAACGGGCAGCTTTGTGCCAGCCGAAGCGGCACATATTGGCATCGTAGACCAACTGTTTAGCCGGGTGGGCGCCTCTGATGACTTGGCGCGCGGCCGTTCGACCTTCATGGTCGAAATGGTGGAAACAGCCGCCATTTTGAACCAGGCAACACCGAGCAGCTTTGTTATTCTGGATGAGATTGGCCGCGGCACGTCCACCTATGATGGGCTCTCTATCGCCTGGGCCACTGCGGAACACCTGGCAACGCAAAGCAAATCACGCGCACTGTTTGCGACGCACTACCATGAGCTGACGGCTCTAACGCAGCAATATGACAGTATCGCCGCCTATTCGATCAAGGCCCGCGAGTGGGACGGCGACCTCATTTTTCTGCATGAAGTGGTCCCCGGCGCAGCAGACCGGTCTTATGGCGTGCAGGTGGCAAAGCTGGCGGGCATGCCGGGCTCCGTCGTAGCGCGTGCCCGCGATATCCTGGCATTGCTAGAAGACAAGGCGAGCGCTGGACACAGCGGCGCAGCGCCTATCTTAGATGATTTACCGCTCTTTACGCAGCAGCCGATGAAGGCCGAGGCGCCGGGACCATCTGATCTAGAGGCGGCTTTGGCAAAGCTTGATCCCGATGCTTTAACCCCGCGCGCGGCGCTAGATGCGCTTTATGAACTTAAGTCGCTTTCGTCGTCTGACTGACGCGCAGCGCGAATATCGATGTCGATAGTAATCTCCTGCGATACCCACTCGGCCGTGGCATCTGAATTTTCGCCGATGCCATAGGCGAGACGATCCGCAATCACGCTGCCTTTGACGATTGCCGTACCGTCCTCAACGACGTCGTAGGT
Organism: uncultured Sphingomonadales bacterium; assembly: GCA_937884085.1. Taxonomy (GTDB): domain Bacteria; phylum Pseudomonadota; class Alphaproteobacteria; order Sphingomonadales; family CAKZYD01; genus CAKZYD01. The sequence goes on along the minus strand of CAKZYD010000399.1, from coordinate 10,789 downwards.
AAAAGGCAAACGCAAAGGCAGGGATTTACCGCGCAGCGTAAGGTCGCCCTCCATTATAAACGTGCCGTCTTGGTCCCCAGCCACGACAGACGTCGCAGCAAACCGGCCTTCAGGATGATTGGCGATGTCAAACCAATCACTCTCAGGCAGCGTGCCATCGTAAAACGGGTTGCCAGTGGACGCACTGGACAAGGCAAAACGAATATCCGCGCGGCTGTCTGCTAAAGCGCCTGGATCAAACTGAATATCCGCGCTCCATTCCGAAAAGGTGCCGCGAAACTGGTCCCCGGCATGAATGCCTGAAAAGCTGACTGTGCTTGCCCCATAGTCAACCACATAGGCGCCTGGCGCTGCGTCCGCGACCGACACCGCAGGTGCATTCAAGCTAGGCGTAGAGACGGAGGCTGCACCGCCCAGAGGAAGGACGGCGAGCGCCAAAACACTGGCTGCCACACCGCCAAGCCCAAGGAGAGCGCGCTTTGGTGTGTCAAACCACATACGATAGAGCAAGGCATGACCATCCATCCAGATATGTTTCACCGTGCCGGCCAAATGGCTTGCAATCACAGCAATGAACGCAAAGGCCGCATAATAGTGCAGCGCTTTGGCCGCCCCATTTACCGCATCGTCAGCGGCAACCCCTGGCAAATGAGGCCATGTGAACCAACCAAAGACCAAAGTGGGCAGGCCATATTGCGAGGATGACACCATCAGCCAACCAGTGATCGGCATGATGAGCATCAAAGCATAGAGGGCAATGTGGCCAAGACCGGCGGCGGTGCGTTCCCAGCCCATCATGTAGTTTGGCAGGGCGGGCGGGTGCGTGGCCAGACGCAAGACGAGGCGCGCCGCAATAGCCAGAAGCATCAGCACACCCAACGCCTTGTGCCACTGGATCATCGTAAAACGCTGGCTCTTATCAAGGAGTTCGCTGGTCATCACGAAGCCCCCGATCAACATACCAATGATCGCGACCGCCATGGCCCAATGCAGGGCCACGGCAAACGCGTTATAGCGATCCGTTGTCATCGGCTGGGCAAAGCCTTACTCGGCTTTGTAAAACTCGGCTTGGATCACCAGCTCAACGTCTTTCCCAATCATCGGCGCAAAGGTCTTCATGCCCCATTGGGTGCGATCAATCACGCCAGATGCCGTAAAACCCATGACAGGCTTTTTGCTGAAAGGATGGCTCTTCATCGCGCCATTGAGTGTCACGTCTAGGGTCGTTGGATGGGTTTGCCCCAGCATTGTCAAATTGCCAGCAATCTTTCCGGTATTGTCGCCAGTGACTTCAATGCCCGTGGCTTTGAACGTAATGTCTGGATATTCGCCGCTGTTAAACCATTTGGCATCGTCGGCCAGCTCCTTGTCCCAATCCTTGGTCTCAAAAGGAAAGTCCGTTTCAACAGACGCGGCCTTGATAACGACACTCACGTCGCTCTTCGACAAATCGGCGGCATCCAACGTCACATCGGCATCAAAGTTGGTAAAACGCGCCGTATACATGGACAAACCCATGTGGTTGACCTTCCAAAGCAGGCTGGCATGGCTAAGATCGAGCTCATAAGAGCCACTTGGCAGATCGGAAATCGCATCAGTAGCTTGTGCCGATACAGGTGCTGGCATAGCGACGGCCAAACCGACCATCAAAGTCATTCCGGATGCAAGGTGACGGAGCATGAATATCTTCCTTTTGAAAAAATGCTGTGGGCTAGGGTCGGCATGATGCCACAGGCTTTGTGAGAGTCCAGCCACCTTAAGCGGACAAAACAAAGTTTTTCACCGCTAGAAACAATTAAGAGCGAGGCGATAAGCCTCTTGGACAAGACTGGCTTAAGCCAGTGAATTCGCTTAAAGATAGCAGCATGAATGCATACGCCACTTTGCGCAAAAAAGACGTTATCGACCGGCGCCGGCTGCGCCTGGAGCTTGACGAAAAAGCCAGCAGTGTTTCGCCGGACGGACTGCGTTCGGCGATATTAGAGACGCTGAAAGAGGCGCATCTCGCCGGCCAAACCGCGATCCGTAGCTGGGCTCAGCGGCCAGAGACCAATGGCCGGACCTTGATGCGGACCCACAGCTATTTGATGGATGAGATCATTTCCCTGGCCTGGGATATGATCACCACCTATCTCGCACCGCTCAGCAATCCGACCGAAGCTGAGCGCCTGGCGATTGTGGCTGTCGGAGGCTACGGCCGCAAGGAGATGGCGCCTTTCTCGGATGTCGATCTGCTATTTCTGACGCCCTACAAGCGCACGCCGTGGGCAGAAACGACGGTCGAGCATCTGTTGTACTTCTTGTGGGACATCGGCCTGAAGGTAGGTCATGCAACACGCTCAAAATCAGAAATGCTGGCCATGGCGCGGGAGGATCTAACGATTCGCACTGCCTTTTTGGAAGCGCGGCTTTTGCGTGGAGACAAGCAGACATTTGAAGCCACAAAGACCCGTTTCGAAGACACAATCGTGGCGCCAAGCAAAGCCAATTTCATTGAGCAAAAACTTGCTGAACGCGAAACGCGCCATCGCCGGATGGGTGACAGTCGTTTCTTAGTCGAACCTAACATCAAAGAAGGTAAGGGCGGCCTGAGAGATCTGCAAACCCTCTACTGGATCGCCAAATACGTCTATGGCGTGCAAGAAATCAAAGAACTCGTCCCACAAGGCGTTTTCACCGCCGAGGAATATCGCAGCTTCCGACATGCCGAGACCTTCCTGTGGAATGTGCGGTGCCACTTGCACTATTTAACTGGTCGGGCTGAGGAGCGACTGACCTTCAGCATTCAGCAAGAGCTCGCTACGGCACTACATTATACAGAAAGCCGGGCGGGGCTTTCCGGTGTCGAGCGGTTCATGAAGCATTATTTCTTGATCGCTAAGCGCGTGGGCGATCTCACGCATATCTTCATTGCCCATCTTGCCCAAACGCATCGCAAGAAGCCGCTTATCCGTTTGCCACGGATTCGCCGGCGGAAGGCTGATCTTGACGGCCTTAGCGTCGACGACAACTGGCTGCGCGCTCCAAATGCCGACTATTTTGCGGAAAATCCGGCGCGGCTTCTGACCATCTTTGAGGGCATGGACAAGACGCAGCGCGACATCCACCCAGATACGCTGCGCATCTTAAGGCGGGAGCACAAGAAGGTTGACGCAAAGCTGCGCAAAAACCCAAGGGCGAACGCTGCCTTCTTACACTGTTTGACATCTCGAACCGACCCGGAACGCGTTCTCAGGCGCATGAATGAGACCGGCATTTTCGGTCGATTTGTACCGGACTTTGGCAAGATCGTCGGTCAGATGCAGTTTGACATGTATCATCACTATACTGTCGATGAACATACTATCCGCGCCATTGGCCTGTTGTCGCAAATTGAGCGCGGGGAGCTTGTAGAAGACCATCCCATCTCATCACGGGTCATTCACAAAGTGAATATGCGGCGAGCGCTCTATGTCTCGGTATTGCTCCATGACATTGCCAAAGGGCGCGGCGGCAATCATTCGATCCTTGGCAGCGAGATTGCTCTGAAACTGTGCCCAAGGCTTGGGATGTCACCGGCAGAGACCGAGACCGTTGCCTGGCTGGTCCGCTATCACCTGCTCATGAGCCATTTTGCCTTCAAACGCGACTTGGCCGACCCCAAAACCGTGAGCGATTTCGTCGCAGAGGTAAAAAGCCCTGAGCGTTTGCGGCTCATGGTGGTTTTGACGGTGGTGGATATCCGTGCAGTCGGCCCGCGGATTTGGAATGGATGGAAAGCCCAGCTGCTCAGCGACTTATATGAAAGTGCGCAGGAGCAAATCGTCGCCGGCCATGTCTCCTTTGACCGACAAGCGCGCTTGGCTGCAAGAAAAAGGGAGATTCGCGCGCGCCTTAGCCAATGGGATGACGCTGCCTTTGAGACGTTCGATGCACGGCTTGATGACGCCTATTGGCTCTCAGAGCCAGATGATTTGATCGTCTCAAACGCGCTCCTAATGCAGGGTGTCGATGCCAGCGACACGAAGATTGAGTGCAAATGGGCTGCCCGCGAAGCTGAGGGCGTGACGTTTTTCACAGTCTATGCGCCAGATCATCCTGGAATTTTCTATCGCATTGCCGGTGCGCTGTGTTTGTCCGGCGCGACGATTGCTGGGGCCAAAATCCATACAACGAACGATGGTATGGCGCTTGACAACTTCATGCTGCAAACGCCGGACGGCAAGCCGTTTGACGACGAAGCTCGATTAGCAAGAGCCAGAACCCGGGTCATCAGCGCGCTGCTTGGCAAACTCCACCTCAAAGATATGCTGGCAAGGCCCATTATGCTGGGGTCAAAGGTCGAGAACTTTAATATAGAACCGGTTGTCCTGATCGATAACGCCGCGTCCAACCGGTTTACTGTGATAGAAGTCAATGCGCTCGACCGACCAGCCCTCCTGTTCAGAGTGACGCGCGTCCTCTTCCATTCAAAAATCACCGTCCATTCGGCCCACGCGGCAACCTATGGCGAAAGGGCCGTTGATGTGTTTTATGTCACCGACCTTCTTGGCCAAAAGGTAACCAACCGAAACCGCATCCGAGCTCTGGAACGGCGCATTTTGGACGCCCTCGAAGCTGTGGAGCTTGCGGCTAAAGCCGCCTAACGCCGCGCATGAACCTAGCCCGTTCTGCAGTCACTGTTGGCGCGATGACCATGCTTAGCCGCGTCGCCGGCTTTGCCCGCGATTGGCTGATGGCGTTAACGCTCGGCGCCGGACCAGCAGCTGACGCTTTTTTTGTCGCCTTCAAGCTTCCGAACTTTTTTCGCCGCCTCTTTGCCGAGGGCGCCTTTTCCGCTGCGTTCGTTCCTTATTTTTCAGCGATCTATGCCCGCGATGCAGAAGCAGGCAGGCATTTTGCGCAGCGGGTTTTATCTATCTTCCTGCCCGTCTTGATCGGCTTTATCGCGCTTGTTGAAATCTTCATGCCAGCCGTGGTCTGGGGGCTGACTGGCGGCTTTAAAGATGGCGATCCAGAGAAACTGGCCCTGGCCATCGAGCTAAGCCGGCTCACCTTTCCCTTCCTGGCCCTCATCTCCTTGGTCTCCCTCCTGTCGGGCGTTCTTAACGGCCTTGGCCGGTTTGCAGCGGCTGCCGCCGTCCCCATTGTGCTGAATGTCTGTTTGATCCTTGCCATGCTGCTCTCACCGGAGCCACCAAGAGCTGTCGCCCAGGCGCTTGCCGCGGCAGTATCCATCGCCGGGGTCTTGCAAATGCTCTTGTTGCTGCGGACCCTCTCAAAAGCCGGCATCGAACTCCGCCTGCCAAGACCAAGTCTATCGCCCAACCTGGTTGCCATGTTGAAAGCAATGGCGCCAGCGGCCATCGGTGCCGGCGCGGTCCAGATTAATCTGCTAATCGATGTTCTTTTGGCGACACGTTTTCTGACGGAGGGGACTATTTCTTAACTCTACTATGGAGACCGGTTGGTCCAATTGCCGATTGGCGTGATTGGCGTGGCCGTCGGCACCGCGCTCCTCCCCTCGCTATCACGTGCCTTGAGCCTGGGCCAAAGCCAAGAAGGCCAACGGCTCCTAAACCTGAGCCTAGAAATGGTGCTGGTGATCACACTGCCTGCCATGATTGCGTTGATGACGGTGCCGGATATCTTCATCCGCATCTTGTTCGAACATGGCGCCTTCCGGCCAGAGGATACGGCCGCAACAGTGCGTGCGCTGCTCGCTTATGCCAGCGGTCTGCCAGCCTATATGCTCATCAAGGTATTCACGCCGGGGTTCTTCGCCCGCGGCGACACCAAAACACCGGTCCGAATTTCTCTCTTCTGCCTGTTGCTGAATACCGCAGCTGGCATTGCGTTAATGGGCCCACTTGGCCATGCTGGCCTCGCCCTTGCCACGGCGGTGGCGGCCTGGGTCAACGCGCTGAGTTTATGGATTGGGCTGAAGCGCCGTGGTCACTTTGCCCTTGACCTGCAGGTTGCAACGCGCGTGCTGCGGATGGTTCTCGCCGCTGGGGCGATGGCCGCTGGCTTGATGGGTTTAACACATTTCATGGCCACGCCGCTGCAAAGCACGCCCTGGATTGCCTTGCCCAGCTTAATCGGTGTCGTGGCCCTCGGCATGGCGCTCTATCTGGCCGCTGGGATCGCTTTTGGGGCTTTTCACCCAAACCGTGTGCGCGGCGCTCTGATGCGGCGGAGTTGACATCAGCGAGCGCCCATGGCACCTGCGCGCCCTTATGGGAGCGGCGCGTCTAGCGGGTCATCAGCATGTCATCACAGCCAACCAATCGCGTGTTTTCCGGCGTTCAGCCGTCGGGCCAACTGCATCTGGGCAATTATCTGGGTGCGATTCGCAACTGGGTGGCGCTGCAGGATGGCTATGAATGCATCTATTGCCTGGTTGACATGCACGCCATCACCGTATGGCAGGAGCCAGCCGCGCTGAAGAAGGCAACCTTTGAAGGCGCGGCAGCGCTTATAGCGGCAGGCATCGACCCAGAAACATCAATCCTCTTCAACCAAAGCCAAGTCGCGGCCCATGCTGAGCTGGCCTGGATTTTCAGCTGCGTCGCCCGCATCGGCTGGATGGACCGGATGACCCAGTTCAAAGACAAGGCAGGCAAGAATAAGCAGCGCGCCTCCGTCGGCCTCTATACGTATCCAGCCCTGATGGCGGCCGACATTCTGGCCTATAAGGCAACCCATGTGCCGGTCGGCGAAGACCAGAAGCAACATCTCGAACTCACGCGCGATATCGCTGAGAAGTTTAATCACGACTATGATGCAGACATCTTCCCGATCACTGAGCCGCTCATCCAAGAAGAAGGTGCACGCATCATGTCGCTGCGCGATGGCACGGCGAAAATGTCCAAGTCAGACCCGTCGGACTTATCGCGCATCAATCTGACCGATGATGCGGACACCATCGCCCGCAAAATCCGCAAAGCCCGCACCGATGCCGAGGACTTGCCAAGCGAGCCAGCGGGCCTGGAAGGCCGGGCGGAAGCCCGCAATCTGGTGGATATCATGGCCGCGCTGAATGGCACCTCCCAGGAAGTCGTCTTGCGCGACTTTGGCGGCAAAGGCTTTGCGGACTTCAAGCAATCCTTGAGCGATGTCGCGGTTGCTAAGCTGTCCCCCATCACAGAGAAGATGGCAGCCTTGGCGGAGGACGAGACGTACCTCCAAACCGTCCTCGACAACGGCGCGGAGCGGGCTGCAGCCATCGCAGCGCCTGTGATTGCCGAGGTGAAAGCGCTGACTGGATTCGTAACGCCGGGTTAGGCGCCAGTTTCAAAAGTCACAAAAGTCACACCTGGTTTATAAAGGCAGGATCATACGGGTCAAAGAGCGGCTGGCAAAGCAATGGCAGATCTTTGCAGTATATCGACGCGAAGGCCTGTAGGACAGATTTGATCACACCCGAAAGTCATGGTCCCGGGTCTCACTTAAATCCTCAAGCGGGTCATTATGGTTTGGCGGGCCGCGCCGAGGTCGGCCCGGGTCGAGGCAGTCTCTGCCGTATTTCTGCTGGCAAATGCCGTCGCGCCAACGCTTGCCGCCTTCAACGAACCTGTCATGCGTGCAGCTGGTCAGGAACAGCATGACGATAAAGGCGAGCCTAGTCATGCTCAGTATCCTCTGCTGGTGGGCTATATTCCAAGAGGTCGCCAGGCTGGCAGTCTAAAACGCGGCACATCTTCTCCAGCGTCTCAAAGCGCACGCCTCTGACCTTGTTGGTCTTGATGGCCGAGAGCGCCTGCTCGGTGACACCAATAGCAGCCGCTAGGGTCTTCAGTCGCATCTTTCGCCGCGCCAGCATCACATCCAAATTCACGATGATGGGCACTTACAAAAACGCCTTGTTTTCTTCTTGGGCAGCGTGGCCCTCAGCAAAGACGTGCGCCAGGAAGACCAGAATGAGGCCCATGAAGAGACCGCTCAATTCAGGTGTCCCCACTTTGATGGCCAGCTGATTGCCAGGTATAGCATCGCGCATGGTGACGAGGAGGACAGTGAGCGTGTAGGTCAGAGCCCGCACAGGGACGAGCAAGAGAACCGTCCAGGCAAAGCGCCGAAACCCAGCCACGGCCGTTTGCGAGAGCGCATCCCCCCGCGCGCCCTCCTGAAAGGTCTTCGCAAGCCCCAGCAAGCCATAGGACTGGATCAGCGCGCCGACGAGCGAGAGGAGAAAACCAAGAAGCCGGCCCGTTGTATCGAGGGCGGTGACATCAAGGCCCGTGCCAGCAAGTGGTGCCAAATCATCCCAGAAAAACCAGATCAGAGCAGCAATGACAGGCATTGCGACCGCAGCCATGCGCGCCAAAATCGTGAGGGTATGCGCCATGCGAGACACAGGATAGGGATTCATCATATAAATTCGTCCTTGCGATATAAAAATTAAAGTATTACTTTAAATTATGAATTTCAAGGACGAATCTTATGAGCCTCAAATTGTCTCTCTATTCAGCGATTGGATTGGCCTGTAGCCTCAATGCCGCGCAGGCTGCGTCTCCCACCGTTGATGATTTTGCTGCGCTGAAAAAAAGCGTGCGAACAGGGGATTTTGGCGCCCGCGCTCAATGGACCGGGCTGACGTTCTATTTAGAAGGCGCTATGGCAGCCATTGGCAGCGCGCAGACACGGCTCGAAAAGACGGACGCGGCGACTTTGTTTTGTCCCCCACGGGGACAATCGCTCACCATGCAGGATGTTTACGCAATGCTCGATGCCGCGCCAAAGGGGGCAGATACGCCGGTAGCGACTGCGATTATGGCAGCGCTTCAGGCGCGTTTTCCCTGTAAACCTTAGTCGAGCTCGCAATGCTGAACTTGCTTCAGCATCTCCCGCCAAGGAGCGCTCAGGCAGCTTAACGAGTTCCTGGGTCGAGCCCAGGACTGCGGCTATACGCGGCGGTAGGTGGAGAGAAGGCGTGCCAGTGGGATGCCGAATTTGGACATGGTGGTCTTTGCCACCATGGTGTGACTGTCCGTTTGCACAAACACGTCTTCAAAATCGAAAGGCCGCCGCTTGCCGCCAATTTCGATTTCCATCACATAGGTCCAGCGCATCTCATCTTTGTTGACGGGCGTCACTTTGGCGGTGCCAACCAAATCGTTGGCTGTGCCTTCGAGAGCATCGCCCACCTGGCTAATCTCCCAGACGCGCTTCTCATCCGCGCCGTCATTAAAATACAGCGATTCATCAAGCACCAGGGTTGGTCCATCGGTTTTACACGCGATGTCGCCGCGGTAATGACGACGGACTTTTCCGGTGAGGTCTTGCACAAAGCCGGAAAACTCGACTTTGCCTTGGAAGAAGCTGAAGGGCGATAACGCCTGCGCTTCGGGTTGTTTCAATTCTACGTTCATGCCACCACAGTCTTTCCCTGCCAGCGCCTCCGTTCCAAAGCGCCGCATGTGTTCCTATTTGCCAGCCACATCTGCGGCTGGAGCTAAAGTGTTGCTTGGGCCTCGCTGAGTTGCCGCCGGGTGATTGGGAAATCCCGCATCACCCAGATTGCGCCGCATTTTGCCGCGCACGGTATGGCCCCATATAAGAGGCCCAGCACCATCAGGCTTTCAGCATCGCCGCCAACATTTCCGCCGGTGCGGAAGCCTGCGAATGCCAGGACTGGATAGGCCAAAATCCCAAAAGCATAAGCGAGCTTTGTGAGCATACCCAAGAGCGCAAATAAGAGGCCTGTTTGTTGGCGTCCCGTGGCTGCGCGCCGGGTGTCCACAATGTCGGCTTGGATTGCTGCTGGCAACGCCAGGTCAGCCCCTAAGCTTATGCCCGTTAATACGCAGATGATGGCGAAGTAGATTTCATCGCCTGCCCTTAAAAATGGAACGATTATAAAAAAGACGGTCGCCCAGCCCATGGACAGGCGCCAAGCGAGGACTTTGTCAAAGCGTCGGGACAAGGCCATCCAGCCCGGAATCGCCAAAACGCCGCAGAGGAAATAGACGATGAGCAACGGCCCAGCCCAATCCCCCCGGCCAAGCCGGTACTCCACAAAATCGAGAAACAGCGTCGCAGGCAGCGCGGCGGCAATGCCATTTAAAAGAAAGGCGATAGCCAGTTTGCGCAGGGCCCTATCCTGCCACAGCGCTTTTATATCTGCCCACCGCGCTGGCGAGCGCTCACGCTCACCAGAGGGGAGGATAAAGAGGGACAACCCAAAGCACAGCGGCAAAGCGAGCAGCAGCGTCCACCCCAAGGCGACAAACGCGCTTGAAAGCGCCGCTGGCCCCTGCGCATCCGCAGCGCCTAGCCACACAACGACAATCAGAAACCCAAGCAGGCCAGCCCCTTCGCGCGCGCTTGCATAGCGCGTCCGCCCATCATAATCACGCGTGAGTTCTGCGCCCCAAGCGTCGTGATTGAGCTTTGTCAGCGTCCAGCCCGCGAACAAGGCAATGCTCGCCAGCGCCGCGCTGGTGACGGACAAAAGGCACGCTTCAACAAACAGAAAGAACACGCCTATGAGCGAGAGCGGGAGCCCAGCAATCATCCAACCGGCCCGACTGCCAAAACGGTCTGAGACAACGCCGCCTATTGGGTCAGACACAACATCCCAGATCCGTGTGGCCGATAAGGCAAGCCCCACGCCGACGGCGCTGAGGCCGACAGTCTCCGTGAGATAATTGGGCAAAAACGCGTAAATCGGCCCCACCAGCATAGCCAGCGGCAAGCCTGGCAAGCCATAGAGCAGAAGCGGCAGGCGAGAGGTGGGATTGGCCTGCTTCATCTAGGCAACAAGCAAGTCCTCCCCCCTTGTGGGGGAGGAATTAGGAGGGGGATC
>CAKZYD010000398.1 GCA_937884085.1 uncultured Sphingomonadales bacterium | reverse complement strand
TGGCGTCGCCAATGAACAGTCCATAGCCTGGGGCTGCGCAAAGGCCTTTCGCGCTGCCCATGCCGACCTGGCGATCACCTATTTAAATGAGAAAGCCGCGCGCTATGTTCGGCCATTGGCAGAGGGCCTGGACGCCGACATCATCGCGCCGCTGAATGTTGAAGTCGCCGGCGAAGACACGGCCCTCTTTAAAACCCTGACGGAGACCTGGGGCAAGATAGACATCCTGCTGCACTCTATTGCGTTCTGTGAAAAAAGAGATCTGCACGGACGTGTGATCGATTGTTCAAGCGCGGGCTTTGCCCGAGCAATGGATGTATCGGTCCATTCCTTCATTCGATTGCTCCGCCTCGCCGAGCCGCTAATGGCACCTGGATCAACGGCGATGACGGTGACCTTTTACGGCTCTGAACGCGTGGTTGAAGATTATAACGTGATGGGCCCCGTGAAGGCGTCACTTGAGGCCGTAATGCGCTACGCCGCCGCTGAATTGGGCGAAGCAGGCATCTCCGTTCATGCGCTGTCACCGGGCCCGCTTACAACCCGCGCCGCCAGCGGCATTGCCCATTTTGCCGAAATGCTTGCGAACGCGGCTGAGACCGCGCCCACAAGAACGTTGGCAACAATCGATGACGTCGGCGCCTACGCCACATTTCTGGCCAGCGATGCCGCGCGAAATGTCACCGGCTGCGTCCACCTCATTGATGGCGGCTACGGCATTATGAGCTGACGCGGCGAGAAGAGTTCACTGATGGATATGGAGATGCATGACATGGGAAATACCGGCCCCCACACCCCCCAGACATTTGCCGACACCGCGTTACAGCAGCGCGGTTTTCTAAAAACCATCGCAGAGAAACAAACCCGCCATGTGGCGCGCATTTTTGAAACCAATATCGCTGCCGCGAAGGAACAGATGGCTGACATGCGTGCGTCCGCTTGGGCGCTCAATATGCCGATCAGTGTCTTAGATGCTTGGACCGAATATATGCGCGATGCCATGGCACGCAGCGCAAAAACGCTGGATGTATTGCGCCAAACAGCCGACGCGGATGCGGCCCATGAAGCGGCCGGCAGTCCACCCCTGCTCGACTATGCCTATACCGTCATTATGGACGGCGCTGACCTGCCGCGGCCATGCAATTATATGCTGCTGGAAATTGCGCCGCCCAGCGGCAGCAAAATTGACCCCCAGAAACGCCCCTATGTGATTATTGATCCACGCGCCGGCCACGGCGCTGGGATTGGCGGGTTCAAGCAAGACAGCCAAATCGGCGTTGCCTTGGCAAAACAGCATCCGGTGTATTTTGTGGCCTTTCGCGCTGACCCGGAAGAAGGGCAAACGCTGGCAGATGTGTGCGACGCAGAGGCCGCTTTTGTGACAGAAGTTGCCCGACGCCACCCGAAAAGCAAAAAGCCGATCGTGATTGGCAACTGTCAGGGCGGCTGGGCCACCGCGGTGATGGCGGCGACGCATCCAGAGGTCACGGGACCAATCGTTTTAAACGGCGCGCCGCTCTCCTATTGGGCGGGCAATCTGGGGCGCTATCCCATGCGCTATTCCGCCGGCGTACAAGGCGGCCTCGCGCTCACCATGATGGCGTCAGACCTGGGCGGCGGCATCTATGACGGTGCCAACCTGGTTTTGAATTTTGAGCAGCTAAATCCGAGCCGCAATTGGTTCGGGAAGTACTATGACTTGTTCCGGGATGTGGATAAACCAGGGACAGCAAAACGCTTTATTGATTTCGAGCGGTGGTGGGGCGCTTATTACCTGCTGACCGATGAGGAAATTCGCTGGATTGTCGATCAACTCTTTGTTGGGAACTATCTGGGCCGCAATCAGGCTCAGCTCTATCCGGGCGTTCCCATCGACCTAAAACAAATCAACAATCCAATCATTTGCTTTGCATCCGATGGCGATAATATCACGCCCCCTGCGCAGGCTCTCAACTGGATTCTAGACACCTATGTGAGCGAGCAGGAAATCAAAGCCAAGAAGCAGCGCATTTTCTATATGCTGCATGATAAAATTGGCCACCTGGGCATCTTCGTGTCCTCTGCCGTCGCCAAAAAACAGCATAAGGGCATGGTGTCCGTCCTCGACACAATTGAGGCCGTTCCGCCAGGCCTTTACGAGATTTGTATCGAAAACGAGGTGCAGCACGAAAGCGGGCCCGAAGGCGATGCTTTTGAAGTCTCCATTGCATCGCGCACCTTTGAGCAGCTTGCAGACGTAACGGGCGATCGCAGCGATGAAGCCGCCTTTGCCGGTGTTGCACGCGCCTCTGAGGCGGGCGCGGAATTCTATGAAACCTTTGTGCAACCCGCGCTCAAAGCGTCCGTGCCGAAACCCGCAGCGAAGGCGCTGCGCGCCGCGCATCCTTTGCGGCTGCGAAAGCGGGCGTTTGCCAGCAAAACGCCGTTGGGGATGATGGCCAAAGCAGCGGCCCGCAAGGCCAAAGACACCCGCGACCCCATTAGCGAAAACAATCCGTTCTTAAAGGCAGAGCGGCATTGGGCGGATATGGTCACAACCTATATGGACATGGCGCGGGACATCAAAGAAGCCGCCTTTGAAAGGACTTTCTTTTCTCTTTGGTCCACCCCCTGGGCCATGGCCTATGGCACGCCCAAACAGACGCAGCGTCATCACCTGCGTACCTCGCGCTGGGAAGATACACCTGAGGTCAAAGACGCCTTGGCGCGGGTGAACGAAGGCGGTCTGGCAGCGGCCATCGTGCGGCTGGGCTTAGCCCATACCCGGCAAAAAGGCCGCGTTGATCTAGTCCAAGTTGAGCGCGTGGCGCAGGCCTTTCATACCGTCGCGCCGTTCAAAACGATGTCGGATGAAGCGCGCTTAGACCTGCTGAACCGGCAGCGGTTGATCGTGGAATTTGCGCCCGATCAAGGGCTGGGCGCTTTAGGACATCTGATTAAGACCCAAGTGGACCGGAGAAAGGCGGAAGATGTGCTGCGCTATATTTTCCAAGTTGAACGCGATGATATTCCGGCAGACGTCCTCGCGGCCTGGGAGGCCGTCGTGGACCAGCTGAACATGGCGACAAAGACGCCGTCTATCGCGGCTGAGTAGCGATGCTGGTCCGCAACATTCCCTTTGATGACCTAGAGGTCGGCATGACGGCGAGTGAGACACGGCTGTGCCGGGCCGATGACTTTTATATCTTCGCCAATGCATCCGGTGATCATAATCCGCTGCACATGCCAAATGGCGGCAACGCAGGCGGGAATGACGCCACCGCGCCGGGCATGTGGGTGGCATCGCTGATTTCCGCAGTCTTGGGCAATAAATTGCCTGGTCCCGATACGCTGTACCATCACCAAACGCTGCGGTTCTTAAAGCGCGCCGCAGCAGGGGATACGCTCACCGCCCATGTCCGGTTGATGGAAAAGGGGCCGGATCGTTTGGCCAAGTTCGAGACCTGGGTCGAAACCGCTGACGGTGGCCGTGTGCTGGAAGGTGAGGCAGACGTCATCGCACCAGAAACGTCGCACGCCTATGAGATGTCGGATGTGCCGGGCCTCACGGTGCGCCGGCATCGCCATTTTGATGAGCTACTTGCCGCGGCGCGGCAGTTTGAGCCGCTTCGCACCGCGGTCATAGCGCCGGAAAAACGCGATGCACTGACCGGCCCAGTCTTGGCGGCAGAACAGGGGCTGATTGACCCCATCTTGGTGGGTGATCCTGAGAAGATTAAGTCAGAGGCGGACGATGACGGCCTCGACATCTCCCAATTTGAGATCATTGAGGCGTCAAGCCATAGCGCAGCGGCACAGCGCGGGGTTGAGCTGGTGCACGAAGGCGTCGTTGCAGCGCTCATGAAAGGGCATTTGCATACAGATGTTCTGCTGAGCGCCGTCGTGCGCAAAGATACCGGCCTGAGAATGGGCCGCCGGGTCAGCCACGCCTTTGTGATGGACGTGCCGGGCCTTGATCATGCGTTGATGGTCACCGATGCAGCGATCAACATAGCGCCTGATTTAAAAACCAAGGCCGACATCGTTCAAAACGCCATTGACCTTGCCATTGCTTTGCGCCTGGAAAGCCCCAGGGTTGGGATTTTGGCCGCGGTTGAGACGGTTAATCCCGCCATTCCGTCGACACTGGATGCGGCGCTGCTCTCCAAAATGGCTGAGCGTGGCCAGATTACAGGCGGGCTTGTGGATGGCCCGCTTGCCATGGACAATGCCATCGATTTAGGTGCCGCGCGCACCAAAGGCATCCAGTCTTCTGTTGCCGGGCAAGCGCAAATCCTGGTGGCGCCAAATCTGGATGCCTGGAACATGATTGCCATACAGCTCACCTATTTG
>CAKZYD010000397.1 GCA_937884085.1 uncultured Sphingomonadales bacterium | reverse complement strand
GACGACCGTGCTGCTGGCGACTGATAAGCCCGGCCTCATGGCCCCATCTATGAACACGCGGATGTGGGAGCATCCAGCGACCCAGCGCAATTTGGAGCAATTGCGCGCCGATGGCATTGGCTTTATCGCGCCAGGCGCAGGTGATTTGGCGTGCGGTGAGGTGGGGACAGGTCGCCTTGCTGAGGTGCCAGATATCGTGCGGGCATTGGACCACTTTTTTGGCGGTGATGGCCCGTTGAAGGGCCGCCATGCGCTGGTGACAGCTGGGCCGACCCATGAAGCGATTGACCCGGTGCGCTATATCGCCAACCGCTCCTCAGGCCAGCAAGGCTATGCGATTGCCAGCGCGCTTGCGGCGCTTGGTGCAAAGACCACGCTCGTCTCGGGTCCAACACAGCTGGCTGGCCCGTCTGGCGTCGACATGGTGCGCGTTGAAAGTGCGACCGAAATGCTGGACGCGGCCCAGTCTGCGCTTCCGGCGGATGTGGCTGTCTGCGTGGCTGCGGTCGCCGATTGGCGCGCTGCAAAGCCAGTTGATAAAAAGCTCAAAAAATCCAATGGCGGTATGCCGTCGCTAGAGTTGACGGAGAACCCCGACATCTTGAAAACCCTATCGGAGCCAGGCAATCGCCGGCCGCCTTTGGTCGTCGGGTTTGCGGCGGAAACCGATGACGTGCTTGACCATGCCCGCCAGAAACGCGCGCGCAAGGGCTGTGATTGGATTGTTGCCAATGATGTGTCTGGCGATGTGATGGGGGGCGCGGAGAACGAGGTTCATCTCATTATGGATGGCGACGAAGAATCCTGGCCGCGAATGACAAAAGCCTCCGTGGCGCAAAAGCTGGCGGAAAAAATCGCAGGCGCGCTTAGCCCCCAATGAGCTTGACTGTTCCGCTGCAGAAAGTCGGTCTCGGCGCCGAATTGCCCTTACCAAGCTATCAAACGGCCCAAAGCGCTGGTGTTGACTTGATGGCGGCCATCGGCCCTGAGAGCATCACCCTTCAGCCAGGCACCCGCGCGCTCATCCCAACGGGCGCGGCGATTGCGCTTCCCGCTGGTTATGAAGCGCAGGTCCGCCCCCGCTCTGGCCTCGCGCTGACGCAGGGTCTGACGGTGCTGAACAGCCCTGGCACTATCGACGCCGATTATCGCGGAGAAATTGGCGTCATCCTCATCAATCTTGGCGATGCGCCTGTCATCATTTCCCATGGTATGCGGGTGGCGCAGCTTGTCATCGCGCCTGTCAGCCAAGCCGCACTTAGCCGTTATACGCAGTGGGATTTCATCGATCTGGTGGCGCAGCGCGGCATTGCGCCCGTGAGCCAGGCGCTTTTTGAAGCTGTCGAGACGCTGCCACAAAGCGACCGCCAAGCAGGCGGGTTTGGCTCCACAGGGACATAATGGCCAGCCTGAACGATAGCCAGTTGGAGCGCTATGCGCGCCACATTGTTTTGCATGACATTGGTGGGGCCGGGCAAAAGAAGCTTCTCGATGCAAAAGTCGCGCTGGTCGGGGCAGGGGGTATTGGCGCGCCAGCAGCGCTGAATTTGGCAGAAGAATGAGTTGGACCGCTATGGATAAATTAAGATTAGATAGGAAGAGAAAACGTCTGAACT
>CAKZYD010000396.1 GCA_937884085.1 uncultured Sphingomonadales bacterium | reverse complement strand
ATGGAAACTCACGCGAGATTGCCAATCTCCTAGAGCTCAATGATAGCAACAGTCTGCCTCACGCAGGACAACGCTTCGGGCGCGTGCGAGAACTGACAGATTTACACGGCCTGTTTGAAGGCGGCGAACTGGCCATCTTGCCAAGCGTTGGCCCACTGATTGCGCCGACCAATCGTGCCTTGATTGAAAATAATTCGGTTGAGCTTCCCAAGCGTCTGCGCTCTCACAACGACCAGCAGCTCACGTGGAAAACCTTTGACGTGGAAGGCGCGACGGAAGGCTGGGCCGGGAAGTTCTTCGATGCGCTGATTGAACGCGGTGGGCAAGATACCCCCGATTTCTTGGGGATGCGTCTCAGCGGCAATAGCGCCTTCGTCACGGGGCAATATCAACGCCCATTTGCCTTTTCTGGAAGTGTGCCAGAAGGTGGCTGGGACTATATCCGCAGAACCCAACGCAACGGCGGTCGCAACCGGACCAATTCAGACGAAATTCTGGAAATCGTACGCCAACATATCGAGATGGAAGGCCTAAACTCCTCGAACTATTATATGCAGGATTGGATCAACGCTAATCGGCGCGGCTCTCTGCTGACCGCGCAATATAGAGATGCGGTGGACGCTTTGCCTGACCTGGGCACCCAATTCCCTAACACCGGTCTTGGAAGGCAAATGAAGGCCGTCACAGATGCCATCCGCGTGCGTGAAACACTGGGCGTGTCCAAGCAGATCTTCTCAACAGGACTAGGCGGTTGGGACACGCACTCCCAGCAAGCCAATGACATTCCGGGTCGTCTAACCGAAATGAACGATGCGATCAAAGCCTTCCGCGATGCGATGATCGAAATCGATATGTGGACCAAAGTAACGGTCTTTACTGGTTCTGACTTTGGCCGCCCACTAATCCAAAATGGCTCGGACGGTACGGACCACGCCTGGGCCAACAATCACTTTATTGCTGGCGGCATGGTTGAAGGCGGGCGTATTGCTGGAGAGATGATCTCAAACTGGACAATTGATGACGAAAGCGATGCTGGCCGGATGATCAATAACGGCCAAGTGATCCCGTCCACATCCGTCGAGCAGTATGCGGCTTCTTTGGGCGCCTGGTGGGGCCTGACGCAAAGCGAAATCAATTCTGCTCTGCCAAGGCTGAGCGCCTTCCCGAACGGACCAGTGCAGCTTTTTAGCTCGTCGCTTGCTTAACACGGAGCCCAAAGAGACGCTCGGTTTGCTGCCTACTTGTATATGATAAAGGCCGGACAGCGATCATTGATTAACCCCCCGCACCGCCTTAATTACTGGGTGGCGGCGCCATTCACGCCGCTAGGTCATGGTGCAACACAGAAAATCTGCGCTTTGATAAGACTTTAGGAGCATCTTGCAAGCTAGTCTGAGACTAAATACATAGAGGGCAAATAAGCGGCTTCATGCCCCAACGTCAGGATTAGCATGACACTCTACACCGATTATCTCGCAGAGATCGAAACGCGCAAAAGCGAAGGCCTTCACCCTAAGCCCATTGAAGATGCGGCGCTGGTGCAGGAACTGATCGCGCTGATAGGCGACACAGGTCACACTCACCGTGACGGTGCGCTGCAATTCTTCATTTACAATACCCTGCCCGGCACTACCAGCGCTGCTGGTGAGAAAGCCAAATTCTTAAAGGCCATCATCCTTGGCGACGCAGTGGTTGAAGAGATTTCGCCTGCTTTTGCCTTTGAGCTTCTCTCCCATATGAAAGGCGGCCCGTCGGTTGACGTTCTGCTTGACCTGGCGCTTAGCGATGATGCGTCGATTACTCAGAAAGCGGCAGACGTCCTCAAAACCCAAGTTTTTCTCTATGAAGCCGATACGGACCGGCTCGCCACTGCCTTCGCGGCAGGCAATGCTGTCGCGAAGGACATCTTGGAGAGTTACGCGAAGGCGGAGTTCTTTACGAAACTACCCGATATCGCCGAAGAGATAAAAGTCGTCACATACATAGCGGCGGTCGGCGATGTCTCTACCGACCTGTTGTCGCCGGGCAATCAAGCCCACTCCCGTTCTGATCGGGAGCTACACGGCAAATGCATGATTTCCGAAGAAGCGCAAGCAGAGATCCAGGCGCTACAACAGCAGCATCCCGACAAGCAAGTGATGCTGGTCGCAGAAAAAGGCACGATGGGCGTGGGATCATCGCGCATGTCCGGCGTCAACAATGTGGCGCTTTGGACGGGCAAGCAGGCTAGCCCCTATGTGCCCTTCGTCAATATCGCCCCCATCGTTGCAGGCACCAACGGAATTTCGCCTATTTTTCTGACCACTGTCGGCGTCACCGGCGGCATCGGTATTGACTTGAAAAACTGGGTCAAGAAACTGGACGCGGATGGTCAACCCATCTTGGATGGCAATGGCGACCCCGTGCTGGAGCAGACCTATTCTGTAGACAATGGCACGGTGTTGACCATCAACACGAAAGACAAAGCGCTCTATGGCGCAGACGGCCAAACGAAATTGGCTGACATCGCTGCCTCGCTGACGCCGCAAAAGGTAGAATTCATCAAAGCTGGCGGATCCTACGCCATCGTCTTCGGCAAGAAGCTGCAAACCTTTGCCGCGGAAACGCTGGGTGTTGATATGCCTGCCGTCTTTGCGCCGTCGAAAGAAATCTCCAATCCAGGACAAGGCCTCACGGCCGTTGAGAAAATCTTCAACAAGAACGCTGTGGGCGTCACGCCAGGCACAGTCCTGCATGCAGGCTCCGACGTTCGGGTTAAAGTCAATATCGTTGGGTCTCAGGACACAACCGGCCTGATGACCTCTCAAGAACTCGAGGCCATGGCGGCGACCGTCATTTCCCCAACTGTGGATGGCGCCTATCAATCCGGCTGCCATACCGCCTCTGTGTGGGACACCAAAGCGCAGAGAAACATACCCAAATTGATGCGGTTCATGAATGACTTTGGCCTCATCACCGCGCGCGACCCGAAAGGCGAGTATCACGCCATGACGGATGTGATCCATAAGGTGCTCAATGACATTACGGTCGACGACTGGGCCGTTATCATTGGCGGCGATTCCCATACCCGGATGTCAAAAGGCGTCGCTTTTGGTGCGGATTCAGGAACGGTAGCGCTAGCCCTTGCAACCGGCGAGGCAACCATGCCCATTCCGGAATCCGTGAAGGTGACGTTCAAGGGTGACCTTAAAGATCATATGGATTTTCGCGATGTGGTCCACGCCACACAGGCGCAAATGCTTAAGGAATTCGGGGACAACGTGTTCCAAGGGCGGGTAATTGAAGTCCATATCGGCACGCTGATGGCCGACCAAGCCTTTACCTTTACCGATTGGACGGCTGAAATGAAGGCAAAGGCCGCCATTTGCATTTCACAAGACGATACGTTGATCAAATCGCTGGAGCTGGCCAAAGCCCGCATCCAAGTGATGATTGACAAGGGCATGGACAATATGGCCCAAACCTTGGCGGGTTTGATTGCCATCGCGGATCGACGGATTGCCGAAATCAAATCTGGCGAAAACCCAGCCTTGGCGCCCGATGATACTGCCAAATATCACGCCGAATTCGTCGTCGATCTCGACGAGATTATCGAGCCGATGATTGCCGACCCAGACGTCAACAATGACGACATTTCCAAGCGCTACACACATGATACCATTCGTCCTGTGTCCCACTATGGCGCTGAAAAGAAGGTCGACTTGGGTTTTGTTGGCTCCTGCATGGTGCATAAGGGGGATATGAAAATCCTCGCCCAGATGCTGAAGAATATCGAAGAGCAGGAAGGTAAGGTGGAGTTCAAAGCACCGCTGGTCGTCGCCCCGCCCACCTACAATATCGTCGATGAGCTGAAAGAAGAAGGCGATTGGAGCGTTTTGCAAAAATACAGCGGCTTTGAATTCAACGACAATGCGCCGAAAACCGATGCGCGCACCCGCTATGAAAACACCCTGTATTTAGAGCGGCCTGGATGTAACCTGTGTATGGGCAACCAAGAAAAGGCAGAAAAAGGCGACACAGTGATGGCCACCTCTACGCGCCTGTTCAAAGGCCGCGTGGTTGAAGATTCCGACGAGAAGAAAGGCGAATCCCTTCTTGCCTCAACGCCGGTCGTCGTCCTGTCCACGATCTTGGGTCGCACGCCCACACTGGAAGAGTACAAAAGCGCCGTAAAGGGCATTAATCTTACCAAGTTCGCGCCCCCACGGGAAAAAACAGTGGTCAAGCGGGCTGTGCACCACTAGCGCGCTCAACCGCCTCGTTTCCTTCAGTCTCTGCTTGCGCTGGTTCGTCCATGTTGAACCAGCGCCTCTCCCTCTTAAGACGATCCGTCCAACGGCATCACTGGCCAGCTTAGTTGCGCAGATTGTTTCGCTGTCTGCGTTCCATTCCTTTGCTTGAACGAACTTAAGTTCGTTCGCCTAAAATCCTAAATTATTGAAATAATTAAATAAATAGTCTGGCACGGTGCTTGCTGTGTTGTCTTGCAGCCGTGTCCAACGCACGGCCAGGAATTGCAAGAAACAGGAGCCAGCGATGCATAATTTCAATTCGATTGAGCCGGAAGGAGAACTCTTTGGAGAACTCGAGTTCGAGGCCGATGAAGAGATGGAGTTTGACGAAGAGTTCGACGATGAGATGGAAGACGGCGAAATGGATTTTTTCTTCGCTGAAGCGGCCACTGGCGCCGCCAGCCCGTTTGATGAAGCCACTGAACTTGAACTCGCCAATGAGCTCTTAGAAATCGAAAGCGACGAAGAGCTTGATCAGTTTCTCGGGCGTCTTGTCCGGCGGGCCGCGCGCGGCGTTCGGCGTTTTGCGCGATCGCGTGTCGGCCGACGCTTGGGACGACGGCTGAAGTCTCTCGCGCGCCGCGCATTACCCATAGCGGGACGAGCGATCGGCACTGCCTTTGGCGGCCCGGTGGGCGGCGCTGTCGGACGCCGCGTCGGCTCCTTTGCCAGCAGGCTCTTCGAACTTGAGATCGAAGCCATGAGCCCGGAAGATCAAGAACTTGAAGTGGCACGCCGCTTTGTGCGCTTGGCCGGTTCTGCCACGCAAGAAGCCATCCACGCCGCCCAGACACAAGGTCCAGATGATGCCGCCGAAGCCGGCCTTATGGCCGCTGCCCGTCGCCATGCCCCTGGCCTTCTGCGCCAACTAAGAGGTGGTGGTCGCGGCGGTCGGCGTGGCCGCAGTGGCCGCTGGGTGCGCCGCGGCAACTCCATCACCTTGATGAACGTTTAGCACTGGTCGGTTTCGTTTGGGGTTGATGTCATGGCACTGCCAATCAGGACATATCATTTCATGCGCCAGCAAGCGCTGGCACTGGAGAGCCGGCTAGAGCAGCTCCAGTCATTTTCGATGATCGTTCCTTATGTCAGCGCTGCTGGCATCCCCTCGGCGGCCCAACACGCGATTGCTCGCCACATGCAGGCCTCCAAGCAGGACTTGCGCGAGATGCTGCGCGGTTACCAAGCGTGGCTGGCGCAAAACCGGGAAGGACCTGTGACGCCGGCCGAAGCCCAGCAGCGCCTCGCAGTGGTTCGGATGCGGTTTCAGCGTATCCTCACGCAGTTTGACGTCTTCGCGGACGCCTTGACCCAGCGCAGTGAACACAAGAACGGCATATGGCTAGCGGGCCTTGACGTTTTGGCAGCCGATTCCCTTCGGTTGCCTCCGGAACGCTTTAAAGCCCCTGAAATGCTGACGTATTTGGACCGCGGCATTGGCGCTGCTATTCGCCGTGCAAGGACACGTCTGCCAGGCGGCGGAGAAAACCCCGTTGCGTTGATCCGTATCCCGCGGGAACGTATGGTGGGGCATGGCATTGGGTCTTCCCTTGTCCATGAAGTCGGGCATCAATCGGCAGCCATGATTGAGTTGGTGCCGTCGATGCGCCAAGCATTGCAAGATCAACAAGCCGTTGATCCACGCCATCGCCACCTATGGCGTTATTGGGAACGCTGGGCCTCTGAAATCATTTCTGACCTTTGGTCAGTCAGCACGCTCGGCATCAGCGCCACAATCGGCCTGATCGCCGTCGTCACACTACCGAGAGCGTTTATCTTTCGCCTTAAGATGGATGCGCCGCATCCCGTGCCGTGGCTGCGGGTTTTTATCAGCGCCCGCTTAGGCAATGCTCTTTATCCCGCGCCGCAATGGCGCAAACTGGAACAACTCTGGCAATCGCTCTACCCGCTGGAAGGCCAATCCCCAGCCAAACAAGATATTTTTCACCAGCTCTTGCAGCACTGCGATGAGTTCGTCTCGCTATGCTTATCCCACCGGATTGATAAGCTCGATGGGCAATCCCTATACGGCTTGCTCTTCGATGCGCGGCGCACACCAGCACGGCTGCGCCAGGCCTATGGAGGCACTGCTGCAGATTTAGACCAACTATCGAGACTGCAGCCAAGCTTGGCCTTTGCGGTGCTTGGCCAGGCTGCCGCGGATGGCCGGATATCCATCTCTCAGGAAACACACGCGATACAAGAGCTGTTTGCTATTTGGGCCAAACGGCGCGCTCATGCGCTGTCCACTAGCCCTCAACAGATGTCCTTAAACCCAACCCAGCTCGCCCGGCCCAATGGTCGGCAAGCGCTCGCCCATGGAGGTATGTATGGCTAGAAAACCAACGAAAAAAGATGAAAACAGCAGCGAGTTGCCCGCTGCAACCCGGGTTGAATCAGCGTCCGGCCAGGGCGCCAATTCAGGCGATGTAAACGTCCGGCTGCAAGCCTCGTCAGCGCCGGAAACGCCGATGGAATATCTGTGGCGGGTTATTCGGGATCGCACAGAAGCGATTGGCTTTGACCGTTATACCAAATGCATGAATTCTATCCTCTGCGACGATCAAGTCGGTCGGACCTCTCTTGACACGATGTGCGATGAAGGCGGCGCCGGCTGCGTCTCAAAGGAACCACCACAGCGGGTCCGCTTTGGTGTTCACGGGCCTGACGCCTATCTCATTTTGAAAGCCGCTACAGAATGCTTCTTAATGCAGGAATGCGGCCGGCTCAGTGAGGCTTTCGATGCCGATACCGACCAAGCCATGCTTGGCGGGCAAGACGTGAGCGGGCTGAAAACCAGCTATCTCGACATGCTCGAGCGCGAAGGCCAAGGGGGGCCAATCCCCTATTTTCATATTATCCGGCAACGCTTAGGCGACTTGCCTTTAAAGGATGGTCTGGCCTTGGGTTATGGCGCGGAAGGTGAAGACTCCTGCTACGGCATCTTGCGCTCACGCGTCGAATCTCCGTGTTTCATTGAGTATATTTGGAGCTATTGGCACGAGGAAAGCATGGTCGTGCAAGCGATGAAGGCCTTGGCTTTCCGCTTCCAAAACATTCGAAAAACCAAGCTCAACGATCCGCTCAGCCGGTTGTCCATCGATCCACTGCGCCCGCTCAACAATTTGATGTGGGGCTTCATACAAGATGAACGTAGTCGGCTCAGTGTGGCACGGCGCGCCTATGAGTATGAGCACCAATACGGCATCGGCCTACTCGGCGACGCGGCAGGAAACATCAAGCCAATCGACAGGCGATCCACGTTTATGGAAGCCTTTCATGAGCTCATCACCATCGTTGCAGCCTATTTTAAACAAGCGGACGATCTGACAGTCCGCGCCGACGGCTTTCCAGTTCTCAATGCGCTCAAGGATGTGCACCGGCTTTTGGCTGAAGGCGCAGATAATCAATATGGCGACCTGCCTTGGAATAGCAGGGTCGAGATGCTCATCATGATGTGGATCTTAGGGCGCCCAGAACTACGCGAGTTCCTGGGAGGACGGGCAACCGTGCCATATAGCGAACCTTGGATGGACCGGGTCGACACCATGAAATCGCTTCAAGGGTGGACCAACACCTCTTCTACGGTGTTTTCAAGTTTGGCGAAAATCGGCGAGCGCCTGTTGCTCTCCATCCGCTTTACCAACTGGTCGACAATAGACGATCCCAACGTGGCGGCCAATTGGGCCAACTTCTGGCGCTCGGACATCCTTAGCTATGCGCACAGCTACCGCTCGGCGACGGGCGTTGAAATCCTAGCGCCTGCCGGTGACGCACAAGCCAAGAAAGACCGCGCGCTCGCCCCTGCCCTGCATCTGCGCAAACGCTTAGCCGGGCAAAAGACAAGCGGCACGCAGCGGCAGAGGATCATTTAACCGAGGAGCCTGGAGATAAGGCCATGACATTCGATACCGAAAGCAACCAGCTTGAAATTGATGACCAGGACGCCCGCTTGCCTCCCATGCGTAGTCAAAGGGAGATCATCGGCAGAGATACCCGAAAGCGGCGGCGCAATACCAATGCGTATCCCTTCCGGTATATCTGCCAGCTCAGTTGGCCGGAAGGACTGCATACCATGGGTGGGTCGGGCATCCTGGTTGGCCCAAGAACCATCCTAACTGCAGGCCATAATTTGGTACGATCTGACCCGACGC
>CAKZYD010000395.1 GCA_937884085.1 uncultured Sphingomonadales bacterium | reverse complement strand
GGATTGTGAGCGGATCATCCATAGACGTCACGCCCGTGCCACGCGTAAACCAGTGGGCGGAAATGCAGAGGTTGGCCTTTGGCGTTGGCACTGTGCGCCCCACGTCTTGCCAATCGCGGGTAAAGACGTTGTCTTCGAGCACGTTGGTCGGGCTGCCATGACCGAAATAGACCACCGGCATTCGCTGCATATGGCCTCCCACCGCGTCTAAACGTCCGCGAGCTGAGACTTATAGACGTTCCAAGTCTCTTTGTAGCGCGGCACCAGCCATTGGTTGAGGGCGAGCTGCGCGCCTTCCTGCCAGGAATAGCGCCCGCGTTTGGCAAAGCGGGACCTAAGGCCCACTTGGACAAGTTCATCCACATGTTGGTCCTGCGCCATGATTTCACCCGCCGCGGCGCCATTCATGGCCATACGCTGCTTAAAGCCTTCAATCTTGCTGGCGCCCGGCGCAGCCAAGATGCCCACATCCATTTCATTGCGCTCTGGCCCGGTGGCACGCACGATGAGGTAAATCACGCTATCGCTCATCATGACCAAAGAGAGCGTCGGTGGGACATTGGCGAACACCATCTGCGCCCGATCTTCTTCCGTCAGACGCGGGAAGATGGGGAGAAGCGCCTTTTGCGTCGCATTGAAGCTGGCATCAGAATGCAGGGTCTTGTTGGTGCGATAATAGCCAGCGCTTTCCGGCGGCACATCCGGGAAGCGAGCATTTCCGGAGGGCACAAAATCATGCAGTGGGCCCTGGTGCAGGCGGCTGGCATGATAGCCGTCATTGTTGTTTTCAAACATCACCTTCCAGTTCCATGGAAAGTCAAATGCCGGGGTGAATTCAATTTCTTCCCCCGTACTCATATCATAGCGGTCAACCACCGCATCAATCTCCGTCAAGCGCGGCGACAATGGCTCTGCATCCAAGTCAAAATTCACAAAAATGAAGCCCTGCCAGGTCTCCACTTTGAATTTGGGCAAGGCATGCTCTTCGCGTTTGAATTCGCAGGTTTTGTTCATCGCAGGCGCATTCACCAGCCGCCCATCAAGCCCATAAGTCCAATGGTGATAGGGGCACACAAAGGCGCGCGCGTTCCCCTTGCCTTCTGAGACCAGCATAGCCCGGTGTTGGCAGACGGATGACATAGCGTGGATGTGACCGTCCTCGGCCCTGCAAACGACAATCGGTTCGTCAGCGATTATGGTATTGAAAAAATCGCCTTTGTTTTGAACCCAATCCTCGCGGCCGACACACAGCCATTCGTGGCCAAAAACAGCATCCTTTTCAAACTCATAAAATGCTGAATCAGTATAACACTCGGGCGGCAACGTTTCAGCCGTGCCAATATCGCCAATAGACGAATCTAAACTGTCAAAAAACCGCTGATTGAGCGGCGTTATTAAACTCATTAGACCATTCCCAATTTCCCTAGCACAAGGACGGTGACCGAAAACCCCGTGTTCGTCTTGCACATACGTGAAAAACTATATGCAATTTACGCACGGCACATTTTGCAGGTGATTGGTGCATCTTTGCCAGGCAATGTTTCTTGCGCTGGCAGTCAAGACAGCGTGTTGTAAGCTGAATAAGCTGGTCAGTGGAAGGTATAAAGGTGACTTATGAGCACGTCAGCGGCCCAAACAATATTGCCGTCAACTGAAACAATGATTTGTGCGCCTTTGCGTGACGATTTCGGCACGCTCATCAGCGGCGTTGATGCAGCCACTGCATCAGACGAGACCCTCAAAAAAGTCGTCGACCAATTTGAGCGCACAGGCGCCATTGTGCTGCGCGACCAAAAAATGCAGCCTGAAGACTTGAAGCACTTCCTGCGGCAATTCGGCGAGCTGGAAGGCCATACGCTTCAGGAATATACCCTGCCCGGTCATCCCGAAATCTATATCCTGTCAAACATCGTGGAAAATGGCAGGCCCATCGGCGCACATAACGACGGCGTGGGCTGGCATACCGATTATTCCTACAAGGAAAAGCCGGTCAAATGCACCATGCTCTATGCGGTGGAAGTGCCTGCCGAAGGCAGCGACACCCTGCTTGCGGATTGCTGCGCTGCCTATGACGCTCTGCCGACCGATCGCCGCGAAAAGTTAGAAGGCCTGAAGCTGCATCACAGCTACAAGTTTTTCATGGAAAACCGCGAGCATGGCCGCATGAAATTGCCGCCGGAAATCGAGCGCGCCAATCCGGACGTCGTCCATCCCCTTATCCGGACCCATCCCGCCAATGGCCGCAAAGCCCTATGGCCCAGCACTGGAACCGTCAAAGAAGTGATCGGCATGCCAGGCCAAGAAGGCCTCGATATGCTAGATGAGCTCATCGCTTTCGTTACCCAAGATCAATTCGTCTATCGCCATAAATGGCAAGTGGGCGACCTGGTGCTATGGGATAACCGCTGCACGCTGCACACCGGCACCTTGTTTGATGACAAGAAGTACCGCCGCTTGATGCATCGCATGTGGGCAAAGGGGGGCGTCCCCTATTAGTAAAACCTGGCTGATCACAGGCGCATCCAGCGGGCTCGGGCTAGCGCTGGCCAAATGCGCTGCGCAGGGCGGCGACACAGTCATTGGCACGGTCCGCACGGATGCGGGTGCCGCTGCGCTTTACGACTATGCCAGCGAGGTGCCCGGCACCATTCACTCCATTCCCCTTGATGTAAAAGATCGCGGCGACGTGTTTAGCGCCGTTGCCGAGGTTGAGCGCCGCTTTGGCGACTTAGATATTGTGGTCAACTACGCCGGATATGGTTTGATAGGCCCCTTGGAAGAAGCAAGCGAAGCGGAAGCACGGGCCCAGTTCGATGTGAATGTGTTCGGCGCCGTCTGGGTTATACAAGCCGTCCTGCCCGCCATGCGCGCGCGGCGTGCGGGCCATATCATTAACATAACCTCCGTGAGCGGACTTGCCCCTTGGGCAGGCACGGCCTTCTATACCGCCAGCAAATACGCCCTCGAAGCGCTTGGCCAAACGCTGCATGATGAAGTGGCCGCGCTTGGCATTCATGTGACGAATGTAGCGCCGGGCGGGCTGCGCACTGAGTTCGGCAAAGGCTCAATGGCTATACCCGCGCAGCATATTGCAGACTATGATGCTGGCGTTGGCCGTATGCCGCAGCAGGTTTACAAAGAAACAGCTGGCCAAGAGCCCGGCGATACCGACAAAGCGGCGCAGGCCATTGTGAATATCGCCGGCGCCGATAATCCGCCGCTTCATCTGCTGCTTGGCAAAGATGCGCTTGGCTATTGGCGCGACAAGCAAGCCTCCATGACAGCCGAAATCAATGCTTTGGAGGATGTGTCTCTCAGCATTGCTGTCTCTGAGGATTAGCTTGCGTGGAACTCATTGCTACCTATTGGCCCTATCTCGCCGGGCTTCTCGCCACCGGCTTCATCGCAGGCGTTCTGGCGGGGCTGCTTGGCGTTGGTGGCGGTATCGTTGTGGTGCCCGTGCTGTACATCATCTTGACCGCGCTGGGGATGGAGGAAAGCGTGCGCATGCATGTGGCGGTAGGCACTTCACTTGCGACCATCATCCCCACCTCCATGCGCTCCTTATCGAGCCATGCAAAACGCGGTGCTGTGCAATGGGATGTCTTAAAAGGCTGGGGGCCCGGCCTTTTCATTGGAACGCTTATTGGGACCGCGCTGGCGGGGCTTGCCGATGCGGAAATCCTGCAGCTGGTGTTCGGGGTGATAGCGTTTGGCGTGGCGATGAATATGGCCTTTGGCCCGACCTATCAACGCGATGTCGTGGCCGTGCCGCGCGGCGCCAAAGGCTTCAGCATCGGCACGGGCATTGGCACACTCTCGGCGATGATGGGCATTGGCGGCGGCACACTTGGCGTGCCCATTTTGACCTATTGCGGGCTGCTAGCCCAAAAAGCTGTTGCAACCGCCTCAGGCTTTGGCCTGATTATCTCAATCCCCGGCGCCATAGGGTTTGCGGTGACGGGATGGGACGTTGCCAACTTGCCGCCGACATCCCTGGGTTATGTCAATTTAGCAGGCTTTGCGCTCATCAGCCCGATGACTGTCCTTAGCGCACCGCTCGGCGTCGCTGCCGCCCATGCCTTGCCGACGCAGCGCCTCAAACAAGCCTTTGCCCTGTTCCTCGCCATCACAGCGGCAAAAATGATTTATGATTTTCTGGTCTAGAGCAATGCCATGACACATACCCTCCCTGAAACCGCCGATTGGGTCCTCACGGGCGCCATCCTGATTACGATGGATGCGCAGCGACGGGTGCTCACGGACGCTGCGCTTGCCGTCACAGGCCGCAAAATCACTTGGATTGGCACAACGCCAGAGGCGGCAAAAATCGATGCGAAGGAGCGCATCGATGGCCGCGATAAGGTGGTCACACCCGGCTTTATCAACACCCATGTCCACATTACCGGCGACCCACTAACGCGCCATTTCATGCCCGATGATTTGAATGACGCAGACCGTCTCTTTACCTGGGTCATCCCGCGCTATTATGCGCATACGCCGGAGGATGAGCAGCTCTCAGCGCTCTATTGCAGCCTAGAGCTTTTGAAGGGCGGCACGACAACCTTCTTAGAAGCAGGCACCATCTGCCATCTGGATCACGCCGCAGAGGGCGTACGCCAGGCCGGCATCCGGGCGCGGATCGGCGGCTGGGTCGAAGGCCGCGCTTTTGACCCCACGCAGGATGAAACCGCCCTCATCGAAGCGGCCATCAAGATTATGGAGGATGGTGTGGCCGCTTATCCGCAGACGGAGGAGGATTTGATCGCCGCCTGGCCAATCATGGTGGGCCACAACACCAATCCTGATGCCGTATGGCAGGCCGCAAAGCGCATTGCTGATGACGCCGGCGTCGGGGTGGCGGCACATATGAGCCCCTATAAAGCCGATCCCGACTGGTATTTAGAGCATGTGGGCAAACGCCCACTGGTCCATCTTGAGGACATCGGCGCGCTCGGCGATAACGTGACCATCACCCACGCCACCCACCTCGACATGGACGAAGTGAACGCCTTCGCCCGCACCGGCACCAACATTGCCTATTGCCCTTTCGCCTCCTTAAAGGGCGCCTTCCACGTGGCCAAAGTCGGCCTGTACAACGAAGCCCGCGCGGCCGGCGTCAACATCACTTTTGCAACCGACGGATATGATTGTGAAATCCTGCAAGCAGCCCGCATTGGCATCGGGATCTTCAAAGACCTGACTGGTGATGTAAGCCCTGCGAACGTCATGGACGGCTTAGAGGCTATCACCATCAATGGCGCAAAAGCCCTAGGCCTAGACCATATGATCGGTTCCTTAGAAGTCGGCAAAGAAGCCGACATCTTGGCCTTCGACACGCGCAACGTCCAATGGCGCCCCCTCATCAGCCCGGTCGACCAGCTCATCTTCTCCGCCGATGGCCGCAGCCTCGACAGCGTCTGGGTCGCAGGCGAGCAGCGCATTAAAGGCGGCAAGCCTCTCCACCTGGATGAGGAGGCGCTCATAGACCAAGTACAAACTGCCAGCACGGCCATTTTAGAGCGCGCAGGCCTCCCCTTTAAGAGGAGCTGGCCAACGCCATAGTCGGAGCGCTGGCGCTGCGCTTGCGACGAAGAGGATGCCATGATTTTTTTGAGTAAACTTACCAATTGAACTAGGAACGCTCTCGCTGATCAGAACTTAACGTCCAACCGGATCGCCCATGTTAACGGGTCGCCCAGTCGGCCGGATCCACCATTCGGATCGGACCGAAACGCTGCGAAAAAATAATCCGTATCAAACAGGTTACGCCCAACAGCGGTAATCCTAAAATGCTCATTAATCGCATAGCCAATTCGAGCGTTAAACAGCAGCCTCTCTCCGGCAAAATTCTCAGGGAAGTTGAATGGAGTACCGAAGGCATCGGATTGGTAACTGAAGTCCATACCGCCGAAGAAGCCGTCGGGCCGGTTATAGTCAAAGCCTCCATTGAATGAAAATTCTGGCGCAGAGTTGAACCTGTTGCCATTATAATTTGGCGAATTTTGTGGCGTAAGGGGCGCATCTGGATCAAATTCAGCATTAACGAATTCAAGGAACTCCGTCTTCGAATAGCCCGCTGAAAAATAGGTTGAGACTTCGGAGTTCAGCTTGAACCTCAGTTCCGTTTCGCCGCCATATAGCTGCGCTCTACCAGCGTTAGCGGTGAAACCAGCGCCTACGGCACCTAGAGCGCCTTCTGAGAACACTCTCACCTGCATATCTGTCCATTTGGAATAAAAGATATTGTTATTCCAGGTTAGGCGGCCACCCAGAAATGAAGCGCGAGCGGAAATCTCATAGTTCCACAAATATTCTGGATCAAAAGGGATAAGTTCTGCAAGATTATCGGGGTTAGCCTGCACCCCACCAGCACGATAAGCTCTTTGTGCAACAAATGCGATGTTGAAATCATCATTAGGTTGCCAGCGAATACCCGCCTTAGGCAGGGCCGCGTTGTATGATCCACTCACAGTCTCTGGGTCACCCTCACCCGTCCCTACTATGTTGAGCACCAATATTTGAGAAAGAACTGGAACTTCGGGAGGAAACGGGAACGGCTCAACACTTCTTGATGCAATATTAACATTGGTAAAGCTTTCGTCATCGTATCGAAAGCCAAATAATAGGCTAAGCGAATTCGAAACATCATATTCGCCGTCCACGAAGAATGCAAAGTTATCTCTTTCGTTATTGCCGACACTATTCTGATTAATAAACAGAGGAATAGGTGAGCCAAAAACAGGCCCAAAGTTGACACCAAAAAGCCCTATGTTTTCGCTTTCTATATCTGAGTAAAAGCCGCCAAGTACAGCCGCTAATCTGTTAGATGAATAAATGAGCCGTACTTCCTGAGTAAGTGTCTTATTTTTATTTTCATTCCCAGTTATGTTATTTACTATAGGCGACAGGTCGCCATCGTTTAGGCCGCTAAAATCCGTCACCTGATAGGTTGTGATGGACTTTACAGACCAGCGATCTCTGACATCCCAGTTTATATTGACGGATTGTAAGAGATTTTCGGTCTGGAAAAACGAGTCCACATCCGTCGGCGTTTCACGAGCTGCGTCGCTGGGGTCTTGCAGTTCACCATTCACCTGAGGTGGCAACGGCACAATTGAAGGACCACCCAAATTTTCCGCATATGTTGTCGTTGTGATGATGGAGAGACTGTCCAGAGGGTCGAACCGAAGTTTGAACCGCGTGTTCCATACTTCTGTGTTGTCAGCGAAGGTATTCAGCAGCGGATTTAAGGTAAACCCTTGCGTTTGACGGTATTCACCGGCGACGCGAAAGGCGAGCTTATCGTTAATGATGCCACCACCAAAAGCAATAGCACCCCATCGCTGCCCATAATTGCCAATCTCCGCGCGAGCTTTGAGATCCCATTCATATACGGGGTCTTTGGTGCGCATATAAATTGCACCCGCCAGCGAGTTACGCCCGAAGTTCGTCGATTGAGGCCCGCGGAATACTTCCACTTGTTCCAGATCCCAGGCGCCCGTTGGGCCCAACCCTGCACCTGGTCCATTCAGGGGAGCATCATCTACATTGACAGCCAATAATGGACCATCTCCAGCGCGCGCGGGGCCTCCGTCACGAATACCGCGGATGGCAAAGCCGAGACCAGTTTGGTTTTCCCGATTGACGTTTGGTATCCTGGTGATGATATCGTAAAGGTCTGCTAGAGGCTCACGCTCAATTTCTTCGCCAGTTGTAATGGCCACACTGTCCGTTACATCGAAATAGCTTTGGACTGATCTTCGGCCAAGAACGAACAGCTCTTCAGTGTCGGCGGTTTTTCTGTTTTTTGCCGACTGTATCAACCTGATTGGCGCGTCGGGTACCGTCGCGGAGACCTTCTTCTTGGTCACGATAAACGCGCCGTCGGTGTCTTGGGTTGTCATAAGCCCCGTCCCGCTCCGAGCCGTCGTGAGGGCCGCATTGGGACGTAAAGTCCCAGAAGTAGCTGCTGCCACATTGCCGGTAACCAGGCTATTGGCAGCAACGACGTTAATGCCATAAATGTCGGCAAGGGTTACAAGAGTGGGCCCAAGCGGGCCTCCTGGCAGGTTAATCTCTTGGCTTTGCGGCACTGTGCTGGGCGCTTGTGCAGCCGCTTGGGGCGAACAGAGTGCGAGGAGCGAGGCTGTACACAGCGCTGACCATAGATGTCCTGGTATGAGCCGGCTGCAGCGCTCTGTCTTGGTGTCCTTATGCATTGTCCTCGTGCCCCTTGGTCATTTTAGAGACTGATATTCAGTCGCATTTCTGACCCTAAAGACGATTAGACCTGGAAAAAGGAAACCAAGAAAATTCTACAAAATGAAAATATTTTATTTTCAAAGGCTTACTGAGTATCACGCGCGCTAATTGAGACGCTAGTGTCTGCGCCTACCGTCGCTGAAATCGGCAGCACTTTGGTCAGCGTGCGCAGCAGTGCGTCGATATCTTCAGCATCATAGGCGATGGTCACCTCAAGCGCGCCTATGTCTCCCTCTAAACGAATATCGCGTCTGGAATAGCGCGCAGCATCGGTGATCAGTTCTTCCAGCGTTCCACCAATATAGGACAAGCGATTTTGCCGCCACGCACCAACAGCTTGAGGATCAATTGACACTTTGTCGCGCAATCCGTCCGCTTTCGTTGAGGCAACTTCCTCTCCGGTCGTCAGGTCTGCGTGGCTTCTCAGCCCGATGTCTTTGCCATCAATCAAAGTCGGCATTGTAACGCGCACCTGACCTTCCGCTACGGCCACGCGCCCAACACCTCCATTAAAGCGCACATCGAAAGCTGTGCCAATGGCCCGCGCCGTTAACGTGCCAGCCTCTACCATAAAAGGCCGATCTTTGTCGCTGTGCACATCGAAATATGCTGCGCCGGCAAATAGGGTAACGCGCCGCCTGGTGCTGGAGAATGCTGTCTCAAAACGGCTGTCTGGGCCCAGCGTCACGACCGTTCCATCGGCAAGGGTAAACGTCTTCATCTGGCCAATTGGAGCCAAATATTGCGCTTGTTCTAGCGGCGCGGCGGGCTGCGATGGCCTTAAAGCATCAATGCCAGGTATGACCAGTGCCAAAGTCAGCGCCCCAACCACAGCAGCCGCTGCGGCAAAGCGCAGCCTCTTCTCTACCAGCACATCTCCGGCTCTATCAACTGAATGGAAAAAGCGCTCTCTAAACGAAGGCCGATAAAGCGCAGCGTCATAACCGCTAGCCTCTATCGCTCCGAGCGCGTCCCAAACTGTTTTGGCGCGGTCATACGCGTGCTGATTGGCGACATCCTCTGATAGCCAGCGCTCAAAGGCTTGACGGTCTGCCCGGCTCGCCTGACCGCTTGCCATACGTTCACGCCAATAGTGCGCTTGGGCGGACCGGCTGGCTCCATGGATGGTCTGCACTGCCATCAGGGTTGCCTCGATTTCAACGGGCGACCCATTTGCGCTTTCAAAGCCTCATCAATATCGGCAACGGCGCGCGCCAAGTGCTTGGCTGCGCCCGGCCGCGACATGCGCAGCCGGCGCGCTATGTCCGCGACTTTTAGCCCCTCCACGCGGTGCATCATAAAGATCCGCCGACGAGTATTGGGCATGGCAAGAAGTACCGCATTGATCAAGTCCAACTGCTGCTTTGCATTAAAGACGGTTTCAGGTGTGGAAACGGAACCTTCTTGCGGGAAAAATAGCTGCTCGACGACATAAGCGTGGCGGCTGCGCACGCTTTGGGCCCGTTTGTCGGTAAGGACAAGATTACGCGCTGTGCGCCACAAAAAGCCCGGTACATCTGAGATTTCA
>CAKZYD010000394.1 GCA_937884085.1 uncultured Sphingomonadales bacterium | reverse complement strand
TATACCATAGATTGACCGATACGCTTCCCATTTTTATTGATAAAGGTCGGCTCTCCCGATTGGGAACAGCTTTGGCAAAGATGCTCCCTGATATGGAGACACCACTCCTATCAAATTACCTGCTGTTCCGGGAAGTCTGGAAAATCTATGAAGAACGTTCTGTGCCGTATCTTCGAGGTATTGAACCAAGTGCAGATGTGTTTCGGCGAACCCGGCGCGCTCTTGCAGCCGAAGGGCATATTCGCCCTGATGTGGATTACGTGCGCTTTTGGCGAAACATGTCACAAAGTGACCAGCCAGCAGAAGATATGGTCTGCATTGCAGACCCCTACACATATGTATCCCACCTTTCGGCCATGCAGCGCTATGGACTGACCAATCGTCGGCCCCGCGCATTGTTCATTACCCAGCTGGCACCCAGCAGTGTAGGGCCGCTTCTCAAGCACATCATGCACGAGGATTACGGCGATCGTTTAGACACTGCAGATTACATCGAACCACTTTTTTATACGCACCACCCCAAACGCGTTCGCGGCAGAGCAATAGAGCGGCTTTCAGCGAAAGACCCTGGGGATTGGCGAGCCGTCAAATCGAGCTTCAGCCGTATTGCCTCGATCGGACAAGTCTTTC
Organism: uncultured Sphingomonadales bacterium; assembly: GCA_937884085.1. Classification (GTDB taxonomy): domain Bacteria; phylum Pseudomonadota; class Alphaproteobacteria; order Sphingomonadales; family CAKZYD01; genus CAKZYD01. The sequence goes on along the minus strand of CAKZYD010000394.1, from coordinate 13,930 downwards.
TCGATATGATCGACGCACCGGCCAAGTGCGGTGGCATGGCCCATGTTCTCGATGTTTGGGAGGCGCACGCATCGACATATCTGGACGATATAATCACCCGTATTGAAACAGCGGGAAAGCCAATCCATAAAGTGAGGGCAGGGTATATCTTGGCTGAATATCTGAGTATGAGTGACCCGCGCGTTGCCTCTTGGAAGGCTTATGCACAACGCGGTGGAAGCCGCGTCCTTGATCCGTCAAGGCCGTTTGCCTCGACCTATTCAGAAGATTGGATGTTATCCCTGAATGCCACCTGATGCAGAAGACGAGCGGCTCGTCGTTGACATAGAAGCGTGGATCAAGCGGGCCGAACAAGATCCGGCAACGCTACTAGAGCGCCAAGCGACAGATGTTTTTCTATCGGCCCTGAGTATCACGCGTCCTTATGCCACCCAGCTTGTTCTGAAGGGCGGCGTCCTGATGGGCGTGGTTTATGACAGTCCGCGCCAAACCGGCGATATCGACTTCACGGCGATAATGGAGCCCACTCAAGGTATTGCCGAACAGCTAGCAGACGACCTCAAGCAAAACTTTGTGAGAGCTGCAGCTAATCTCGGTTACGTCGATCTCCTCTGTGCAGTCCAATCTCACAAGTATTTTCCCAAGGGCGAAAAGTTTCCTAAATTCGAAGGCCCCGCCATTACCCTTAGGATTGGCTACGCGCAGCGCGGCTCGCCGCAAGAGCGTCTGTTCAAAGCTGGTAAGGCAACAAATACTCTGGATGTCGATATCAGTTTTAAAGAGCCAGTATCTCAAACGCACGTCATCGAGCTGACAAAAGACGGACATGCTATTCGCGCGTATACGATGACAGAAGTGATCGCGGAGAAATATCGCGCGCTGCTGCAACAACCCATTCGTAACAGAAACCGCCGGCAAGATGTCTATGACATCCACATGCTCATCACTAAATTTACGCTGTCAGAGGCTGAAAAGGGCGCTGTGTTTTCAGCGTTTATATCAAAATGTCAGGCGCGGCGCATAACGCCGGACAGAGACTCGTTGTCCGAGCCCGAGGTCGCACGCCGGGCGAAGAGTGAATGGCAATCGCTAGCGCTAGAGATTGGCGTGCTGCCTGATTTTGATATGTGCTTTGTGCAAGTGCTTGCGTTCTACCAAAGTCTCCCATGGCATAGTGTATCGAAAACCTGATTCTGTCAGCAGCACCGCAACGTTGGAGATGTCGACATTCACCTTCCTAAAGAGCAGCAACCGTGGGAAGATGAGAACGAATAGTTTTTAGCAAGGCCATGAATTTCACAATCCGTGAGCGAATCGCAGAACAACGCAATGCCAGAAAAGCAAAAGAACAGACTTGCGCGCCTGCGAGCACATCTGGACGAGCGCACGGACAAAGTAGCGCATGGCCCCGCTGTGCTCATTGTTGTCGATGGCATCGTTGTACGGGCAGAAAATGTGCTGTTTCCCGACGGGTCCCGCGGGAACCCGACAAATATCTCTCTTGATCGCAGCGTAGTTCATGACTGCGTCTGGCTTCGGCCAATCGGCACCGGGAAGCTGGGCTGCCGGGGCAGACTTCAGATCAAAGATGGGAAGGATGTGGTATTCATAGATGATCCCCAGGCGGTTCAGCCTAAGTCGAAACCGCTTACACCGTCTCTGCAACGCGATCTCGCAGCAAGCCAGACCATTCGTGCGTTTGCGGCGACCGATGTTGGCGCCGCCGTTCTTTATGGCGCTTTACAGAACGGTAGCTGGCGTCACAGCGAAAGCGGGACCGTAAATCATATTTCGCAGCGCGAGGCTGGCGGCATCGTAGCCGGCCTGCAGGGCGACGGCACTTATATGGATTGGTATATGCACCCAACGGGAGGTTTGATTGACGGAGAGGTTGTGAAACTGTTCCGGTCGCTCGGGTGGGACTTGATTGACGACTAGGCGAACTCTCAAGAAGAGGTCATTAAACAAACGCTAAGGCTACCGGCCAAGCAGCGCCACACGGCTTTCTCTCAAATCAAATACCTTAAGCGCGCCTGTCTGTTAATCGGCACCGCAGCTAGCACGACGATTACGTCTTTCACAACTTTTCGCGTTGTCGTAACATCGTGGCAAGGCGCTTTGTCAAGACTTGGCGAGGACATCCGGCGACGCCTTCACCGCGATTTAGTTGATCGAGGCCTACCGCAATCCGCGCTTGAATTTCCGCATAGGCGTCGAGTTGAGGCGTAAGAACAACGTTTTTTGTTAGTGATGCTGGCACTTTGCTCTCCACATAAACGAAGCCGAGTTAAGGGGATGACACAGGGAATTTAAATTACAAACCCGGATTATTAGTGACGAGCGCTAAAAGTGAGCCCCTCAACATGAAATGACCGAAGCTTAGAATCATATACAATACACCTAAATCATTGATTTAAAACGATAAAATCGCATAATTGGAATTATGTTAAATTATGCGTCGGGTAACGGTGGGATAAGGTCTGGAGAATGTGAAATCGAAAAGCCCAACTGCGGGCAAGTAATATCCACAATCGCATCGTACGGAATTTTGAGTGTCGTTCGCACACCGCCAAACCACATGTCGACGATCAGCACTTCTAAGTCGGCTTTCAAAGCCGCATATTGGTTTTGGATAACGATTGGAAGCAGATCAGGAAACTGGGCCTTAATCGCCTCTGGCGCGATCAAATTAGGATGGTCTGTTTTGATCCGGCAATAATATGCATAGGGGTGGTTCCCAAAAAAGTCTTTGGGAAACTGGCCGAAGAAGACACGCATGAGATCATAGAAAGATCGATATGGTGCTGGGAAAACTCCGTATTTTCCCTCCCGCTTCAAGACTTCAATTCTCTCATCGACATCATCGCTTTGTGACTCTGGTGGTTCTTCTGACGACAACAGGTCTTTGAGATGAAACGCCAGAAGTCTGGTATTTTGGTCGATGTCTGGAAAAAGGTCGAACCAGTTAAGATCTGCGAGTTGCAGGTCTTTTGGCTGAGAGTCATCCAGCCGTGCCGGAATTATGAATGTCTCCCCAGCTGGGATTTCTTTGAATTGTTCAAGGGCCTCTTTGATTTCACGTTGAACGTATCCACGCTTGGAAACAGAATGCGACGAGACAAGCAGCACAACATATCTCGCAGCTTTTACGGCAAGAGAAATCTCGCGTTTCCAATCCTGACCAGGTGTAAGGTTTCTAAAATCAACCCAATGCGGAACGCCGTATTCGTCCAATATGTTTGAGAGCTTCGAAACAAAAACGCGGTCCTCTCGAGAATAACTTAGAAACACACTCATTGCGTTGTTCTCCGTAACGACCCACTACTCGGTAAACGCAAACGGCTCAGGCAGCAACACGTCATCTAAAGTAGCCCGCCGCATGAGGAGCGGAACAAAGGCCTCTTGGAGCGCAGCATGATAGCTTTCAACCTGCGCTTCAAACCGCCGGCGCCTGGCTCTATCACGCCCTGCTAAGCGATAGATTGATTGCCGCGCCAGGAGCGCTGGAGAGGCCCGGCCCAATGCTTCAACTGCCGCATAAAAGGCAGTTTTTTGCTGGTTTTCTTCAGCAACCTCGGCTGCACGATTCCGCTCAACCTCTCGCTGGATGAGCAGATTGGTCGGCGTGATCAGTAGCCGATCTTCTTCAAGTGCTTGGAGCAGCATTTCGGCGGCTTGTGGATCGGTCGCCGCATAAGCGCGCGTTAAGTCATCCTCGTTCATCCGCGCTGCGACTGTGGCGCTGCGCTCAGCAGCAAAGACGGCGAGAGGGTCCGGCGGCGGCGCGCTCCACCGCGCTATGGCTTCTGTGCCTTGTGGGGCGAGGATCCCAAGCACAAACCAAAGGCCCACGAACGCAGCAAAGGTGGCAACGGCGTTGCGCATGAATGCGATGAGGGCAGCCAGCAAGAGGAGCCAAAAGCAAGCGTAGCTGAGGACTATGAACGCGATTGCTAAACCGCCAAAGAGCGTTGATGCGGTGAATACAGGACCTGTGGTGAGAATGCCGATGGACACTGTGTAAGCGACGATCAAAAGACACATGACGGCCCGCGGCATCAGGCGTTTCATAAGGAGCGGCCCTTGCGCTCCGCTTTGGACCAGGGCGAGCCATGCACGCGGTGTACCTTGGCGTTCGCGCACCAAGTCTGCAAAGGCCAGCAGGACGATGAGCGGCGTGAAGGTGAGCATCACATCTGTGAGATCGAGCCCGCCCATGGCCGCCAGGCTCGACGTCACTTCATTGGCTTGATTGGACCAACGATCAGGCGGATGCGGATTGATGCGAAACAGGAACGGCATCAAGTCCGCATCAGCGATGGCGACACCAGCCAGCGGTTTTGGCGGCAGCGCAACATGGCGGATCATGGCATAAGACCAGGCCTGCACATTCATGGGGTTTTGCCACCACGGGACGGCGTCGTTCGAGGCTCTAATCTCTGCAGCCTTTGCGCGCGCCTCAGCATCGGTTTTAGTTTCGAGCTGACGCGCGGTTTCAATGGCACGCGCTTGACTGCGCGCGAACTGGCCGCCTTGCCAGCCGGCGAAGATGGCGAGAACAACAAAGCTGACTGCAGCGACCTGGAATAGGCGTGTGCCGAGGAGCAGACGTGCTTCTAGCCAAAACAGCGTCATCATACGGCCGATCTCGCGATAACGCTGCGGGCTGATATAAGGCCCCAAACGCTGATGAACCCCCAAAGCACCAGACCGCCCCAAGCCAAACTCTTAGGCGGGCGTTGCACGGTCGCTTTATCAGCCGCATCAATCACCTTCTGCCATAAAACCGCATCACCGCGCGCGCTCTTGGTCTGTTCAGCCCAGCCTTCATTGAGTGCCATTTGCGTGGCAAACCGCATGGCTTCAGCACGGGCCTCAAAAACGGCCTGATCATGGTCGCTTAGATGCAGAACACTATCACCCAGCCGGTCGGCCGCCCCAATGGGCGACAGCCAGCTTAAAACATCCAGCAGCCTCGCTTGATTTTGTTTGCCCTCTTCAAGCGGCGCAAAAATGCGTTTGAAGGCGGCCGCAGCGTCGATTTCCGCTGCCATGGCAGAAACACCGCCTGAATTGGGCGATGTAACGCCCTTTGTGGCAAGCATAGTGCGGACCAAGTCTTTGCTCTCGTCTGATACCAGGCCTTCAGATGCCACCTCCGCTTCCACCCGCACAGTCTGCGAGGATGGGAGAGGCAGGAGTTGGCCTGTGAGGTCCGCAGCCAAACGCGGCCAGACAACCACGAAGACGAACCATATGAGAAGAAGGGCGATGAGCGCTTGAAAAGGCCGCGTACACAGCGCAGAGACAATGACGGTCCCTACGGCAAAAAGAACCAGCGCCGCCAAGGTGGCCACCAGCCACACCGCAGTGGGCGCAGCTTCTTGTCCGTTCGCGAGGGCAATGGCCATACCAAGGCCAAGCGGCAACAAAGCACCAGCCCACGCAAGCGCGATGGTCGCAAGAGACTTGCCGAGCACAAGCGTACCCGGCGGTGCGCCAGAGCTGATGGCAAAAGCAAGACTGCCCTGCGCGCGTTCTGACGCAAAAACCCCATGGGCAAGAACCGCTATCAGCAAGGGCACCAGCCACAAGCAGACGGGGCCAACGCCCCTGGGGACGGCACGGGCCAAAATGCCAGCATCATCAGCGGCCCGTAGCAGCGGCGCGTTTCTTCGGTGCGCTTCGAGCCAGATGGCTGAGCCGCCAAAGTCCCAAACGCCGCGATCTAAAACAACGCCGACAGACATATCGCGGATGACGAAATAGCCGCGGTGCGCGGCCTTATGAATATGGGTGTCTTCTAAGGCCAGCCACTGGCTTCGTTCCTGGGCTTGCATCGCTTGACGTGTTGCATCTTCCTGGTGCCAGGCCTGCCATTCCAGCAATACCGAGGCGATCCCCACCAGGCCAACACTCAGCGCCATCGCCAGCACAATACCGCGCCGCCAAAAGTCGGCCCATTGATGGCGAAACACATGCAGGACTTGGGTCATGCGGCGCTGTCAAACACGGCCAGATACGCCGCCTCAATATCAGCGTAGCTGCTGGTTTTGGGGTCCATCTGCTGCACGGCGACACCATCTTTGAGGATGATGATGTGCGTGCCCATATCTTTGGCACGAAACAAATCGTGCGTTGCCATAATGACCCCTGCCCCAGCGCCCGCCACGCTGTTGATAAGCTTGGCAAAGTCATAGGCTGACTTTGGATCAAGCCCCGACGTTGGTTCATCCAGGACCAGAAGGTCGGCGCCTTTGGCCAAAGCAATGGCAACGCCCACCTTTTGCCGCATGCCTTTGGAATAGCCAGACACCCGCTGATCAAAGGCATCACGCTGAAGTCCAGCGCGGTCAAGACAGTGATCCAAAGTCTCTTGCGACACTTTGCTGCCACGCACCAGGGCAGAGAAATAGGCGATGTTCTCACGGCCTGTGAAGGCCTCGTGCAGCGACACCATCTCCGGAATGTAAGCCATGTGACCGCGCGCGGCGGCCGGATCTGCGGCCACATCAACCCCGCACACACGCACGACGCCGTCGCTTGGCCGTTCAAGGCCTAAAATCATCTTCAGCGTCGTGGTCTTGCCTGCGCCATTGGGGCCAAGCAGACAGACCACATCGCCTGCCCCAATGTCTATGGACAGATCACGGACCGCAACCTTCTGGCCATAGCGCTTGGTGACATGATCCAGCTGGGCAATCACGGCTAGTAGCGCACAGTGACCGACGCAAGCCAACTTGCAGGCCGTCCAGGCGACCCGCCAAGGACGTTGCCACCAAAATCAAGCTCGGTGCGAGACAGGTAGCGCTCATCAAGCAGATTAAAGCCTTGGACCCGCAACGTGATGCGGTCGTCTTTGAAAGGCTGGACCGCCGCTTGCAGGTTGACCAGTGTATAGGACGGCAGGGTCACCGTATTGGCCCGGTCGGCAAACCGCTTGCCCACATAGTCAACGAACGCGCCAAACGAAAAGTGGTCATCAGGGGATGTCCAATTGAGCGACAGATTGGCCAGGTGCTTGGGGTTTTGAATAACCTCAAAGCCTGCAAAGCTGGTGCCGCGCACCGTGAACTCCTGCCACTCGGTTTTGGTGAACGAATAATTCCCCGTTGCGGTAAAGCCGCCCCCTAAATCAATGCCTGCATCAATCTCAATACCCCAAACATCAAGGCCGCCGGCATTGGTCTGCCGGTTCTCCCCGCCGATGCGCAGGGTTTGCACCAGATCGTTTCTATCAAGAAAGAAGGCCGCCAGATTGGCAAAGCCGCGCCCATCAGGCAGCGTGGCTTTGAGGCCAATCTCATAGTTGTTGGCGACTTCCGGCGTTAACTCATCCGCGCCTTCGCGCTCAAAGGCAAAGGCCCCGCCAAAGGGCGGGTTAAAGCCTTGGCTGTAGCTCACATAGCCATGCAGGTCTTCGGTGAAGGCGTAATCAAGCGCAACGCGCGGCGTAAACCGGCCATAGTCGGCTTCAACAAGCGGGTTGGGGCGCAAATCATCTTCGAGCCGCCGGTTCTGTCGGTCATAGCGGCCGCCCACCGTTATGCGCAGCGCATCCGTGATGTCATAGCGCGCCTGCCCATAGATGGCCCAGACGGTGGAGCGAAAGTCGCCATCGCGGCGCACAAGGCGTTCGACGCTATTGATGTCCGTCTCAAATTCGCCGGTGATATAATTGACGCGAATGGGCGTGAAAAAGTTGGTGCCTGCTGGGAAAATATTAGCCGCCCCGCCATTGGCATTGTTGATTTCAAAATCAACGCCGCCAATCAGCTCAAGGGCCTGGCTTGGCGTCCAAACCACCCGCGGCGTGAGGCCAAAAATACCGTCTGAAGAACTGGGCTCAAACGGGAACAAATCCAGCGTTTGATTGACCGTGTCGATGTTGTCGATAAAACTGCCGTCGTTCTGCAGGGTCCGGTCTGTATCGCGGTAATAAAATGGCGCCGTCAGCGTCAGCGCGTCGCTAAACCGATGGGTCAAGACTGCCGCGATTTGCAGGCTTTGGTTTTGCGATTCCGCATCTAGCAAGTTGAAGTTGTCTTCGCGCGCAACGCCTGGCACTTCCGTCGCATCGGCGAGCAGTGGCAAGATGGTTGGGACGCCTTGGGTTAAATCAAAGAACTGCAGCGTCATCATCAGGTCTGTGGATGGCGCCAGGTCAAAATCGGCCCGGGCAAAGATATCAATGGCATCGCGCTCAATGCGGTCGCGCCAGCCATTAGAATGCTCATAAGACCCGCTGACAAGAATGCGCGCGCGGTCATTGAGCGCGCCGCCAACCGTCAGACGCGGTTTAATGAAGCCGAAGGATCCAGCGGAAAGCGTGGCTTGGGCTTCAAACTCTTCTGGCGCACCGCGAGTGATGATGTTGAGCGTTCCGCCAACCGCGTTACGGCCATAAAGCGCAGAGGTAGGTCCGCGCACCACTTCAATGCGGTCCACCGCTTCAAAGGCGATCTGATCATAATAGGATTGGTCATTCAGGTTAACCTGGGGGATGCCATCAATCAGCACCAGAATGTCGGTGTTTTGGAACTGCCCTGCATCGCCGGAGCTGCGGATTTGCACGATGGGGAAATTGCCTTCGGTATAATAGCTGACTCGCACGCCCGGCTCGCCCTGCAAGGCTTCGACCGCAGTTTGCGCGCCCTGCGCCAAGATTTTTTCCAGAGGCACCACGCTGACAGCCGCCGGGACTTCTTGGATATTGGTCTGCGTTTTCGTGGCTGTCACAACAATGGTTTCCGGCAGGCGGGTTTTGTCCAAGCGTTTTGCAACAAGCGCAAAGCTGCGCGGTCCGTTCTCGCTGACGGCAAGATTGCTGTTTGCCAGCATGGCAGCGAGCGCATCCGATGCTGTGTATTGGCCAGTGACTGCAAGACTTGTGTATCCCGCAAGCTGATCGGCCGAGGCAAGCACACTGATGCGTGTTTGGTCCGAAAACGCATCCAAGGCAGCAGCCAACGGCTGGGCGGGGATATCGAATGTATAGGTTTGGGCCTGCGCTGTTTGAGCAACAGCATGTTCAGTCGCAATAATAGACACGCTCGCCATGAGCAAAGAAGACGCTAAGATGACACTTTTAGATCGCATGCAAAACCTCGCCGTGAAACATGTGTGCAGGCGCTTCCCCTGCCTTTCACGACGACAACGTTTGTCGCTCTGCAAACCCGTAAGACGAGCGACAAAATAATGGTGTTTTTTTAGTTTGCGGAGATGATCATGCCATCAGGCGCCGCAGTGATGGTCAGCCCAAAGACATCTGCAAGAGACGCAAGGGCATTGTCCGCATCATCGATGAAAACCGTGCCGGAGACCGGCGCGGTCGGATCGGCTAGAACGCCACGCGCAACGGGGCGCGTGGTATAGTGCCCGCTATCTTCCCAGGCATCTGACAACGGCTGTATGTCAAACACCAGCCGGCCATCGCGCCATGCGCCCACAGCGCGAAGCGCAATCGAGCGCCGCTCCTCTAGCGCATTATCGCGCACGGTGATGGCCTGCTCTTTGAGGAGCTCAACAGCCTTGCCGCCCGCTCGCGGCGTGACGGCCACACGGCCAGTGCTGACTTCAAAGGTGATGTGATCACTGCCATGTTTATGAACAGCAAATTCTGTCCCCAGGACAGTGGCGGACGCATTACCCACATGCACACGAAAAGGCCGCTCCGGGTCTTCTGTGACCGAAAACAGCGCCGCACCTTTGATCAGGTCCACATGGCGCTGCGCATCTTCAAACCGGACCTCAATCTGTGTATCCCAGTTGAGCCAGACAATCGAATTGTCCGCCAGCATGACGGATTTTTGTTCACCGCGGGCCGTCGCGTACACAGTAGCAGAAACAGTTTCACCTTGCGTGGTTATTGGCGCTGATGCCATCTGCGGTGCGTCCGGCGTCCAGTGCAGGGCGAAAGGCGTTGCGATTAAGCTTAGGACCAGAACGCACAGTGCTAACAGTGTTCCTGGCCGATCTGACACTTGTGCGGCCAGCGTTTCTGCTTTGATGTGCAAGCGCTCAATGGAGCCTGGGGCAGGTCTATCAAGCTGCGTGAAGACCGACCATTCCAATTGCGCCTGCTTGAGTGCTTGGGCATGGGCGTCTGACTGGGCAGCCCAGCTGTGCAAGGCGTCCTGCTTTGCCACCGGATCGTCGGCATGGCTTGCAAGCAGCCTCAGCGCTTCTTCTACCAGGTCATGCGCCTGTGTCTCTTTCACCCATTGGAACCCTTACTGCCTTCATGATGACAACGCGGGCCGGAGGCAAAACCCGTAACATCCTCATCACGCATAGAACGGTGGCAGTGCAGCGTCGCCTTTGCAATGCGTTTTTCGACCGTGGAGAGGCTGACCTTGAACTCTGCGGCAATGTGCTTTTGCGATAGGCCCTCCACGCGGTGCAAGAGGAACATGTGTTTGGTCAGGCGTGGCAGCTGGTCGAGAGCGGCATGCAGCTCATCAAGGGCTTCCTGGCCGAGCATGATGCGCTCAGGATGCAGGGTATTGATATCTTCGGACGTCCTTGCCGCTGCTGCTTCATAAGTAGACCGGGTGTTCTCAGAGCGCGTATGGCTGATGGCGGCATTAGCCGCAGCTCGAAACACGAACGCACGCGGATTGGCCAAAGTCCGGCCCGCCTGTCCTTTGAACAGCTTCTCTGAAAGGACTTGCAAAACATCCTGCGCTGCTGCCCGGCAGCCGAGGCGGCGCGCCAAAAACTGTTCGAGTTCCAGCCGTTCTTGATCCAAGGTTTGTAGGAGTTGGTTCATCAAATCGGCGGTCGCCTCTTAGATTTGAATAGAGACGCCGAGCGCAAACCGACGTCATCGCAACACACGCAAATGCCGGTGTAATACTATAACACTGAGCTTGCAACATGGACGGAGGAATTGCAGCCAATTGGCTGCTGAGACACGGATCTGGTGTTCTCACGCTTTAATCAGGCAAATGGGAGAGGTCCACGTCCCCAAGTGCCGCAGCCCAGGCATCAGATAAATCCTCGATGGCCACAGCGTATCGTGTATCGCGTGTCTTAAACCGTTCAAACGCTTTGTTATCAATGAAGACGCGCATGGAGCGTGAAAATAGGTTGAACAAGACCATCAGTCTACAACGTGCTTCTTTAGGTCGATATCCGCCTTAGGCGGGTTAAAGCCGACCTCCTCACCGCTCGGCATGGCCAAGGCGTCAATGATTGAGGTGCCCTCGCCCTTTAGGCGGCGATAGTCCTCATACTCCATTAGAACATGCGCAGGCCGACCGCGATCCGTAATGATAACAGGGCCATTGCATGCCTCGCGCTTAGCGCGGGCAAGGTCTTGATTGAGCTCTCGGCTTGTCATCTGGCGTATCGGCATGAACACCTCATATTTGTAGTCACGTTACAACATAGCCGGACTGAATGCACGAAAATGGGATGTGGTAGCGTAGAAGGGAGGATAGTAGCCTTGTGGTGAGCAGACATTCAGACAATCTGGAAACGCGGTAAAAGGAGCCCATTTCGGACCTGCGGTCAGATTTCATCACGTCTGCTCTTGGCCCTTTTCAGACTTTTGCGGTTCTCATTCGATCGTCCGAAAACGGTTAGAATCCGAAAGCGGCGTTCGATTCAGGTCGGCGAGGCGTCGCCGCGTCGCTTTTTACTTCGCTTGTGCCGATTGATGGTCAGCATTTGTTGGACGCCCGTACAGTTCAAGACTGTGGTGTTCGAGGCTGTAGCCCAGACGTTTGGCGATCCGCGCTTTCAAGGCTTCCAGTTCCGGGTCCTGAAACTCAATCACCTTGCCTGTCTTCATGTCGATGAGATGGTCGTGATGTCTGGCCAGTTTGATTTCGTATCTCGCTCGACTGTCGCCGCAGTCGTGCCGCCAGATCAGATCCAAGTCTTCTGGCGCTTTTAGGGTCCGGTAGACCGACGCCAGGGAAAGTTTCGGATCATGCTTTCGCGCGCGTATCCAAATTTGATCCACGTCCGGATGATCGCTGGAGCCGTCTAATACTGCGCAGATCACCTCGCGCTGCGCAGTCACCTTAGCGCCCTCTGATGCGGCTCGGTTGATGAGGGATTTATCCGCCAACAGTACCTCCCTTTCGTAGGGTTGAATGAGGCCGATTCCGACGTGCAGCCTTATTCTTATGATGCTTTTATGGCGGGAATCGACGCTCGAAATGAGATAAAAATTCGCTATCCAGCTGTTTTGCGACAGAAATTTGCGATTTGGCTTTGATCAATGACCTGATAAGACAGTGTTACTGAAAACCATTCGCAGAAGTCGGAATGTCCGGCATCAACAGGTGTCGGTTATGAATCTCTATTTGGTAAAGCGCGGCGAGAATCGCAGTTCAGGCCGGTTTGGCAATTCCGCTTCAAGCTGGGAGCGATCAGGCGGACGCGATGAATAGCCCGCTTCTGAACAAAAGGGCGAACCGCGCGAGCGGCGAGGCTCGCGCTGCTAACGCAAAGCGAGAGAGCGCGGATACCGATAAACTCGAAATGCAAGGAGATATCGCCGCTATTTATGACGAATACTCCCATCAATTGTCAGCGACGCTGCGGAAAATATATGGTGACGGGCCGCCCGATCCCGAAGATGTCGCCCATCAGGCGTTCGAAAAAGTCATGGAGCGCGGCGACATCGCTTCCATTTCAAATCTGAGAGCTTTTGTATGGCGGACTGCGCGCAATCTCGTTCTCGCGGCCAAACGGTCAGCAACTGTGCGTTCCCGCTACGATTACGAAGTCGAGCTGATTTATTTCACTCTAAAAAGCGACGTTTCCACGCCTGAAAGCGTCTTAGAGGCGAGAGAGAAGTTGAAGGCAGTCAATGGGCTGTTGCTACATGTGCCGGAAAAAAGACGGCGCGCACTGATGCTGCACAGAGTTGAAGGCCTATCTGTCGCCGCGGTTGGACGCCGCCTTGGCATCAGCCGATCAACGGCCGCACAGCATGTGGCGCGCGCTGCCGCAGAATTGGATCTGATGATCCTGAAGAGCGAGGATCAGTAGCGTCTCTGACGATGGAAAAGCAAAGCAAATTAGAGGATATTGTCCGAACCGCGCATGAATGGCGGATGCTCATCAACGGGCCGGATGCGACGGAGTCTGACCATCGGGCGTTTGAAGTCTGGCTGGCGGCTGATCCGCGTCATGAAGAAATGTATGGCCGCGCTGAGACTTTCTGGAGCGCGCTTGGCGAGGTTCCAGCCGCTGACTTCGACAGTAGACTTCGCGCGCCGTCAATTGCCGAACGATGGACGCATATAACGGGTGCGATCTCTGCATCCCTTGCGCGGCCAAGAACCCGGTTTGCAGCCTCGGGCGCTGCATTGGCGGCGCTGGCATTCGTTGTATTTGTAGTCACGACGCTCAATCATTCGGAACCGGTCACTATCGCTGAGACTATAGTCAAGGAAATCTATGCGACTGAACTGGGAGAGACGCGCAGCATTGAGTTATCAGACGGTACGAGCGTGACGCTCGGCGCTGCAAGCGAAATCACCACCTCCTATTCAGGGTCAACGCGACAAGCCGAACTGATCAGCGGCGTCGCTTTTTTTGCCGTCGCGAATGATCTAAACCGGCCATTTCTCGTCGATGCTGCAGACATGACCGTGACAGTCACTGGAACAGCCTTCGATGTGCGCCGGACCGGCGATGCGGTCCGCGTCTCAGTCGCAGAAGGCGATGTAGAGGTCAGTTATCCGTTTGTCATTGACGATAAGGCGACGTCGCTGATCAGCCGGCGGGATATCACTGCCGGCCAGCAAGTCGCCGCGTCCCGTGATAACGGCATGCAATCAGTCAAGTCTGTTGCGCTGACAACGGTCGGCGCGTGGCGTGATGACAGGCTTATCTATGATGGCGATCCGCTCGCGGCCCTTGTCGCCGACGCTACCCGCTATTCGGCGCGGCGGGTAGTGCTCGAAGG
>CAKZYD010000393.1 GCA_937884085.1 uncultured Sphingomonadales bacterium | reverse complement strand
CTGCTTTTGAAATCCTGTTTGATGGCCCAAGTCCGGTTTCGGGACGTCTCGATAAGGTTGTTGCCTCCACCATAGTAGACCTATCGCGCGCCCGGGCCCAGCAGCTTATCAAACAAGGCCATGTGGATGTTGATGGTGGCACACAAACCAATAAGACCTATTCCATCACGGAAGGCCAAAAACTCTATGTTCGCCAACCACCTGCGGAAGAGTGGCATCTAGAGCCTGAAGAAATGGCGCTCGACATCGTGTATGAAGACCCGGATTTGGTTGTTGTGAATAAACCGGTCGGCCTGGTCGTTCATCCAGGCGCGGGGATTTCCAAAGGCACACTGGTGAATGGACTTCTTGCCCACTGCGGCGAGGGTTTCACCGGCATTGGTGGGGCGGAGCGGCCTGGCATTGTCCACCGCATCGATAAGGACACGTCGGGTCTCTTGGTGGTTGCCAAGACACAAAGCGCCTTTGACGGCCTGGTGACCCAATTTCAAGAGCACAGTATCGAACGACGGTATCAAGCCATTGTCTTCGGACAGCCTCTCCCAGCGGTTGGACGGATCGCCAAACCAATAGGCCGGCATGGCAACCAGCGCACAAAAATGGCCATTCGCAGCATTGACCGCGGCGGCAAGCCCGCAGTGACCCACTATCACGTCAAAGCGACCTATTCTTTGGGTAAAAAGCCTATAGCGAGCCTGATTGAGTGTCGGCTCGAAACAGGCAGAACACACCAAATCCGTGTTCATTTGGCCACTCTTGGCCATCCGTTGGTCGGGGACGCCGTCTATAATCAGGGGCGCAGAAGTGCCTGCGATGCCGTCAATTCCTTTCCTAGACAAGCTCTTCACGCCTGTCAGCTGGGCTTCATCCATCCGAAAAATGGCGAGTTATTGACATTTAATCAGAAATTCCCAGCTGATATGGAGCGCCTTGTTTCTGCCATGGAAACAATGCATTCATAAACCAAGGGGCTTTCTCTGCGTATAAAGTCCTGTAAACACAGCTCACCACTAAGGGAGACCAGGTGATTATGGCTTCGACCATACCAACGTTATCATCGGACGCAGGCCTGAGCCGCTATTTAGCGGAAGTGCGGAAATTTCCAATGCTAACGCCCGATGAAGAATACATGCTGGCCAAGCGCTATGAGGAATATGATGACCGCGAGGCGGCGCATAAACTCGTGACCAGTCACCTTCGCTTGGTTGCAAAAATCGCGATGGGGTATCGCGGCTACGGCCTGCCTATCTCAGAACTCGTCTCTGAGGGCAACGTAGGCATGATGCAAGCCGTTAAGCGCTTTGATGCCGACAAGGGCTTCCGCCTAGCTACCTATGCCATGTGGTGGATTAGAGCCTCTATCCAGGAATATATTCTGCGTAGCTGGTCGCTGGTGAAAATCGGAACGCCGTCGGCGCAGAAGAAGCTCTTCTTCAACCTTCGCAAACTCAAAGGCAAACTCCAAGCCATTGAGGAAGGCGACTTGCACCCTGAAAACGTGAAGGAAATCGCGACCCGTCTGAATGTGACGGAAGATGATGTGATTTCCATGAATCGCCGGATGCCGGCACCAGACTCCAGCTTGAATTCGCCCCTGAAAATGGACGGCGAAGGCGAATGGCAGGACTGGCTGACGGACGATGCGCCGGGCCAAGACGAAATCGTCGCCGAAGCCCAGGAAATGGATGTGCGTCAAGAGATGTTGCAGGATGCGATGTCGGTCCTAAACGACCGTGAGCGCCACATATTTCAAGAGCGTCGCTTGAAAGACAATCCATCAACGCTTGAGGACCTATCACAGGTCTATGACGTTAGCCGCGAACGCATTCGGCAGATCGAAGTGCGAGCCTTTGAAAAGGTTCAAAAAGCCATGCTGGAGACGGCGCGCGAGAAAAGACTGGTGATTGACGGCGCAGCTTAATCAGACTGCGAAACTTGGGGCGGACGGGTTAACTCTTCGCCCCATTCATCAATCAGCTTCTTTCGCGCCTGCGCTAGAACGGCTTGATCCGATTTTGCCATGCCCGTCAGAACTTGCGCGGCTACGATTGGGCCAACGTAATTGATGAGCGTGCCACATCCGGCCGCACCAAGCATCACCATCCAGCTAAAGATATCGGTCAAAATAGCGCTGGCAGTATCGCCGCCTGTCCAAACGTTAATGACGAAAGGCAAAACGCCAGCCAAGTTGAAGCTCGCTACAGTTACCAAGCGTTGAACGGCACAATGACCTGATATCACAACCATAGCGACCAATGTCGGCACCATGCCCGCAGCAAGGACAAAGCAGGCGCCCGGGCTCACAGCCATACCAATCGAAATTAGCAAGAAGTACCAAATCCAGCTCGCGCCCATCGCTAAAACAGCCTCATAATGATGGAGCCCAACAGGGTAAATCCACCTAGGTAGCAACCGACCTGGGCCGATTTGGAGACAGCGGTTGGGTCAGTGGCGGATATGGTACGCGAGGCAAATTTCATGGCGCGGTCCAGCTTCTTCAGCTTCGCTCGCGCTTGGGCAAAGCCACGCGAATCAGCGCCTGAGAGCCGCTCCATATTCAACAGCTTTGCTAAAGTGGATAGCTCGCCCTCTTCTGCTGCAGCTTCCACTTTCTTCACCAGCAAATCCCGCCGCGTTTTGCTTTTGAGCTTCGTCATGTGGCCTTTAAAGCGCTTGTGAAAGAGCTGGCATAACCCGATCAACGGCGGCGAGCCGAACTGTAAATGTAATTCGCCATAGAGTTTCAGCAAAACGCCGTCGCGAGAATCAGGCCGGATGGACGACAGACTGAAAATATACCGGCGAATGAACGGAGCACGTGCAGCCAAAAATGCCAGGAGATCCTTGGCATCGAGTTTGATCCCGTCCGCTGTTCCGCTGCTGCGTTTATCAAGCGCTTTCAAGACCTGGACGGGGGTTAAGGCGAAGGCATCACCGAGCTGGTTGCTGTGGCATGGCAAGCCTTCATTCAAAGCGTAGAAAGCGCGTTCCAGCCCATCTGCCACATGCTGGGCATCTTTGAGCCAGCTAACGCGGGATGTCATCTGATCAACTTGACTTTCGTCAGTTGTCATCAAAGCGCGTAGTTCCATGAGACCATGCCATACATTCCCCGTCATGAGCGTACGCAAGTCGCTTAAGCGTTCCTTGTTTCCCTGGAGAAAATTGGCGGCATAATATGGCCCAACCCCATCCGGCATCAGCGTGAGACTGCGAAAGCGGATAGGGCCCATTGGGTCAAGCAAGCTGCAATAGCGCGCCAAGATGGCATCTTTTCCATTGCCTGATGCATCTACACGCTTTGTTGTGTTGCCTTATTCTTGGAGATTCACTATCGTTTGATGCGATTCTGTCCCCGGCGCAATCTGGGCCACCCATTGCGTTGTGTTTTTGCGTTTCAGCATGCTTTCAGCTGCATCCGGCTGCGCTTGCATTGCTGCAGCGAGCGCACGGCGGTCCGTCATAGTGCGCCCGGCGACAGATACAGGCTGTGGAAGCGTCCATTGGCTTCCTGATGGTGCGGCCCGTCGCAATTCACCGTTCAGCCAATTCATGACATCCCGATAGCCCCATCGTTGTTCCACGTCGTCCTGCAACAAACCGCGCAGCAATGCGGATACGGCGCCGGTGATGTTGCTGCCGGACAGGCACGCTGCATACGATCCCTGGTTCATGCGCGCTTGTTGATAGGATTGCTCAGAACGGCCGCCAATCGGATCCCGCCCTGTAATCATATGCGTTATAAAAACGCCAAGTGCGTAGTAATCTTCATGAGGCCCCCCTTCACCACGTGCTGTCGGCTCTACCATTCCATTCGGAATGCTTTCGTAGCTGAAGGGCATCTCCAATCCAGGTGGAACGGAAAAGCATTCGAGCAGCATGACTTGGTCTTGCTGGTCTGTCCTGTAGTAAACGCGTTCGGGCGAAAGATACCGATATGACAAACCTTCATCATGCAAGGTTTTGAAGCAATTGATGATGTCAGGGATCAAAACGGTTCGGAGGAGCTTGTCTCCAACTGGCACCCCATTAAAGACCTTGCCGCCACCCGGGCGTTGCATGACATAGGATGCTGCCGTGCCGACGGGTGTTTGCGTAACTTTGAAATCACGCAAGTCAGATAAGCAAGACGCCTTTATCCGATTATAGCCCTCAATAACGTTCTTTCTAAAGGGCACGTTGCGATCCTGCACGAGGATGTAGCAATTTGTATCGTCGCGGTGGGCAAAGGCCGTACCGCCCACCGTATTCAAGTACGGGAGGGGTTCGCCAAACATCTCGCCGTAGGAGGCATCGACTGTCCCCTCGGTATCTAGAGTCTGTTCGCGCTGTGCGACTGCGCTCATCCCGTCCTGGCCTTGCCGTTATTCTTATTCTTTTGCGCGCGCGAAGACGCACGCTACCAGAAGTAGCGATGGCAGAAAATGGTTAAGGCTTGGCTTAAAGCGTGGCGTGGCGCGATGTTTAAACGCTTGAGAAGGGATCGCGTACCAAAATCGTATCGTCGCGTTCTGGTGACGTGGATAACAGCGAGATTGGACACCCAATCAGTTCTTCGACGCGGCGGATGTATTTCACCGCTGCAGCTGGCAAATCTGCGAAGCTGCGGCTGCCCTGGGTACTTGCGCTCCAGCCTGGCAGAGTCTCGTAAATTGGCTTGGCGCTGGCCTGAATATCGATGCCACTCGGCAAATAATCATAGCGCTGTCCATCAATCTCATAGGCAACGCAGATTTTAAGGCTTTCAAAGCCGTCAAGAACATCCAGCTTCGTAAAGGCAATCCCGGTTAGTCCGTTTAGCGCCACACTCTGGCGAACCAAAACGGCGTCAAACCAGCCACATCGTCGGCTGCGGCCGGTGACTGTTCCAAACTCGTGTCCACGCTCACCTAGGCGCTGTCCAACGTCATTCTCTTGCTCGCTTGGAAATGGGCCAGCGCCCACACGGGTTGTGTAGGCTTTTGTGATGCCAAGGATATAGTCCAGGGCGCCAGGGCCGACGCCTGCGCCAGCGGCCGCCTGCCCCGACACGGTATGGCTTGATGTGACAAAGGGATATGTGCCCATGTCGATATCAAGTAACGTGCCTTGCGCCCCTTCAAACAAAATACGTTGGCCCTCGCGCTGCGCATCAAGCAGTGTCCGCCATACCGGCGCCCCAAACGGCAAAATACGCGGCGCAATCTCCAGCAAGGCCGCCAAGACTTCAGACGCCTCAATCTCAGGGGCGCCCAAACCCCGGCGCAGCGCATTATGGTGGGTCAGCATCACATCGAGCCGACTTTCCATGGCGTCCCGACTTTCAAGGTCGCTGATGCGCATTGCTCGGCGCCCGACCTTGTCTTCATAGGCCGGGCCAATACCGCGTCTTGTTGTGCCTATTTTAAGGCCATCGGTCGCGTCCTCGCGCAAAGCATCAAGTTCACGGTGAAACGGCATGATAAGGGCCGCTTGTTCGGAAATTTCCAGCTGCCCTGGGGTGACCCTAATGCCCTGCTCTTCCAGGCGTTCCATTTCCGCCACCAGCGCCCATGGGTCGATGACGACGCCACTTCCAATCACTGATTATTTTTCAGGCCTTACAATACCAGA
>CAKZYD010000392.1 GCA_937884085.1 uncultured Sphingomonadales bacterium | reverse complement strand
GGGGGTTATTTGCGGCTGCTGTGCGCGTTCTTTGTGTCGGAGGTTGGCAAAGACCCCCTCCCTAACCCTCCCCCCAGGACGGGGGAGGGGCGTTAAGGCTTTTCGTGCAATTGTCCTCCCCCAGAGCGGGGCAGAACTTCGCTAGCTTTCCAGAGCAGAGTGCATAAGGATTTTCGGCGGCTGGTAGAGCGTTACTTTGACAGCGTCGCCAACCTGAATCTCACCAGCAACATCGACTACACCGACAATACCGCGCGTTAGCTGCGCCGCTTTCAGAAAGCCTGCAGCTGTTGGGGTCGTGCCGTTTTGGGTTTTAAAGGCTTCAGCGATGGACTCGCCCATATGTCGGCAGGGCGGATTATATTCTTCGACAATGAGCTCAGCTCCGCTTGGCAGCGCCAAGATGCTGCCTTTGGTCAGCCGTGAGAATTCCGGTACGCCGCTAATCTCAATGTTGGCCCCGAGCGCTGAGGCGGTCAGCGGGCTGGCGAGGCCCATGTCTTCGGTCATCTGCGCCTGTTCTTCGGTAGAGACAGCTGACCAAAGGCGTTCATTGCGGCGGCGGATCCCGGCGGGCTGTTTATCGCCCTCATCCCAGGTATCGCGCTCAAAGCCAGCGTGGCGATCATCAGCAATGCCGTCCAAAGCGAAATACAGGCTCTGGCGGGGCTGCTTTCCTAAAATATCCTCTGGGCCAAGACACAGCGCTTCAATTCGCCCTTGATATGTGATCACGTTTCGCTCCTATATCGCTTAAGACCCCATGGAAGGGCGCTAGTTGAATGTCAAGGCGAGGAAGGCGGCGATGTTAAAGGATCCCAAGGCAACAGCCGCATTCGATGGTTGGCGATCGATCACGGCGGGCATTTACTTGGCCATCGTTGGCTATGGTGTGCTGGTGGGCATTCCTGTCATCAGCACCGCTTGGGTCTCGCTGCTGGGTTTCACCGAAGTGCAAGTCGGCAGTGTTGCCGGAGCGGATTTAGGCGGTCTCTCCATAGGGTCGGTCATTGCCGCCATATTCGCCGCGCGCGTTAATCGGCAGCTCTTGGTTCTTATCGCCATCGCTATCGCGGTTTTGGCGAACTATCTCTGCCTATTCTACACTGACTATAGCACCGTGCTGATATTGCGCCTTATCGCTGGGCTTGGCAGCGGTATCTATACCGGGATTGCTGTGGCCACACTTGGCGCATCCTCAAAGCCGGCCAGAGCTCTGAACCTGCTCCTGTTTGTGTTCGCCTTTTCTCAAGCGCTGGAACTGTATTTTCTACCCAAGCTCAGCATGAATGGCATTTATTGGGTCTTCATCGCTTGCAATGTCATTGGCATACCGCTCATTCGCTGGCTGCCCAAGCGTCCCGCCGTCATCGATATGGCGCCGCCCGAGGCGACGTTGGTGGCGGACGCTGAGGACAAAGACATTCTGGCGCAGGTGCCGCGGTCGGCGCCTTGGCTCGTCTTGGTCGCCATTGCTTTTTCATACATCAACATCGGGGCCTATTGGACCTATATTGAGCTTGCCGCTGCAGCCTCTCCGAAAGCGGATCCGGAGTGGGTGTCGAGCAGTCTGGTCTGGGCGTCTTTCTGCTCCATCGTCGGCTGCTTGGTAGCGACGGTCATCAGCGACCGCTTTGGCCTCGCTAGGCCGCTGCTCGTGACGATGCTTTGCCACGGCTTAGTGGTGGGCATGCTAGCGGGCGGCATTACGGATGCCAATATCTTCATCAGCCTGTTCAGCTTCAACTTCCTGTGGATTTTCATCGACGTTTATCAAATGGCAACCCTTGCAAATGTGGACAATACGGGCCGCTACGTTGCCTTAGCGCCAGCCGCGCAGGGCCTCGGCCAAATTGTCGGGCCCAACATCGCAGCCAGTATCCTGGCCTTCAATCTGGGCTATGGCCCGGTTTTCCTCATGTGTGCTGCCGCGTCCTTCGCTGGCCTTGTTATCTACGCCTATATGTACGTGCGTTTGCGGAGCGAGATCCCCGCTCTTGCCGACGCCTCATGAGCTGGGCTAGATGGCCGCTGAAGGGGCCGCAAAGTGGACATCGCGCAGAGCTTAAAGGAGACAATCAAGCCGTTCCGGCTGCGCATTGCCTTTACCTATACTGTGCTCTCCATGGAGACGGTGTTTGAGGTTCTCTATCCCTTCACCTTGGGGATTGCCATCAACGGCCTCCTCAATGGAGACGGCGTGATTGCGGTTCTGCCGTTCGCTGCTATGTGGCTGGCGCACATTGCCAGCGCTACCTTCCGGCAGATGTACGACACCCGTCTGTTTGCAGCCATATATGGGCTGATTGCTGGTAATCTCATCCTGCGCCAGAAGGGGGCAGGGGAGAGCGATAGCGCCATCGCTGCCCGGTCCGCCATGGCCCGCGAAGCCATTGATATTTTTGAGTTTGAAGTCCCCACCATCATCACGGCCATCGTCAATTTATTCGGCGGCGTTATCATGCTGTTTCTCTATGATTGGCTAGCCGGCTTGGTCATGGCTGTTCTGCTCGGCCCCATCATTATCATTTTCCATTTCTATGGCGGGCGCTCGCTGCTGCTCAGTCGGCGGCTCAACAACCGCCTTGAACGTGAGGTTAACGTCATCAGCGATGGCCGCGCACCAAGCGTTCGTTCGCATTTTCGCAGCCTTGCCAAATGGCGCATTCGCTTGTCTGACTTGCAAGCCTGGATATGGGCTCTAGCAGACGTGCTCATCTTCATCGCGGTCTTGCTGGTCCTATATCGATTGACAGCGCAAGATAACGTAACACCCGGCGATGTTTTTGCAGGCCTCGCGTATGCGCTCAATATCGCAATGGCGCTAGACCAAGGGCCCGTTCTGATCGAACAAATGTCGCGACTAGTGGATATCCGCCGCCGGGTGGATGCCGGATTTTCAGAGAGTTAAATGCGCCTCGAAGCCATCATCGAGCGCTATTTGGAGGGTTGGGTCCGAAGCGATGTGGCGGCCATCATGGACCTCTATGGCGACGGCTTTCAATATCATGATTTGACCGCTGGTTTGGTGGTGCCGATGGAGGGCATTGAAGCGTTTTTGACAGAAACCTTCGCCGCAGAAGGCCGCAGCCCCATGTCGTTTCACGATACGATCATTCCCAATGAGGAGACGGTGTTCCTGCATTGGACACAGATGCTCAAAACGCCTGGCAAGCGCGGCACGGTGCGCATCGGCGGCGTGGAGCTCCTCATTATACGCGATGAGAAAATCATCAGCGTTTATGAGTTCTATGATTTTCGCCCGCCCGACCCGGCGGAGCGGGAAAGCCAGATAGATGCGGCCCACGCAGAGCAGCTGCGTAAGCTCGGCTTGGCAGAAGCTGATGTAGCCGACATCGCCGCCCGCGCGGGGACCTATTTAACTGACCAGCAGGCGTTCTTAGACCCCGATATTAGCCTGAGCAGCGTTGCAGAGGCCATCGGCGTGACCCGCAACCAGCTTTCGCATGTCCTCAACAATGTCATGGCGGCGAGCTTTTATGATTGGGTCAATGGCCAGCGTATTGCCTATGTGAAAAGCCAGATGGAAGCCTTTGGTGAGACCGCCGCGAAAGCCTTTTCGGTGGTTAATGCTGCCATGGATGCGGGCTTTAATTCCATCTCCGGCTTCTACACCGCCTTTAAGAAGCATGCCGGGGTGACGCCGACGGTTTACCTGAAAAAAGTCATGCCAAGTCCTTAAAAAAGATTCCAATCGGACCCGCGCGGTGGACGCGCCCCTGAGTCCGTTCTAATTGTGATCACGAAAAGGGATGTGGAAGGATTTTGGATGGCTGGTTCATCCTATGACGCACTCGTCATCGGCGCGGGTCACAATGGATTGGCTTGCGCAGCCATCCTTGCAAAAGCTGGACAAAAGACCCTCATCTTAGAAGCTAATGAAACCGCGGGCGGCCTAGCTGGCACGCGAGAATTCACGGCGGGCTTTTCCGCTCCCATGGCCCATAGCGCGGCCGCTCTGCCAAAGACCATGATCGATGAGCTTAAGCTTTCCTCTTATGGCCTAGAGGTTGGGCCAGCGCTTGAGACCGTTGGCTTGTCGGAAGATGGTCAGCATGTCCATGTGATTGGTGATACAGTTACTGGCGCCACCGACGCCGATGCAGCCGCCTATCCAGAGTACCGTGCCAAGCTGCAGCGCTATGCCAAGGTGCTAAAACCCATTTGGGAAGCGACATTGCCCCGAATTGGCGCCAGCAGTTTGAAAGAAGCGCTCATCTACGCCCAAGGTGCGCTGAAAATGCGCATGCTTGGCAAGGAGGATATGAGCGAGTTTCTGCGCATTTTAACGCTCCCGATGCGTGACCTGGTCGATGAAGTGTTTGAAGACCCGAAGCTTCAAGCGGTGCTCAGCTGGGATGGTCTCATTGGGAGCAAAATGGCGCCGCGCTCGCCCAACAATGCCGTGTTGCCGATGCTCCTGCGCTTAGGCGGTGTCCATGGCGGGGACCATATGGTGCCGAAAGGCGGCATGGGGGCGATTACCAAGGCGCTGTTAGCGGCTGCGCAAAAGCAGGGCGTTGAGGTGCGCTTCGGTGCGCCCATAAAGAAAGTCATCGTCGAAGGTAGTGAAGCCGGCCAGAAGGCGACCGGTGTTGAATTGGTCAATGGCGAGATAATTTCAGCGCCCAAGGTTATCTCCTCCGCCGACCCGAAAACCACGTTCTTTGATTTGGTTGGCGCGCCGGCTTTTGATGTGCAATTCGCCAGCCGCATTAAACGGCTTCGCGCGCAGGGCTATGTGGCTCGTTTCAATGCAGCGCTGTCAGGCCTGCCGGATGTGCCGGGCCTTGATGGCCTATCTGGCCGCTACATCATCGCGCCCAGCTTCGATGCCATCGAATTTGCCTTTGACGATGCCAAATATGGAGATGCCTCCCAGCATCCGGTCATGGAAGTGACTTTCCCATCGGTGCATGACGCGTCCTTAGCGCCGGAAGGCAAACATGTCCTGTCAGCCCATGTCATGTACGCCCCCCATGATGAGCGCTCCGATTGGTCTCATGATGCGCGCATCCGCTTTACCAAGGCCATCGGTGATGCCCTGGAGCGCCATATGCCCGGCATCGGCAGTCTCATCATCCAGGCCGAGCTTCTAACGCCCAAGGATATTGCCGCAGATTATCATGTGGCCGGTGGGCACTGGCACCATGGCGAGATGGCGCTTGATCAAATGCTGATGATGCGGCCCACCTATCATGCCGCGCAATATTCAACGCCTTTGCAGGGTCTGTATCTCTGCGGGGCTGGGACCCATCCCGGCGGCGGCATCACCGGCCTGCCAGGGCGCAATGCAGCGAGGCAAATTTTGCGATGAAACACTATGATGCCATCATCATTGGCGCTGGCCATAACGGCCTAACCAATGGCGCCTATTTGGCCAAGGCAGGCCTTGATGTCTTGGTCGTGGAGAAGAACGACTATATCGGCGGCGCGGCTGTCTCGCGGGAAATGACCGACGGCTATTGGTATTCCAGCTGCTCGTATGTCTGCTCCATGATGCGCCAGGTCATCCACCGCGACCTCAACCTAACGCGCCATGGCCTCATGTTGGTACCCTATCTGGGCACAGCGGCTTTCGGCAAGCAGGGCGAGACTATGCTTTCCTATACTGCGGAAGGCCCGGCCTATAACGAAATCCGCCGCATCTCCCAGCATGACGCCGATGCCATGTCGCGCCTCATGGCAGACCTGGAGCGCTATTCCACGCTCATTCGCAAGACCCTGCTGCGCACCCCGCCGGACCCAACCTCCTTCAAGCCGCGCGATATCATGGAGCTGTTGTTCCTCGCCAAGACCTTTTGGGAGATGGGCGAAGAGCAGCTCTATGAGTATATCCGCTTCTTCACCATGAGCGCGGCGGAGTTCCTGGAAGACTATTTCGAAAACGACTTCATCAAGGCGGCCATGGCAACGCCTGGCATTATCGGCACGGCGCTGGGCATCTATTCGCCTGGCTCTGCTTACATCTTGCTGCACCATGTGATGGGCGATGTGGATGGCAATATCGGCGCTTGGGGCCTGGCGCGCGGCGGCATGGGCGCCATTTCAAACGCCCTGGCGGGCGCGCTGCAAGAACATGGCGGCGAGATCAAAACCAAGGCCGGCGTTGACCAAATCATGGTCAAGGATAGCAAGGTCAAAGGTGTCGTCTTAGAGAATGGCGATGAGCTGACCTCGGACATCGTGGTGTCGAACCTCGATGCAAAGCGGACGTTTACCAAGGTTATGGACCAGAAGGACCTGCCGCCCGGCATCTATGAAAAAGCCAATAATTTCAAAATTCGCGGCTCCTCCGGCAAAGTGAATATCGCCCTCTCGGGCGTGCCGAAATTCACCGGCGTGCCAGACAATCGCTATATCAACCGGGGTGGCCAGGCCTTCATTGGCGGCCTGGAAACGCTAGAGCGCGCCTATGACTGCTGGAAGCGCGGCGAATGGTCCAGCGACCCGTTCATTGAGTCCGTCATTCCCTCCGCCTGGGACCCAACGGTCGCCCCAGCCGGCAACCACTGGATGTCCAACTTCATCCAATATTGCCCGCCCAAGCTGGCGGACGGCCCTTGGACACCAGAGAAACGCGATGCTTTCGGCCAGACGGTCATCGATAAAATCGAACGCCATGCGCCCGGCTTTAAGGACCTCATCGTCCATATGGAAGTGCGCACGCCGCATGAGATTGAAAACGAAGTGGGCCTCACCGAAGGCAATATCTTCCAAGGTGAACTCACCATCGACCAGCTGCTTTTCAACCGGCCCTTTCCTGGCTATGCGCAATACCGGATGCCCGTCAAAAACATGTATATGTGCGGTTCCTCCACCCATCCAGGCGGCGGCGTCTCCTCAGCATGCGGCGCCAATGCAGCCCGCGAAATTCTTATTGACTTGAAAAAGCCAAACACCGTTCCGGAGGATGATTGCTATGACGACTAAACCCTCCATGAAGGCGTTCACCGAGCAAGTCACAGAGTTGCCCCCGGGTCTCAGCCCGGTGGATAACTATGCCGGCGAGCGGCTGATGACCTCGCCCTTCCATGAGCGTCAAGCCGCGCTTAATCTGCGCGACAGCTGGGAGGCGTGGAACGGCTATAAATTCGCCAACCATTATTATGATGTGGAATATGAGTATATCTGCATCCGCAATCTGTGCGGCACTTACGACATCACGCCCATGCAGAAATATCTCATCGAAGGTCCGGACGCAGAAGCCATGCTCAACCGCATGGTCACCCGCGATGTCAACAAGCTCAAAGTGGGCCGCGTGACCTATTGCTGCTGGTGCACTGATGAAGGCCGCATGATTGATGATGGCACCATCTTCAAGCTCGACGAAGGGCGCTACATGCTCACCTCCGGCAGCCCCTCCAACGCTTGGCTGCGCATGGCGGCCTTCGGCTTTGAGAATGTCACCTATGTAGACAAGACCGACGACATCGGCGCGCTGTCCTTCCAAGGCCCCATGACCTGCGAAGTCCTAAAAAAGATGGGCTTTGAGGGCATCGACACCCTCAAGCCCTTTGGCATCATGCACTTCCCCTTCGCAGGGGACACCATCATGATTTCCCGCACCGGCTTTACTGGGGACTTAGGCTATGAGCTGTGGATTACCGCGGATAAAGGCCTAGAGCTGTGGGACGCGCTTTATGAGGCGGGCGCTGACTATGGCATCCAGCCTTATGGTGAAGCCGCCACTTCCATGGCGCGCCTCGAAGCAGGGTTCATCCTGCCTTATGTAGAGTTCGCCGAGAGCTTAAAGACCGTCCATTTTAAGCATGACCAAACCCCCTTTGAGCTAGGCCTTGGCTGGCTTGTCGATTTCAAAAAACCACATTTCAGCGGCCGTGCGGCGCTCTTAGAAGAGAAAAAGCGCGGGCCGGGCTATGTGCTCACTAAGATTGAAATCGAAGGCAATAAGCCTGCCGAGGAATCGCATCTCTACCGCGACAAAGCCTGCCGCAAGGAAATCGGCTGGGTGACATCGGCCATGTGGTCGCCGGTCGTGAAGTCCAACATCGCGCTTGCCATGATCCAGCCGAAGTATCTGAGCGGCGATATCTGGGCGGAGATTTCTTACAAGAAGGAAATGAAGCCGCGCTGGAAAATCGCCAAATGCACCGTGGTTGACAAGCCCTTCTACACTCCGGCTCGTGCCAAAGCGACGCCGCCGCCAAAATTCTAATCTCAAAAATACAGGATCAAACCTATGCCCGAAATCGCCCTTCAACAGAATTGCGCGAGCCTCACCGATCTTGTCGATGCCGAGAGCTTTGGCGCGGAAATCGGCGCGCCCTCAAAGCAGACCGACAGCGGCTTTTATGAAGATGGCCCGTTTTTTGCTGGCACCTGGGAATGTGAGCCGGGCGTCATGGAGCTTGACCTCGACCTCACAGAGTTTTGCCATCTCTTAAAGGGCCATTGGGTCCTCACCTCGGAAAGTGGCCAAGTGACGGAAATCAAAGCCGGTGATAGCTGGGTCTTTCCCAAAGGCTGGAAAGGCAAGTCGGACGTCAAAGAGACCGTCCGCAAAGTCTATATGATGATTACTTAGTCCCGCAATCGATCCGGCAATTGCTACAAAGCCTGGGTGTACCAACGGGCAAATGCGATAGATGGCATGAAATAGTCTTTGAGATTGACAACGACTTTCAGTATCTTTTTCTTGTATAAATCGAAGGTGCACCGAGCTTTTCGATTTATTTGCTAAGTCATTGAATGAATTGAGCGTCATGGCGGAATCGCGCAAAGCGACTGTTGCACGGATTGTGTTGGGTGGGCCGATTGCCTTGATCGTCGCCATCTTGGCAATGGCTGGCACTCCATTTTGGTTTCCAAAAGGGGCTGCGCAGGTTGACCATCTGGTGTTTGCGATCCTGCTCTTTCCGGTTTATTGGTCGGTTGGATTGCTATATGTGATTTTGGATGAGCGCATTTGGCGTGCGGCAGCGATCATGTTAGTCGTCGCTGCCCTTAATTCAGCTTTCATTGCTTTGCTGTTAACCGCTTAAAACCGCGGAGATATATATGTCAGTCGTTAATCGTGAGCAGAACAAGCGCTTGGTTGCGGTCCATGGTTGGTCCGGCACCCTATTGGGCCTTCTGCTTTATGTGGTGATTATCACCGGCGCAGTGGCGGTTTTCGCCCATGAAATCGGTGTTTGGTCCGCTGGCGGGACACGGTCGCATCATCCGCTGTCCCAACCCATCAACGACCGTTTGGTAGAGCTCTCCCAGCAGGTTGATCCGGCATATGTTGAAGAAGTGCAGGTCTTTGCCAACAACAGCGGACTGATTAGCGCGTTCTTCCACACGCATACCCAGAACGCGGACGGCAATCTCGAAGACAAGGGTGTTCGCTTCTTCCTCGACCCCAATTCGCTTGAAATCGTTGATAAACAAGAGGGATACCGATCATCATTTCCGCGTGATCCCGCCTCAGCACTCCATACTTTCATTGCAATCCTCCACATCAATTTACACATCCCAAGGCCCTGGGGCCTTTGGGCGACCGGCATTGTTGGCTTTGTGATGCTTACCGCGGTGGTCTCTGGAATCATTTTGCACAAGCACCTGCTGCAGGACATTTTCGTTGCCCCACGTCTATCAAGCTTGCTGTTAAACCGACGTGATCGGCATTTGCTCTCTGGAAGCTGGAGCCTGCCCTTTGGCTTCGTACTGTCTTTCACTGGTATCTTCTTTAGCTTCGCCGGCGCCCTGGGGTTGCCCATTGTAGCCATGGTCGCCTTTGGCGGCGATCAAATGAAGGTTATGGAAGTGATTACCGGCATCCCGCCTCTGGTGGACGAGCGCCCGGCGCCGTTAGCCAATTTAGATACTATCATCGCTGACTCCAAAGCGCGCAATATATCTGATCCGTTAAGCGTGGTGGTGAATCATTGGGGCCGAGCAGATGCCCAAGTCACGCTGTTTCATGAAGCTGCCGGAGATGCATTGACGGGTCGTGCGCATCTCTTTAGCGGATCGACGGGCGACTATCTTGGGGTGAAGCCTTTGCTTGGCACAGAAGAATCGGTGGGTGGATTTGCGGTTGGTCTCATTGGTCCACTTCATTTCGGTAATTTCGGCGGATTACTGTCCAAAGTGGTGTGGTTTGCGCTGGGCATTGCCTCAGCATATGTGACCATTACCGGGCTTGAGCTGTGGCTTGCAAGGCGCCGAGAAGATGTGCTGTGGCAGCGTTTTGATCGCGCCCGAATTGTCTTCCAATACGGCACTCCGGTTGCGCTTATCGGTGCTGGCTTCGGCTATTTTCTAAGCCCATCTCTAGGCGTAACCCATAGCTGGACAGCAGCCGGGTTTTGTCTTGTTGCTGGCCTGTGCTTTCTGCCGGCCTTCTTCATGCGCGAGGAGCGGAGCCTAGTTCGTCTGCTGGCGTCCGTTATGGGTCTCGGACTTATCCTGCTGCCCTTTGTGCGAATGGCCGCGAGCGGCGTTTTGTGGGATTCGCTATTTGCCAGCGGGAACGCCTTGGTCATTGGCGTAGACCTCGTCTTGGCCTTAAGCGGTATTGCAACGCTCTATCTGCTGTTTGGTTTGAAGCAGTCTGAGGTTGTTGAAGCGCCGCAAACCATACCGGCTGAATAACTGGCCTCAGCATGCTGATTCCCTTTTTGATTGGCACAGCCATATCCCTGCTGGCGCTATACTATTTGCGTCAGACCGACCCCAAACGCGCGCGGGCCTTTGCACTGCAAACACCGTCCAGTGCGCGGCGCGGTAAGATTGCCTTTTGGGTTTCGATCTTGCCCGGCCTCATTTTGCTGTTTGGGGGCTATGTCGGCTCATTTTTCTGCTGGTTTGGCGCCCTGAGTGTTGCTGGGTGGATCATTGCGCTCAGGCGCCCACGTCAAGAGCCAGTGCGCTAACGTCCCTATCCAAGACACAGGTAAACGCCTGGCTCGGCAAGTTTCAAGAGAATGAGGGCCTTGCCGACGAGGGAACGGTCAGGGAAAGTCGGCAAGGCCCAAAGAATGAACGGCCAGGGGAGGGAATCGGACGTTCATTTACTCAATCACTAAGCGCTTTTCACTGCACCCGATGTCTGCATCCAGCCCAGTGACTGTTGGCTTCGTTCAAAGACCCCTCTCTGTTTCGAGAAAGGAGCTTAACGTCGCCCCAGCGGTCACGCTTTCAACGGTGTTAAATCATATATGATAATGATTTGCAACAGCATTATTTTGCTGTTTGGTATTATTTTTCGCTTGCTTGGCAGAGGGGCGCCCAGTCATGCGCCATTTGCGCTTTAGATGGCTTTTGCGCACGAAAAGGAAGCTCTTCATGCGATGCCGCTTGACGCATGCGAAGCGGCCTTTTATGTCACGCTCCACACCGCGCTAACGCCTCAGATATCCAGGCAAATTCAGCGCTCTGTATGAAATGAAAGGCACGTTATGGCGAAAGCGAAGTTTGAGCGGAATAAGCCGCACTGCAACATTGGCACGATTGGTCATGTTGACCATGGTAAGACGACGCTGACGGCGGCGATCACGAAGGTTTTGGCGGAAGCTGGCGGCGGTGAAGCGGTTGACTTTGCCAACATTGATAAGGCGCCCGAAGAGCGCGAGCGCGGCATTACGATTTCGACCGCGCACGTGGAATATGAAACGGACGCCCGCCACTATGCGCACGTCGATTGCCCTGGCCACGCTGACTATGTGAAGAACATGATTACGGGCGCTGCCCAAATGGACGGCGCCATCTTAGTGGTGAACGCAGCCGACGGCCCCATGCCGCAAACGCGCGAGCACATCCTTCTGGCGCGTCAGGTGGGCGTGCCTGCGCTTGTTGTGTTCCTCAACAAAGTCGACCAAGTCGATGATGAAGAGCTGCTTGAGCTGGTGGAACTGGAAATCCGCGAGCTGCTCAGCGACTATGACTTCCCAGGCGATGACATTCCGATTGTGGCTGGCTCTGCCTTGGCTGCTTTGGAAGGCCGGGACGACAACATCGGCAAAGAAAAGCTGCTTGAGTTGATGTCCTCTGTGGATGACTATATCCCGCAGCCCGATCGTCCGAAAGACAAGCCGTTCCTGATGCCAATTGAAGATGTGTTCTCCATCTCTGGCCGCGGGACTGTTGTGACAGGCCGTGTTGAAACGGGCATCATCAATGTGGGCGAGGAAGTTGAAATCGTCGGCATCAAAGACACCACCAAGACGACGGTGACGGGTGTTGAGATGTTTAGGAAGCTGCTCGACACGGGTGAAGCGGGCGACAATATCGGCGCGCTGCTCCGCGGTGTTGGCCGGGAAGATGTAGAGCGCGGCCAAGTGCTGTGTAAGCCTGGCTCGATCAAGCCGCACACCAAGTTCACGGCAGAGACCTATGTGCTCACCAAGGAAGAAGGCGGCCGCCACACGCCGTTCTTTGCGAACTACCGTCCGCAATTCTACTTCCGCACGACGGACGTGACGGGCTCCGTCACGTTGCCAGCCGGTACGGAGATGGTGATGCCGGGCGATAATGTGAACTTAGAAGTTGAGCTGATCGCCCCGATCGCCATGGACGAAGGCCTGCGCTTCGCCATCCGCGAAGGCGGCCGCACTGTTGGCGCCGGCGTGGTGGCGTCTATCATCGAATAGGCCAACCGCCTGGGCGACTGCCGCCCACACCAAACAACACAAAACCGCCGCCTAACACGCGGCGGTTTTTTATTGTGTCCCGCAAAGCTTTGCACAACTGTGGTGCTGTTCGTTGAGAGGCTCATATGCGGTATGTTTTTTGTCTGCTGTTCCTATCCCTAAATGTCGCTTGTTCTTCTCAAGACGAAGGATACTCCGATTTGGAGTTTGCCAGCGCTGATGTTGCTGAGGCCTGCGATTTTACTGGTGTGCCCGAGGACAGCTACGCCTTTGAATTGCAAAAAACCCAGTGTGAACGTGCACAGCTCTTAGAGGCTCATAGTCAAAGCCAACAACTCTACCGCCAGCAGAGCGAAGCTTTGTTTTCAGGTCGGTGCGACCTATTTTTTGAGCTGTGGGGAGCGCCTCTTACGGACATCGAGGAAAATTGGCCTAGTCTTGCAGGGGGTATGCATTGGCGTGGTTTATGCACGCCCAGATCTCCTGAAAAGGCATTTGCGGTGCTCAACGCTTCTGTTGAGCGCGGCCTTGACGATCCGTCAAGTCTGGCGCAACTCGGAGCATTGTATTGGGCTGGAGAAGGCGTTCCGCAGGATCAGCAGCGCGCGCGGCAGCTATTTCGGCTGGCGGCGCTCTACGCCTTTCCCGAATATTACATAGAGCAGTCTCAATTTATGATCCGGGCTGGACGCTGGAGCCAACCACTCTTGAGAGACGATGCCAACTCTTTTTGGGGCGTAACGAAAGTCCAAACCTGGCTAGGTTTCATGCCTCCATTGCTTGGGCCTTGGGATCTCCCAGAGCTGCTCAGGCAGGAGCGGCTTTGGATGGAAGGTGTTTATATGTCTGGTCCTGTCGGTATTGTTGAAATTGCCGAGCAGCTTTGGCGCGGATTGGGCGAATATCCCCAGCTGCCAAATCTCGCTGTTCGATGGTTGGTGGCTGCTGACTTGTCTGGTGCGCCAAATGCGGACTATATGCTGGCAAAACTTCACCTCGACATTGCCTCTGGGAGGCTATTGGTTGGCACGTCAGACTATGAGCGCATCGCTCGGCCAGAGCGAAGTATTGAACAAAACTTGAAATGCTATGGATACCTCGAAATGGGGTCCGCGGTGCTCAACGATCATCAACCCGCTTTGCTGTGGTTTTTAGAGGAAATCATCAAAGAGATACGGGCAAATCCGCTTATTGATTTCCAGGCGTTTAGCGCAGAACAACAATCGGATGTGTATGCGCTGGTGGCGCATGTGGGCGATGCGAAAAAGCGCGAAGACTTGGCTGAGTTGATAAGCGGCCACGACAGTCTAGTTTACCAGCTCTATGCGAGTGGGGCGGAGATCCCCACTCACTCAAAACCGGCTCTAACGCGCATCTTTCAAGACCTTCCCAACACCTTTGGCGTTTTTGAAACATTTCTAGGGTCTGCGGCATTGCAAGAAAAATTCTGCGCCGAGGGCAGCTAGAGGCCTTGGACGCATTGGTCAGTACATCCTAGGTTTTTGCGAATTCTGATCGTATCCGAAATAAGTCTATCAATGTCTTTCCGTCTTCGATAATAGTCCTGATAGGCAGTACGCATTTCCTTATGCAGGTCTGCAATTTTATTGCTCCGGCGAGCTTCAGTAACGATCGCTTCAATCGCGCGCGCGAGGAATTCCAGAAGCGCGGAATTCCCATTGCCGTAGCCTCCTCCCAATGGCCCGCGTCTAGAGAGATAGGATGATGCCGCTGCAAGTTCTGACTTATCGATCACACCGTCTAGATTTCTATCTTGCTTCAAATGCTCAACCTTCCCTCTGATCCGGGCTATCTCAATTGCAAGTGACTTGCTCAGTTTTTGCCTATCGTTGAAGTGCCGAATAAGATGATTGCATTCTCCTCGACATTTTCGACTTCTTTCAATTGAACCAGACAAGCGCCTCTTTTGGGAAAGTGTTTGATGGTGTTCCATGCGAGCGTCCTTTCGTACTGTGTTCCGAAAATCAAAAGTACTGCTCTCAGTCTGCTGTAGGACAATCACAATCAGTCTCCCCGGGCTCTTGAGACATAAAATGCTACCGTCACGCTCAGTTTAGAAAGTTCAGGATCTCTTCGTACCTGCTGCTGGCAGAGCGTTTTCCGGCACATCGCGCTGCTAAAGCGCCTTCACAAAGAATCTTGCTATTTTCAGCAATTAGCCCTTGCCAAATGCCGCCAAGGATGGCACATCCCCGCAGCCGGTCGGGACCGGAGGTAGAGCAGCGCGTGCTGCTGACGCTCAAGGATACCTGACACACTCGTTGTTTGACGGTTTGAATACGTTTGTTGCAAGTGCTCTGATGCGCGCCGCTCTCAAAAAAGGAGCATGCGTGCTTGGGGCGCTTTAAGGGTTTTGGCTTGTACCTTGTGTGAGGCGCGAGTGGAGGCCGCAGGGATTGACCTAGAGGAAGAGAAATGGAAGCGCAGAATATACGCATCCGCCTGAAGGCATTTGATTACCGGGTCTTAGCCCAGGCCACGGGCGATATTGCCAGCACGGCAAAGCGCACTGGCGCTCAAGTTCGCGGTCCCATCCCGCTGCCAACCCGTATCGAACGATTCACCGTTTTGCGCTCGCCGCATATCGACAAGAAAAGCCGCGAGCAATTTGAAGTGCGGACGCACAAGCGTTTGCTCGACATCGTTGACCCCACGCCGCAGACCGTGGACGCGCTCATGAAGCTCGACCTGTCCGCGGGCGTGGATATTGAAATTAAGCTGCAAGGTTAGAGCCATGCGCGCAGGATTGGTTGGAAAAAAATTAGGCATGACCCGCGTGTTCGACGGGTCTGGCAACCATGTGCCGGTCACTGTTGTTGATGTGACGGGCTGTCAGGTTGTTGCCCAGCGTACCCAAGATACAGATGGGTATACCGCTGTTCAGCTTGGCGTCGGCAAAGCAAAAGTCAAAAACGTGAACAAGCCCATGCGCGGCCATTACGCCAAAGCGCAGGTTGAGCCCAAACAGCGGCTTATTGAGTTCCGCGTTGCAGATGATGCGCTGATTGACGTGGGTGCCGAGCTGTCTGCCTCGCATTTCGTCAATGGCCAAAAAGTGGACGTAACGGGCACCAGCATTGGTAAAGGCTTTGCTGGTGGTATGAAGCGCTGGAACTTCGGCGGTTTGCGCGCCACGCACGGCGTTTCCATCTCCCACCGGTCGCATGGCTCTACAGGCCACTGCCAGGATCCGGGTAAGGTCTTCAAAGGCAAGAAGATGGCTGGTCATATGGGCGATGCCCGGGTGACCACCCAAAATCTCGAAATTGTCGCTGTCGATGAAGAGCGTAATCTTGTGCTCGTCAAAGGCGCGGTGCCTGGCTCCAAAGGCGGCTGGGTGATTGTTAAAGATGCGGTGAAGTCTGCGCGCCCCGATGACGCGCCCTTCCCAGCGGCCGTGAAGGCTGCGGCGGCTGATGCAGCGCCAGAAGCACCTGTTGAAGACGCGCCAGCTGAAGACGCGCCTGTTCAAGATACTCCGGCAGATGATGTAGCGCCCGAAGCGCCAGCGGATGACGCCGGTGCAACGGACGGTGAGAAGGAGTAGGCGCGATGAAGGCGGATGTAAAAACGCTTGAGGCGAAGAAAGCTGGCTCCATCGATCTAGACGATGCCGTCTTTGGCGCCGATGTGCGATCAGACATTATGCACCGTGTTGTGACCTGGCAGCTGGAAAAGCGCCGCGGCACGGCCCGCGCGACGCGTGAGCGCAGCGATGTGGCCCGCACGGGCGCGAAATTTGGTCGTCAAAAAGGCGGTGGCCGCGCCCGTCACGGTGACCGTAAGGCGCCTATTTTTGTGGGCGGCGGTAAAGCGCATGGCGCCCGTCGCCGGGATTTTGATCCCAAACTGCCTAAAAAAATTCGCGCCCTTGGCCTGAAAAGCGCGCTCTCTGCAAAGCAGAAATCCGGCCAACTCATTATTCTCGAAACCCTTGAAACCGAAGCAAAGACCAAAGCGCTCAAAGCGCAGCTGACGGGTCTTGGTGTCACGTCCGCCCTGGTCATTGATGGCGCGGATGTGAATGAGAATTTTGTACGCGCGGCGAAAAACATTCCGCTGGTTGATGTCCTGCCGAGCGCTGGGGCAAATGTGTATGACATTCTGCGCCGCGATACGCTGGTGGTGACAAAGGCTGGCATTGAAGCGCTGGAGGCGCGCCTCAAATGAGCGATATCAAGCATTACGATATTATCCAAAGCCCGGTGATCACCGAAAAGGCGACCATGGGCTCTGAATATGACCAAGTCACTTTCAAGGTGGCGAAGGCTGCGTCTAAGCCAGCAATCAAAGCGGCTGTTGAGGCTCTGTTTGGCGTCAAAGTCAAAGCGGTGAATACGCTTGTCACCAAAGGCAAGGTGAAGCGGTTTCGCGGGATTACAGGCCGCCGGCCAGATGTGAAAAAAGCGATTGTGACCCTGGAAGAGGGCCAGTCCATTGATGTCACCTCTGGCGTCTAGGCGGATTTAGGAGCAAGTTCATGGCCTTAAAAAGCTATAATCCAACGAGCCCTGGGCGCCGCGGCCTTGTCCTGGTGGACCGCAAGGAGTTGTGGGACGGCAAACCGGTTAAGATGCTGACCGAGGGTTTGACGAAATCCGGTGGCCGCAATAACAACGGTCACATCACGGCGCGGCGGATTGGCGGTGGCCATAAGCGCACCTATCGAAAAGTCGATTTCAAGCGCCGCAAATGGGATGTGGAAGGTACTGTTGAGCGTTTGGAATATGATCCAAACCGGACGGCCTTTATCGCGCTCATCAAATATACTGACGGTGAGATGGCCTATATTCTCGCCCCGCAGCGCTTGTCTATTGGAGACAAAGTGATTGCTGGCGAGCGGGTGGATGTGAAGCCAGGCAATGCCATGCCGCTGTCCTCCATGCCCATCGGCACGATCATCCACAATGTGGAGCTAAAGCCGGGTAAGGGCGGTCAAGTGGCGCGCTCGGCTGGCACCTATGTGCAGCTGGTGGGCCGGGATCGCGGGAAAGCTATTTTGCGCTTGTCCTCAGGCGAGCAGCGCTATGTGCTTGCGTCCTGCTTGGCGACTGTTGGTGCAGTGTCTAACCCCGATAATCAAAACATCACGCTTGCGAAGGCGGGCCGGAAGCGTTGGCTTGGCAAGCGCCCAAGTGTTCGCGGTGTTGTGATGAACCCGGTGGATCACCCACATGGTGGTGGTGAAGGCCGGACTTCCGGTGGTCGTCACCCAGTGACGCCTTGGGGTAAGCCGACCAAAGGCAAGCGCACGCGCTCTAACAAAGCGACGGATAAGATGATTATTCGCTCGCGGCACATGAAAAAGAAACGCTAAGGGGCGGCTAGGCATATGGCACGTTCGACTTGGAAAGGCCCGTTTGTTGATCTTCACCTTTTGAAGAAGGCGGAAGAGATGCAAGAGGCTTCAAAGAAAAAACCGATCCAAACATGGTCGCGGCGCTCAACCATTTTGCCGCAGTTCGTGGGTCTGACATTCAACCTCTATAACGGTCGCAAATTTGTGCCGGTCTATGTGTCTGACGAAATGGTCGGCCATAAACTCGGCGAATTTGCCCCGACCCGCACCTATTATGGCCATGCGGCGGATAAGAAAGCGAAGCGGAAGTAAGCGCGATGGGACAGTCTAAAAACCCCCGCCGTGTTGCGGAAAATGAAGCGCTGGCCGTTGGCCGGATGCTGCGCGGCAGCCCGCATAAGCTCAACCTGGTAGCTGAGCTCATTCGCGGCAAGCAGGTGGAGCGTGCGCTGAACGATTTGACGTTCTCGAAAAAGCGCATGTCAAACGACGTGAAGAAGGTGCTGGAAAGCGCTATCGCGAATGCGGAAAACAACCATGATCTCGATGTGGATTCTTTGGTTGTGGCCGAAGCCAGCGTTGGCAAGTCGCTCACCATGAAGCGCTTTAGAGCACGGGCCCGGGGCCGCGGTGCACGCATTCTAAAGCCGTTTTCGCAAATTCGTATTGTTGTCCGGGAAATAGAGGAAACCGCTTAAATGGGACAGAAGATTAATCCCGTCGGGCTGCGCCTCGGCATCAACCGGACTTGGGACAGCCGCTGGTTTTCAGATGGCAGCGATTACGGTCGCCGT
Organism: uncultured Sphingomonadales bacterium; assembly: GCA_937884085.1. Taxonomy (GTDB): domain Bacteria; phylum Pseudomonadota; class Alphaproteobacteria; order Sphingomonadales; family CAKZYD01; genus CAKZYD01. The sequence continues at coordinate 6,331 of CAKZYD010000392.1, read as the reverse complement.
CTCCATGAAGACCTGAAAATGCGCGAGTATTTGATGAAGGAAGCCGGTGCTGCCTCCATCAGCCGCATTGTCATTGAGCGCCCGGCCAAGACAGCCCGCGTCACTATCTATTGTGCTCGCCCTGGCGCTATCATTGGTAAAAAGGGCGCTGAGATTGAGCGTCTACGCAAGAAGCTCAATAGCATGACCTCGGCTGAAGTTGCGCTCAACATTGTTGAAATTCGCAAGCCCGAAATCGACGCACAGCTCGTTGCCGACAACATCTGTCAGCAGCTCGAGCGCCGGATTGCGTTCCGCCGCGCCATGAAGCGGGCGGTGCAGTCTGCTATGCGTCTCGGGGCTGAAGGCATTCGGATTAACTGTGCTGGCCGTCTTGGCGGCGCCGAAATTGCGCGGACGGAATGGTACCGTGAAGGCCGTGTGCCGCTTCATACGCTGCGCGCGGATATCGATTACGCTGAATCAGAGGCGCACACAGCTTATGGCGTGTGCGGCGTAAAGGTTTGGATTTTCAAAGGGGAAGTGATGGAACACGACCCTATGGCCCAGGACAAGCGGATTCAAGATGCCCAAACGGGTCCTGTGAATACGCGCCGGGACCGATAGTTTTAGGACGGACGACGGATCATGTTGCAGCCAAAGCGCACCAAATACCGTAAGGCCCATAAAGGCCGCATTCATGGCAATGCCAAGGGTGGTACGGAACTGAACTTTGGGTCGATTGGCCTCAAAGCCATGGAACCTGCGCGGATTACAGCGCGGCAGATCGAGGCAGCGCGGCGCGCCATGACGCGGCATATCAAGCGTCAAGGGCGGATTTGGATCCGTATTTTCCCAGACGTGCCGGTCTCGTCCAAGCCTGCCGAAGTGCGGATGGGTAAAGGGAAGGGCTCGCCCGAGTTTTGGGCAGCCCGCGTGAAGCCTGGCCGCATCATGTTTGAAATGGACGGTGTGAACGGCCCGCTTGCCCGCGAGGCGTTTGAGCGTGCAGCTGCCAAATTGCCGATCCGGACCAAGGTGGTCACCCGCCTTGGGGAAAATTTGTAGGGGTTTGTTTGATGAAGATTGCAGACCTTCGGGCAAAATCAGCCGATGAGCTGAACGACGCGCTGGCAGCGCTCAAAAAAGAGCAGTTTAACCTGCGCTTTCAAGCCGCCTCTGGGCAGCTGGAAAATCCAGCGCGGATGCGGCAGGTGCGGCGCGATATTGCGCGGATAAAAACGCTTCAGACCCAGGCCAACGCGGCCGGCGCTGAAGCCTAGAAGACGTAGGCGAGAGAAGAATGCCGAAACGGATTTTGCAAGGCACGGTGGTGTCAGACAAGAGCGATCAGACGGTGACCGTATTGGTCGAGCGCCGCTTCATGCACCCGCTGTATAAGAAGGTGGTGCGTCGCTCGAAAAAGTTCCGCGCCCATGATGAGGCCAATGCTTTTGCCATCGGCGATATCGTGCGGATTGAAGAATGCAAGCCGATTTCCAAGACCAAGTCTTGGACCGTGCTTGAGAAGGTAACAACGGCTGGCTGAGGCCAGCGTGATGAAGGTGGATCAATCAGATCGCTGACCTAATGCAGCGGCTGAGGAAAAAAGGAAACGTCCGATGATCCAAATGCAAACGAACCTGGATGTGGCCGATAATTCCGGCGCACGCAGGGTGCAGTGCATTAAAGTGCTTGGCGGCTCAAAGCGGAAGACCGCTTCGGTCGGCGACGTGATCGTTGTGTCTGTAAAGGATGCAATCCCGCGGGGCCGGGTGAAGAAGGGGGACGTACAGCGCGCTGTTATCGTCCGCACGAAGAAAGACGTCCGCCGCAAAGACGGGTCTGTCATTCGTTTTGACACCAATGCTGCTGTGCTCATCAACAAGAATAATGAGCCTATCGGCACACGGATTTTTGGCCCGGTTGTTCGCGAGCTGCGCGGGGCCAACTTCATGAAAATCATCTCGCTCGCGCCTGAGGTGCTCTAGTCATGTCTCAGCCGAAATATAAGATTAAAACGGGCGATACTGTTGTCGTACTTGCTGGCAAGGACAAAGGTAAGACCGGCGAAATTAAGAAGATGCTGATGCAAGATGGCAAGGCCATTGTGGGCGGCATCAATATGGTCCAGCGCCATCGTAAGCCCTCCATGCAGCAAGCTGGCGGCATCGATAACAAAGAAGCGCCGGTCCATATTTCCAACCTGGCCCTGGCCGACCCGAAGACGGGCAAGCCAACCAAAGTGGGCTATAGGATCGAGGACGGTAAAAAAGTGCGTTTTGCCAAATCCTCTGGAGACGTGATCAATGGCTGATGCAGCGAAATACGAGCCGCGTCTGAAGACGCAGTATCGCGACACCATCGTCAAAGCGATGCAGGACAAGTTCGAATACGCGAACCCCATGCAGGTGCCGCGCCTTGAGAAGATTGTTCTCAACATGGGTGTTGGTGAAGCCGCTCAGGATAAGAAGAAGCTTGAAAAAGCTTTGGAAGAAATGAGCTTGATTGCTGGTCAAAAGCCGGTTGTCGCACGGGCAAAGAAATCCATTGCTGGCTTTAAACTGCGCGAAGGCATGCCCATTGGCTGTAAAGTCACGCTGCGTAAAGACCGCATGTATGAGTTTTTGGACCGTCTTGTTACCATCGCGTTGCCCCGTGTGCGGGACTTCCGCGGTGTGAACCCGAAGAGCTTTGATGGTCGCGGCAACTACGCCATGGGCCTCAAAGAGCAAATCGTGTTCCCAGAGATCAGCTACGACAATATCGACAAGGTGCGCGGTATGGATGTGATTATCTGCACCACCGCCGGTAACGATGATGAAGCGCGCGAACTTCTGCGCAACTTCAACATGCCGTTTCAGACGAATTAGAGCGGCGAAAGGACAAGACACATGGCTAAAGTCAGTGCAATTGAGAAGAACAAGCGCCGCGCCAAGTTGGCTCAGAAATATGCAGGCAAGCGCGAGCGTTTGAAAGCGCAAGCCAATGACGAAAGCTTGCCGGAAGAAGAGCGTCTGCTCGCCCGGCTGAAGCTTGCTGAGCTGCCGCGCAACTCGAACCCAACGCGGGTGGTCAATCGCTGTGAAGTGACAGGTCGTCCGCGCGGCTATTATCGTAAATTTCGCATGAGCCGGATTGCGCTGCGTGATCTGGCCTCCGACGGGCTCATCCCCGGCGTCGTGAAGTCAAGCTGGTAAGGAGACAACGAGGATGTCGATGAGCGATCCGCTTGGTGATATGCTGACCCGCATCAGAAACGGGCAGCGCGCGCGCAAAGAAAGCATTTCTTCGCCGGCTTCGAAACTGCGCGTGCGGGTGCTGGATGTGCTGAAGCGCGAGGGCTATATTCGCGGCTATGATGTGGAAGACTTGAACGCAAGTCACAAAGAAATCCGCATTGAGTTGAAATACCATGAAGGCGATCCGGTGATTCGGAATATTGCCCGTGTGTCAAAGCCTGGCCGCCGTGTTTATTCCGGTGTGCAGGAGCTGCCCCGGGTGCTTAATGGCCTTGGTATTTCGATTGTTTCAACGCCCAAAGGGGTTCTGTCTGACGCGGAAGCGCGCGATAAGAATGTCGGCGGCGAAGTGCTTTGCACCGTTTTCTAGAGCAACTCTGGAAAACGGAAGTTAAGGAATTAAACGATGTCACGTATTGGCAAAAAACCCGTTGAGATCCCGTCCGGTGTGACGGTTACGCTCGATGGCAGCGCACTGGAAGTGAAGGGTCCAAAAGGCCTGCTCGCCATGACCATGCTCGATGATGTGGCGGTCGAGGTGAAGGACAATGAAGTGTCGGTTAGCCCGCGCTCAAAGTCCAAAGCCGCGCGGTCAGCCTGGGGCATGCAGCGCACGCTGGTCGCCAATCTGGTGGAAGGCGTGACGCAAGGCTTTACCAAGAAGCTGGAAATCAACGGCGTTGGCTACCGGGCGCAAATGAAGGGCAAATCCCTCAACCTGCAGCTCGGCTTCAGCCACGATATTGATTACCCTGCGCCGGACGGCATCGACATTAAGACGCCGGACCAAACGACCATCGAGATTTCCGGTATCGATAAACAAAAAGTTGGCCAAGTGGCCGCTGAAATCCGCGCTTTCCGTCCGCCAGAGCCCTATAAGGGCAAGGGCGTGAAGTATGAAGGCGAATATATCTTCCGTAAGGAAGGCAAGAAGAAGTAGGGCCAGCGATGAGGCAGAAAATTACACCTTTTGAGCGCCGTCGCCAGCGCGTGCGTACCTCCATTCGCAAAACGGGTGGTGGGAAGCCGCGCCTCAGCATTCACCGCTCATCCAAGCACATGTATGCGCAAGTGATTGACGACAAAGAAGGCGTCACCTTGGCTGCTGCATCGACCGTTGAAAAGGACCTGCGCGGCAGCACGGGCGCAACGACCGATGCCGCCAGCGCTGTTGGTAAGCTGATTGCAGAGCGGGCGAAAAAAGCAGGCGTTGAAAAGGTTGTCTTTGACCGTGGTGGTTTTCTCTACCATGGCCGTGTGAAGGCTCTTGCCGACGCTGCGCGCGACGGTGGTTTGCAATTCTAAAAGGATATGCGTGCCGCTGAGCGGCGCTGAAGGAAGAAGACTTTATGGCCCGCGGTGAACGTAAAAACGAACGCGAAGAAAGCGAACTGATTGAAAAATTGGTGCACATCAACCGTGTCGCCAAAGTGGTGAAAGGCGGACGTCGGTTCGGCTTTGCAGCTTTGGTCGTGGTTGGTGATGGCACAGGCCGCGCTGGCTTCGGCCATGGCAAGGCCCGTGAGGTTCCGGAAGCCATTCGCAAAGCAACGGATGCGGCCAAGAAAGACATGGTTCGCGTGCCGCTGCGCGAAGGCCGCACGCTGCATCATGACACCAACGGTCGTTGGGGCGCTGGGAAGGTGTTCCTGCGTTCAGCGCCTCCTGGAACCGGTATCATTGCCGGTGGCCCAATGCGCGCCGTCTTTGAAGCGCTTGGTGTTCAGGACGTCGTGACCAAGTCCATGGGGTCGAACAACCCTTATAACATGGTGCGCGCCACGTTCGATGCGCTTGGCCGGGAAGAGAGCCCCAAGATGGTCGCAGCAAAGCGCGGCCTGAAAGTGGCTGACATCGTGTCTCGCCGGGCGGACATGAAGAACCAAGCTGAAGTAGAACTGGAGGCTTCGAGCGCTGAATAGTCAGCGGCTTGGCCTCTGAAAAGGATTTGCTATGGCAGAGAAAAAGACAGTGACGGTGACGCAGATTGGCAGCCCAATCCGTCGTCCCAAAGACCAGCTTGCCACGCTGAAGGGCTTGGGGCTGGGCAAAATGCACCGCACCCGTGAGCTGGAAGATACTCCAGCCGTGCGCGGCATGATCCGCAAAGTCCGCCACATGGTACGGGTGGAAGGCGAATAGATTTTTTTTGTTTGACTGAGAGGCGCATTGCCGAGTCTGGGTTCATCGCCCCGGCGCATTAGGGAAACGCAGTCATGAAATTAAACGAACTCAGCGATAAACCAGGCGCCCGCAAGTCACGCGTCCGCGTTGGCCGCGGCCTTGGCTCCGGCGTTGGCAAAACCGCAGGACGCGGCCAAAAAGGTCAAAAGTCCCGCTCCGGTGTTGCCATCAAGGGCTTTGAAGGCGGGCAAATGCCGCTTCACATGCGCCTGCCAAAGCGCGGTTTTAACAACACGAAGTTTGCCAAGACCTATGCGGTCGTCAATATTGGACGCCTCCAAAAGGCTGTGGATGCAGGCAAGCTTGATGCCGGTGCCACGGTCGATACAGACGCATTGGTGAAGTCCGGTGTGGTCACCAAACCACGCGATGGCATTCGTTTGCTTGCGAAGGGGGAAATCTCCGCATCTTTGAAGCTTGTTGTGGCCGGTGCGTCGAAAGCGGCGGTGGCAGCGGTTGAAAAGGCAGGCGGCAGCGTTGATATCCAAGTGGGTAAAGCAGCCGCTGCTGAATAGCGGTCGCTCGCCCTGGAGACAAACGCATGGCATCCACCGCCGAACAATTTGCTGCTAATCTGAACTTCCAGTCTTTCGCGAAGGCGAAGGAGCTGAAGCAGCGCATCTTGTTCGCCTTGGGCGCCCTCATCGTTTACCGGCTTTGCACCTATATCCCGCTGCCTGGCATTGACCAGGTTGCGCTGCAAAACCTTTTCCAGGCAGCCCAGGGCGGTGTCCTCGGCATGTTCAATGTGTTCGCCGGCGGTGCGCTGGAACGGATGAGCATCGTTGCGCTCAACATCATGCCTTACATCACCGCCTCGATCATCATGCAGCTGATGACCAGTATGTCGCCGACCATGGCGCAGCTGAAGAAAGAGGGCGAAAGCGGGCGCAAGAAAATCAACCAATATACCCGCTATGGCACGG
>CAKZYD010000391.1 GCA_937884085.1 uncultured Sphingomonadales bacterium | reverse complement strand
GTTGCAGCACGGAATTTTGATTGCTTCCTGGCGTAAATGGGCATTTTTGAACGATTCTTATCAGTTTGGGTTGCACTCGCTATAGCCGTTGGCGTGGTGCTCGGCGTCCTGCTTCCAGGCGTCTTTCAAGGCCTAGCCACCCTAGAAATCGCCAGCGTTAACCTACCCGTCGCCCTTCTAATTTGGGCGATGGTTTGGCCGATGATGATTAGTGTCGACTTCGCTGGGCTGAAACGAGTGGGCGATAAACCCAAAGGCCTTATCATCACCCTTGTGGTGAACTGGCTTATCAAACCCTTTACCATGGCCGGACTGGCGGTGCTTTTCTTCCGCATAGTGTTTGATGGCCTCATCCCCGCAAGCGATGCGGAGGGCTATATCGCCGGTCTCATCCTGCTTGGTGCGGCGCCCTGCACGGCCATGGTGTTTGTGTGGTCGCAGCTGACCAATGGCGACCCGCTCTATACCCTGGCGCAAGTGAGCATCAACGACGCCATCATGGTGGTTGCCTTTGCGCCCATCGTCGCGCTCCTGCTCGGCGTTACTGATATCCCCGTACCATGGGAAACGCTGATCTTGTCGGCAGCGCTTTATGTGGTCATCCCGCTGATCGCTGGCATTGTGACCCGTCGCAGTTTGGGGGACGAGACGTCCGTGAGCCAGTTTGTTGCCAAATTAAAGCCAGTTTCGATTGGCGGGCTGCTTTTGACGGTGGTGCTGCTGTTCGGCTTTCAAGCGCAATCCATCTTGTCAGACCCCTTGGTGATTGCGCTCATTGCGATCCCCATCCTTATTCAATCCTATGGCATTTTTGGCTTAGCCTATGGCGCGGCCTATGTGTGGCGGGTGCCGCATCCTGTTGCCGCGCCATGCGCCATGATTGGCACGTCGAATTTCTTTGAATTGGCAGTTGCGGTCGCGATTAGTCTCTATGGCTTGGGCTCAAGCGCTGCACTTGCCACTGTCGTCGGGGTTTTGGTGGAAGTACCGGTTATGTTATCGCTTGTTGCCTTCGCCAACCGCACACGCAGCGCCTTTGCACAAAGCCAATGATCGTTATTCATCACAACCCAAAGTGCGGCACATCTCGCAACGTCCTGAAGCTGATTGAGGCAAGCGGCGAGACGCCAGAGGTGGTGCTATATTTGGAGACCGGCTGGACGCGGCCTTATCTACTCAGCCTGTTTGCTACCGCAAACCTTACGCCCCGCCAAGCGCTGCGGGAGACCAAATCGCCGGCAGAGGAGCTGGGCTTACTGCGTGATGCGGTGACCGATGAGGCCTTGATTGCAGCCATGCTAGAGCACCCAATCCTAGTGAACCGGCCCATCGTGTGCTCCCAGCGCGGCGTCAAGCTATGTCGTCCGAGCGAAGAAGTGCTGCCGCTGCTCCGCGCACTTCCGAAAGACACCGTTTACAAGGAAGACGGCTCGGTTCTTTTCCAACCGTAGGGCACATCCAGCCAACCGCTGGACGTTATTCGCCGTCGATAATGTCTTCGCCAGCTTTGCCAATCGACTCAATATCGCGGCCAACACCTTGAACGGTGTTGCAAGCCAGCACGCCGAAACACAGCATAACCATGAGAATAATACGCATTTTGGAACCTCCCGAACGACGGTTACTATCGCGCATTTAGCGCGTCATTGCCAATTTGGCAGCTTTTTTCATCACTGTGGGCAAGGCGCTGAGCAGCTGCGTGTCCATTTTGCGCCATTCGCCCTGCAAAGGCGGCGCTTTATCAACGCGCGCGACCCACACCGAAAGCCGCAATTCAAAATGGGTGAAAACATGTTTCACTTCATTGGGGAGGACTTGCCACTCCGCACTGCATGGGGCCGCTGGAACCGGCGCCTCGGCGTCCCAATCTGTAGAAACCAGCGCCAGCATGCCGCCCAATAAGCCGCGCTCTGGCCGGCGAATCAAAAAGGCTTGTCCATTTCGCTCAATCCAGAACACTGTGCCATATCGCACCGGTTTTGGCTTTTTCTGCGGCTTTATGGGAAAGCGCTCTTCAATACCAATGGCATGGGCCGCGCAGGCCTCGCGCCAACAGCAAATCAGGCATTTCGGTGCCTTCGGAGTACACAGAGTTGCGCCTAAATCCATCATAGCTTGGGCAAAATCGCCAGGCCGGTCCTGCGGGGTAAGTGCGTCTACCTTGGCCTTTATCTCTACCTTGGCCGCCGGTAGCGGCGTCTCGATAGTGTAAAGACGCGAGATAACCCGTTCAATATTGCCATCCACCACGGCGGCAGGTTCATTAAACGCAATGGCCGCAATGGCAGCGGATGTATAGTCGCCGATGCCAGGCAGCTCTTTTAAGGCTGACGCTGTTTGCGGGAACTGGCCGCCATAAGTCTCGGTAACAACCCGGGCGCACTTAAGGAGGTTGCGGGCGCGGGCATAATAGCCAAGGCCAGCCCACATTTCCATCACCAGCCCATCGTCAGCTGCCGCCAAGGCCTGAACGGTGGGGAAAGCCTCTAAAAAGGCGGCGAAATACGGCTTAACCGCCGCCACCGTCGTTTGCTGCAACATGATTTCGCTGAGCCAGACATGATAAGGGTCAGGCCGGCGCCCACCCTTTAAACGCCATGGCAAATCCCTACCGTGCTGATCATACCAGGCGAGCAGGTCAGCAGGCTGAGGATGGGGGTCAGCGCAGCTTGGGTCGATGAGATGATTGATGTGAGCCGATTGCATACGGTACACACATAGCGAGACAACAGCCCCCAGAAAAGGCAGCAGATGCGCGCAAAGACGTTTTCAAATTCCCGCCGCAGCAAAGCCGTGCAGCTCAGCAGTCTTGTTGGACGCATTGGGGACAAAAGTTTTCGCCGCCGCGGCTTCGTGCATGCGCAAATTATCACCGATTGGCCCCATATTGTGGGCCACAGCCTGGCCAGTGTGACCGCGCCAGACAGGCTGCGCTTTCCACCCGGCCAGAAGCGTGGCGGCACCTTGACCATCCGGTGCGATGGGAGTGCAGCGCTGGAAGTGCAGCACCATTCCAGCCTCATCATTGAGCGGGTGAACATTTTTTTCGGCTATAGCGCCATCGAGCGTCTTTCGATTCGCCAAGGCCCTTTGCCAGCACAGCGCCTGGCAGCGCCGCAAAATCGGCCCGCCCCAAAACCAGCGCCGCACCATGAAAAAGCTGTCGCCGCGGACATAAAAGATATTAAAAACCAGGACCTTAAAGCGGCATTGCAGCGTCTGGGCCATACCATTATGGCAACCCAATGAGAATTGCCGCTTGGCAAGGCATTGCTGCCAATCCATACTAAATCTTGAGGTATTTTATGTTTTCAGCCCCTGCCCTACCACATATGGTGTTTGGCCATATCAAGAGACTCTTTGCCCTCGTGGCAGTGGGGGCCTGTCTCGCCGCCTGCACAGGGGGGGAGACAGAGACCGAAGCCGAAGAGCCAATTGACTTTTCCATCCCACGCGAAGCGGCGGGAACGGATTTCATTGAAGGGGTCATAAAGTCCGAGACAGGCTGGCAGGTTGGCGCCAAAGATGCGCCTGTTACTGTGGTTGAATTCGGCTCTTTCACATGTGGGGGCTGCGCAGGCTTTCATGCGCAAATCGAACCAAAGCTGGTCGAGGAATTTGTCAAGACAGGCTATGTCCTCTTTGAATTCCGCAGCTTCACCCGCAACGAACCGGACATCCTGGCCACCATGGTTGCCGAATGCCTTGGCCCAACAAAGTTCAAAGGCGTCAAGAACCTCTATTTCAGCAGCCTGCAGAAGTGGCTGAGTTCTTCAAACCCCAATGACTATGTGGCCGAAATGGCGCGCCGCGCTGGCGTCAGCAGTGCCTCCTTCCAACGCTGCGTCAAAAATGACGAGCTGCGCGCCCAGATCGCATCCCAGACACAGCAGGCCCAAACAGAATTCCGCGATGAAGATGGGTATTTCAGAACACCCACGGTGGTTGTGGACGGCAAGAAACTCAACACCGGGTCAAGCTGGGACGCGATTTCTAATGCCATCGAACGGGCCTTGCGGTCTTGATGCCGCGTGTGATTATTTCGATTGCGAGGCGCCATGCACTTTAAGCGCCTGCGCCTGGCTGGCTTTAAGTCCTTTGTCGACCCGTCGGAGCTGTGGATCGAACCAGGGCTAACCGGCATTGTCGGCCCCAATGGTTGCGGTAAATCCAACCTGCTTGAAGCCCTGCGCTGGGTGATGGGCGAAAGCCGCCCGAAGTCATTGCGCGGGGGCGGCATGGAAGACGTGATCTTCTCCGGCACCGATATGCGGCCCCGGCGTAACTTGGCGGACGTATCCCTGCTGATCGATAATTCAGAGCGAACAGCGCCGGCGCACTATAACGACAACACTGATATTGAAGTGAGCCGCCGCATTGAGCGAGACCTGGGTTCACTCTATCGGATCAATGGCCGTGACGTGCGCCAGAAGGATGTGCAGCTGCTGTTTGCGGATGCAGCCACCGGCGCCATGTCGCCCGCGCTGGTTAGCCAAGGCCGTGTTGGCGCGCTGATCAATGCCAAGCCGCAAGACCGCCGCCAGCTGCTTGAAGATGCAGCGGGCATTTCAGGGCTCTATAGCCGCCGCCGTGAAGCGGAATTAAAGCTTAAGGCGGCGGGCACCAATTTAGAGCGGCTGGAAGACACCTTGCTGCGGATGGAAGCGCAGGCCGCTGCCCTTAAGCGCCAAGCCCGTCAAGCTGTGCGCTACCGCGAGCTGTCTGAACAGATTCGGCATTTGGAAGCGCAGATGGCGCTTGCCCAGTGGCTTGTTCACCAGGCGACGCTGACGAAAGCGGCAGACGCACTCAAAGAGACCGAGGCAAATGTAACGGAGGCAACCTCGGCAGCGGCGGCTATTGCCACGCAACTGGCCAACTTGGCTGCAGATCTGCCAGCGCTGCGCCAAACCGAAGCCGAAGCAGCGGCCGCCTTGTCGCGGCTTGAAGCTGAAGCCAACACGCTTGTGGCAGAAAAGGACCGTATCACAGCCTTACAAAGCGATCTTGCCAAACGTCTTGAAGATGCCGACCGCGACCAAGCCAGAGAGGCCGACTATCAGCGCGATGCAGAAACCTCTCTCAAGCGCACGGATGCAGATCTTGAGCGTCTCAGCACAGCCATGCAGGGCGATGAAAGCCGGGCAGAAGCGCTTTCCGGCGCGTTGGCGACAGCCAAGGATGCAGCGGCTAAAGCGCAGTCCAATTTGGACGCTGAGACAGAAGCCTTGGCACAGGCCCGTGCGAATGAACGCAGCGCACACAACGCCGCTACACAAGCCGAGAACGCGCTAGAAAGCGCGCGCCAAGCCCTGAGCGAACAGGAAGCAGCGCACGAAGCACTGCTCTCCCAGACTGGCCCTGAGAGCGTGGCATCAGGTGCGCATGCCGCAGTGGAAAGCGCAGAGGCGGCGCTGGCAGCCAGCGAACAAGCCGCCGAAACCGCTCGCAGTGCCTTGGAAGCGGCCATTCAGGACGCCCGCACGGCTCAGGCAGCCACCGATGAAGCCAAAGCCAAGCTGCGACAGCTTGATAGCGAGATTGCCGGCCTTTCAGCGGCCCTGCAAGCCAGTGCAACACATGGCGACGAGAAGCCAATCGCTGATCTCATTCAGATATCACCTGGCTTTGAGTTGGCGCTTGGCGCCGCGCTTGGAGATGGTCTGGATCTACCGGCGGATAGAGGCCCCCGCTATTGGCATAAGAGCGCACCACATGCCGATGACCCCAGCCTTCCCGACACGCTAGAGCCGCTTGCCAAAAAGGTCTCCGGAGCGCCGCATTTGCAGCGTCTGCTGAGCCAAACCGCGCTCGCGCCAGACGAGGCGACTGCCAGCCGATTGGCCGATACATTGGCGCCCGGACAGCAGATTGTGACCAAGCAAGGCGGCCTATGGCGCTGGGATGGCCTGCGGGCTACGGCGGACGCGCCGACCGCAGCTTCATTAAGGCCTGCCCAGCGCAACCATTTGGTTGCCTTGGAAGAACAACGTCCGGACTTGGAGCAAGCACGGGCCGCATCCCTAGAGCTTGCAACCCAGAAAGAAGCCCTAAAGGACGACGCCCAAGCAGAAGATCAGCGGGTTCGCCAAGCGCTGCAACAAGCCACACAGGCCTTGCAAGCCGCGCGGGCGGAGGCGCGCAATGTCGAAGCCAAAGAGCGTGCTCTGACAGAAAAACGCTCCGCAAGCGCCGCGACCTTGGAAGCCCGCCGCAGCGCAGTCGAAACCGCAGAGCAAAACGCAGCAGCATCCCAGCAAGCGGTCAAAGCGCTGCCAGACCTGTCCGACCAGGATGCAGCTTTGGCGCAAACGCGCGCCTTGGCGGAAGAAGCGCGCAACGCTTTGGCCGAGGCAAGAGCAGCCCATGATAGCCACACCGCCAGCGCGCAAGGACGCAAGCGCGCCTATGAGCGCACGCGCTTTGAGAGAAAGCAGTGGCAGGATCGGGCCGAAAAAGCATCCGCTCAACAAAACACCTTGGCCGAACGGCGAACGGAGATTGCGCAAGCGCTCGATGACCTCAAAACCCGGCCTGCTGACATTGCGCGCCGACAGGATGCGCTGCGCGATCAGCTAGAAAAACAGCGGCAAGCACGGTCAGACGCGGCAGATGCATTGGCGGCTAAAGAGACCATGGTGCGGACGTCTGAAACGGAACGCAATAAGGCACAAGAGGCGCTCACAACAGCCCGCGAAGCCAGAGCGCGCTGTGAAGCCGATTTATCAAGCGCAGAAGCGCGGCGGGATGAATTGCGTGAGCGGTGCCTTTCACATTTCGATTGCAGCCCGATTGATTTGTTGCCGCTCACGGGTCTGGGCAATGAGAATGACCTGGAGCTGCCAGAAGCCATTGAGCGCCAGCTCGAGCGCCGCAAGGCAGAGCGCGAGCGCCTTGGCGCTGTTAATCTGCGCGCAGATGTTGAACTGCAAGAGCTTGAAACAGAAATCCAAACCCTGCGGGCAGAAAAAGACGAACTGGAAACGGCCATCGCCCGGCTTCGCGGCGCAATTGGAGCGCTTAACCGTGAAGGCCGCAGCCGCCTTATGACGGCGTTTGATGCCGTTAATGACCATTTCGGGACCTTGTTCACAACGCTGTTCGGCGGCGGCGAGGCACATATCACCTTAATCGAATCGGACGACCCGCTTGATGCCGGGCTTGAAATCATGGCCAGTCCGCCAGGCAAGAAACTACAAGCCTTGTCACTCCTATCTGGCGGCGAGCAGGCTTTGACGGCGCTGAGCCTCATTTTTGCGGTGTTTATGACCAACCCAGCGCCGATTTGTGTGTTGGATGAAGTGGATGCACCACTGGATGACGCCAATGTTGAGCGTTTCTGCACATTGTTGGAAGAAATGGTTAGCCGCACGCAAACACGGTTCCTCATCGTCACCCACAACGCCTTAACGATGAGCCGGATGCACCGCCTTTTTGGTGTGACAATGGCTGAGCGCGGCGTCTCGCAGCTGGTCTCTGTGGACCTGAAACAGGCTGAAACCATGGTCGCCGCTGAGTAGCTGAAAAAAATCTATATATTTCAGTATTTTATGGCGCTTCATGCAGCGCGGCATTAAGCTTGACTTGCTCTAGCCGCCTCCATATGTTGCGCGCGACTTTGGCACGAGGTCGTAAGGGGCGTCAGCCCGCATGACAGACCAACGCGATGATGACGCCGAAACCGCGAAAGCGGCTCCGGAATTCGCGGATCGCCTAAGCCGCGCGCAGGCACGACAGCGTGCCAAGGAGGCTAAACCTCGCAGCGCTGACGGCAAGGCGATGGGCATTGGCATGCGGCTCAGCCTAGAATTGGTGGTCGCAACCACAATCGGCGCGCTGTTTGGCTACGCTTTTGATTGGGTTTTGGGTACTGGTCCTTGGCTCCTGATCGTTGGTGTGCCATTTGGCGCTGCAGCTGGCATTCGTAATATGCTGCGCGCCATGGAAGAAATCGATGGGGCAAACACCCCGGGCAATGATGAGGAAGACGGCACCGCTTAGCGTCTTACAAAGACCGCGGAGTGTGCGAGGCGAGTTGGAAGGAAGATCGTGGCGGGAAGTCCACTAGATCAATTTAAGCTCTCAAACAAATTAGAGCTCAGCGTCGCTGGTTTTGACGCTTCTATTACCAATTCCGCGCTGTGGATGATTGGTGTTGTGGCCGTCACATCGGTCGGTTTGATGTGGGCGATGCGCCGCGCCGATATGGTCCCAGGCCGCAGCCAATCCATGGCTGAACTGCTCTATGAGTTTGTCGCCAATATGGTGAAGGACAATATTGGCGCTGGCGGCAGGCCCTTTTTCCCCTTCATCTTCAGCCTCTTCATGTTCATCCTCATCGCCAACCTGGCTGGCATGGTGCCCTACGGCTTCACCGTCACGAGCCATTTGGCCGTCACGATGACCTTCGCCATCTTTATCTTCCTTTTGGTCATTGCCGTTGGATTTGCCCGGCATGGGCTGCATTTCTTCAGCTTGTTCCTGCCGCCAGGTACGCCCGTCTTTTTGATGCCTTTGATTGTGGTGATCGAAGTCATTTCCTTTTTTTCTCGCCCGGTAACGCTCGGCGTGAGGCTGTTCGCCAATATGACGGCAGGGCACATTCTCATGAAGGTGTTTGCTGGTTTCATCATCTCCATGGCAGCCGCTGGCAGCTTCGTCGCCTTTTTAAGCTGGCTGCCGTTTGTAGCCAATGTTGCAGTGACGGCCCTAGAGCTCCTTGTCGCCGCTGTGCAGGCCTATGTCTTTGCCTTATTGACCTGTGTTTATCTCAATGACGCGGTCAATTTAGAGCACTGATCCACTCGTCTCATTCAGTCCAAATTTTCAAAGATCTCTAACGAAAGGAATTCTCCATGGACGCAGAAGCAGCAAAATATATCGCCGCAGGCCTTGCCACAATCGGCATGGGCGGCGCTGGTATCGGTGTGGGCATCATTTTCGGCAACTTCCTGTCCGGCGCGCTGCGCAACCCGTCAGCGGCTGACCAGCTGTTTGCCCGTGTGATCTTCGGCTTTGCCGTGACGGAAGCCTTGGGCATCTTCTCCTTCTTGGTCGCCCTTCTGGCCCTCTTCGGTTAATCTACGCTGATTGCTTGTGCATCTCGCTCGCTCTGGGGCGGGATGTTGATAGGGCTTTAAAGGCCAAATGATATGACGCTTTTTCTTTCCGCTATGGCTGCCGCCGCCGAGACTGGCGGCGCCCCTGAGGCCGCCTCTGGTGGCCTGCCGCAGTTTGACCCAACCGTTTTCGGTCCCCAGGTCATCTGGCTGGTGATCACCTTTGCGGTATTTTACTTCGTGATGGCCAAGCTGGTGCTGCCCCGCATTGGCGATGTGCTAGAAGACCGGGAAGAAAAGATTGCCGATGATTTGGACCAAGCCGAACAGCTGAGCCAAGAAGCCGGCAGCGTTCAAGACACCTTTGAAGGGTCTTTGACAGAAGCCCGCAGTCAGTCGACACAGATCATCGCGTCAGCGCGGTCTGATGCGCAGGACCGCGTGAACAGCGAACTGGCGAAGCTTGATACAAAGCTGGGGAAGCAAGCTGACAAGGCCGAAGACCGCATTGCAGCAGAGAAAGCCTCTGCTCTTGAAGAGCTAGAGGCCGTTGCGACAGATGCCTGTGAAGACATTATCGCCAAACTACTTGGCAGTCCGGTCGACCAGAACGCCATTCGCGATATTGTGAAGCAAGAGATTAGTGGGAGGGGCGTGTGAACGTGATTTCTGTCGCGCAGGCTGCCAGCGAGGCGCATGGCTCAACCCCGTTTTATGCCGACACCTCCTTCTGGGTGGGCGCATCTGTCGTCACGTTCTTGGCTCTCCTGGTTTATCTCGGTGTTCACAAAACCATGGCCAAGTCACTCGATGACCGGGCCCAGAAAATCCAAAGCGAACTGGATGAAGCGCGCAAGCTGAAGGAAGAAGCCCAATCCCTGCTTGCCAAACATCAGCGGCGCCAGCGCGAGGCCTCCAAAGAAGCTGAAGAAATCCTGGCGCACGCCCGCGAGGAAGCAGAAGCCATCAAGGCCGAAGTAGACGGCAATATCAAAACCATGGTCGACCGCCGCTCTCGTCTGGCTGAAGACCGTATCAAGGCAGCAGAAGCTGCTGCAGTGAAAGACGTGCGCAAAATCGCCGTGGAAGTCGCGACAGCGGCAGCCCAAAAGATTATTGCAGAACACCTCACCGCAGAGACGCAGCAAAACAGCATCGACAAAGCAATTAGCGAACTCGGTCAGAAACTGCATTAGATCATGGCGTCATGGCCGCTTGACCCAACCGCACTGGACGATCTACTCGGCCTCTTGGACGTTGAGCAACTCGACACCTTCTTCTTCCGTGGCCGGTCTGAACATGCCGGTTCAGTCCGCGTCTTTGGTGGCCACGTCATTGGACAGAGCGTTGCTGCAGGCCTGAAAACGGTGCCCGCTGACCGGCACCTACATTCCATGCACGCCTATTTCCTAAGGCCCGGCAAGCCAATCCAGCCGATCCTCTATCAAGTTGAGCCGGTGCGCGATGGCGGCAGCTTCACGACGCGGCGTGTTGTGGCATTCCAATCAGGCGAGGCAATTTTCAATACCTCGCTGTCCTTTCATAAACGACAGGAGGGCCCAACCCATGAATTCGACGCGCCCACGCCGCCTGAAGGTCCAGAAGGCCTGACAAGTTATGACGATATGTGGGAAGAGCTGCGCCGCAAGAACCCAGACAAAGTGCCGCGCCGCTCCCTGCCAAGCGCAATCGACGTGCGGCCAATTCACTTGCGCAACCCATTCAAACTAGAAACAGCGCCGCCAGAGAATTGGGTCTGGATGAAAACCAAAGGCCCCCTGCCCGACGACAACGCCACGCACCAGAAGCTGTTTGCCTATATGTCGGATATGCAGCTGCTTGGAACATCACTGCAGCCGCACAAGCTGAGCTGGCTGGACCCAAATCTGCAGTTTGCCTCTTTGGACCACGGCATTTGGTTTCATGATGAATTCCGCGTGGATGACTGGCTGCTTTTACATATGGAAAGCCCTGTCGCACGGCATGCCCGCAGCTTCAACCGAGCCACAGTATGGGATGCCAGTGGCAAGGTCGTTGCCTCAACGGTGCAAGAAGGTCTTCTGCGCACCAAGACTCAGTAGACCACATTGGGTTCAGTCATGGTCGGACTTGACCGAGCCATCCATGGAACAGCCCCGACACTATGATTCGCTGTGGATTCGCCGATCAAGCCGGCGAATGAAGATTAGGTAAGGGTCAGCCAATGGCTCTTTCGCCGCAGACGGCCTACTCTGCAGCAATCTTGAGAGACTCAGGCTCCTGGTAGGTAAGCACTGGTCGCCGGGCTGCGCGGGATACAACCAGCCTATGCATAGGCGCGAAGTGTGGCGCGGCTCTAAAGCGCTCTGTTTCTCCGGCTTTGGCCGCCTCAGCAAGACTTCTGAGCGCGTGAATAAATTCATCCAGCGAGGCTTTTGACTCAGTCTCGGTCGGCTCCACCAACATGGCGCCAGCCACGACAAGTGGGAAATACATCGTCATAGGATGAAAGCCCTCATCAATCATCGCCTTGGCAAAGTCGAGGGTGGTGACACCTGTGCCCTTTAAGAACTGCTCATCAAACAGGGCTTCATGCATGCAGGGACCATCATCATAGGGGGCGCTGAGTACGTCTTTGAGCTGGCTTAGGATATAGTTGGCGTTGAGGACGGCATCCTCAGCCACCTGGGCCAAGCCGTCGCTGCCATGGCTTTTCATATAGGTGAGAGCCCGCGTAAACATGCCCATTTGGCCGTGGAAGGCGCACATGCGGCCAAAGGATTGCTCTGCCTCGTCGGCATGTTCCGCTTCAACCAACTGGCCATCCAGGACAAAGGGGCGCGGTGCGAATGGCGCAAGCGCTTCAGAGAAGACCACCGGACCGGAGCCAGGCCCCCCGCCACCATGGGGCGTAGAGAACGTTTTGTGGAGGTTGATGTGCATGGCATCCACGCCCAGATCGCCCGGGCGCACCTTGCCGACGATGGCGTTAAAGTTGGCACCGTCACAATAGAAATAGCCGCCAACGGCGTGGATGGCATCGGCAATCGCAATGATATCGCGCTCAAAGAGGCCGCAGGTGTTGGGGTTTGTAATCATCACGGCAGCCACATGGGTGCCGAGCTTTGCCTTGAAGGCTTCGACGTCAACGCGGCCATCGGGCGTGGCTGGCACGGCCTCGACTTTGTAACCAAGGAAAGCCGCGGTAGCTGGATTGGTGCCATGGGCGCTTTCTGGGACCAAGACGGTTGTGCGGCCATCCCCGGCCGCTTCAAGCGCCGCGCGGATGGCCATCATGCCGCACAGCTCGCCATGCGCGCCTGCTTTAGGCGCCAAGGTGATACCGGGCATGCCGGTGAGTGTTTTCAGCCAGTGCGCCAATTCTTCCATCACCGCCAGCGCACCAGGCACGGTGGAGACGGGCTGTAGCGGGTGAATATCGGCAAAGCCAGGCAGCCGCGCCGTCTGCTCATTGAGCCGGGGATTATGCTTCATGGTACAACTGCCAAGCGGGAAGAGCCCCATGTCGATGGCATAGTTTTTCCGGCTCAGCCGCGTGAAGTGACGCATCACCTCTGGCTCTGACAGCCCAGGCAGAGAGACCCAATCCCGCTCAAGGCCGCCAAGGCGGCTCTCAATATCAGGCGCGCCGGGCACATCCACACCGGTATAGCCTTCCGCGCCGCGTTCAAAGATAAGCGCCTCTTCCAAATCGAGGCCGCGATGGCCGGTTGCCGTTGCCATATCCTGCTGTCCTGTCAGGCCGTCTTCCATGCGCGTTGGGCGCCCATTTGCATTCATGCTCATTACAGCGCCTCCTTCAGATTGGCTTCCAAGGCATCAAAGTCTTCGTCTGTGGCCGTCTCCGTAACAGCCAGGATAAGAATGTCGGACAAGGTGGGACGCGCCGGATAGAGACGTCCACCGGGGACGCCAGCCAGCACGCCGTTACCAGCGAGCCGCTCCACGAGAGCCTCCGCATTGCCAGGGACGCGGATGGTGAACTCATTGAAGAACGACGCGTTGAGAACCGACACACCGTCTATGGCCTGCAGTCGCTCAGCGAGCTGAGCGGCGCGGGCATGGTTGAGCTTTGCCAGCCGGGACAGCCCTTCGCCGCCAAGCAGCGCCATATGGGCTGTGAAGGCAAGCGCGCACAGACCGGAATTGGTGCAGATATTGGACGTCGCCTTTTCGCGCCGAATATGCTGCTCGCGCGTCGAGAGCGTTAGGACAAAGCCGCGTTTGCCCTGGGCATCGACGGTCTCGCCGCAGAGCCGGCCCGGCATTTGGCGGGTATATTTCTGGCGAGCGGCAAAGAGGCCCAGATAAGGACCGCCAAATTGCAGGCCGACGCTGAGGCCTTGGCCTTCGCCCACCACAATATCAGCGCCCATGGCACCAGGGGCCTTTATGGCGCCGAGCGCCAACGGCTCTGGCACGGAAATGATCAGCAGCGCGCCCTTAGCTTGCGCCGCTTGAGAGAGGGCGGTGAAGTCTTCAATATGGCCGAAGATATTTGGGTATTGGACGACTACGCAGGCCGTTTCGTCATCGAGCTGCGCCATGAGAGAAGCCGTGTCTGACCCCGGAGAGCCCGCCTCTGTTGTGGGATCAGCGCAGAGGATGGTTTCACCCGTAAAGCGTGTCATGGAGCGCACGGTATCGCGGTAATGCGGATGCACACCGCCAGACATCAAGACTTTGCTGCGCTTGGTAATCCGCCCGGCCATCAGGATAGCTTCGAGACAGGCGGTCGAGCCGTCATAGAGCGAGGCGTTGGCCACATCCATGTCGAACAGCCGCGCCACTTGGGTTTGGAATTCGAACAGGTATTGCAGCGTGCCTTGGGCGATTTCAGGCTGATAGGGCGTATAAGCCGGCAAAAACTCGCCGCGCTGGATGATATAATCAACGCTTGCGGGAATATGGTGCCGGTATGCGCCCGCACCGCAGAAAAAGGGCGCATCCCCTGCCGCCAGGTTTTGGCCGGCCAAGCGCTTCATATCCCGTGCGACCTGCAACTCGCTTACATGGCCTGGCAGGTCTACAGGTGCCTCTAGCAGGGCACCATCTGGCACATCCTTAAACAGGGCATCTATGTTGGGCGCGCCAATGGCGGCCAACATATCCTGACGGTCTGTTTCGCGAAGGGGAAGATAACGCATAGTGTCTCCTCTAGCGTTGGGGCTTTTGCGCGGAAAAACGAAGCCGAACATAGTCGGCGAACCAAGTGCCGGACGGCGTACACAGTGACGGCTTGAGCAGGTCAATCATGGCGTCAAACAGCCGCTGATGCTGGTCTGCGGGCACGCCGGGAAGTAGGGAGTCGCCAAAGGTGTTCAGCCACCCCATCAGACCAGTCGGAAGCAGCGTCGGGCGCGGAATAAGCTGCGCGGAAATACTGTCAAATCCAGCGGCAGTCAGAAGCGCGGTATAGTCCTCCGCCGTCGGATAATAATGCGGGAGCCCATCAGGCAGACCAAAGCCATTGGCCTGCATCGCGGCCCGTGCCGCCGCTTGCAGTCCCACAATATTTCCAAAGCCGCCGAACTCGCCCACATAGCGTCCACCTGGCTTGAGAGCCTTGAAGACACCAGCCGCCACGTTGTCAGGCTGCATCATCCAGTGCAGGGCGGCATTGGTGAAGACGGCATCGAATTCTGCGTCAAGAGACAGGGCCATGCCGTCCATCTGATGCGCATCAAGACCAAGCGCTTGAGCCGCACGCACCATATCAGCGGCGCCATCAACACCAACAACGGTCGCGCCGGTTTGTGCGATTTTAAGGGTCAGCGCGCCATCGCCGCAGCCCAAATCCAAGATGCGTTCGCCAGGCTGCGCAGCCAGTAAGTCCAGCATCGCCGGGCCTGCCAAATCGGCAACAAAGCGCGCATTGGTCTCATAGTCTTGTGCGCTCCATGTTTTTTGCGCTGGCGCAGACATCCCCTAGTCCTCCAATCCCGCCACGTGCGCGGCATAGGCATCGGCGTCCATCAAGGCCTCTGCGGCGCTTGGGTCGCTGAGCTGCAGTTTGAAAAACCAACCATCTGCCTCCGGCGAACTATTGACGGTATCGGGCGCATCTTCGAGCGCATCATTGACTTCTAGGATTGTCCCGGCGGCGGGCGCATAGACTTCGCTGGCAGCTTTCACCGATTCGACCACAGCAGCTTCATCTCCAGCAGAGACGGTCTTGCCGACGGCGGGCAGCTCAATGAACACCACATCGCCGAGCGCCTTTTGCGCATAGTCGGTGATGCCGACGGTTGCGATATCGCCGTCTAGGTCAAGCCATTCATGGTCTGCTGTGTATTTCCGCACGTTGGTCTCCAAATTGTTCCAGGTTCAGCTATGTCGTTGTGCGTCCCGGCGCCTATAGCGCTGCGGCACAAAGGGAAGAGGGGTTACTTGGGCTGGGATGGACTGCCCGCGCACATCCACATGCAGTTCCAACCCATCAAGGCTGGCATCGCGCTGCACATAGGCCATGGCAATGGGACGCTCTAAGGTCGGGGAATACCCTCCAGATGTGACCGTGCCGACGGGGGCGCCGTCCGCGGCGAGGACCGCGGCGCCCGCACGTACCGGCCTGCGGCCATCAATCAGCAAGCCGACGCGGCACCGGTCAAAACCATCTTCCAGCTGGGTCATCACCCGCTGCGCACCGGGGAAATCTCTTTCCAACTTGCGCCGCTTTCCAAGCGCGAAGGTAAGACCGGCCTGAACCGGCGTGGTGTCTTCATCAATATCATTGCCGTAAAGGCAAAGGCCAGCTTCAAGCCGCAGGCTATCGCGGGCGCCAAGCCCGGCTGGCATGACGTCCTGATGGGCCAAGATGGCCTCAGCCAAGGCGCCTGCCTGCGCGTTTGGAATGGAGATTTCAAAGCCATCTTCGCCGGTATAGCCGCAGCGCGATACCATGGTGGAAGCCCCCTCATAGGTCGCGGCAGCGGAGTCCATAAAGCTCAGGTCGGTCGACTCAGGCACCAAGTCGGCTAGCGCATCCCCCGCTGCCGGACCCTGCAATGCAATCAGGGCATGACTGTCCAAACGTTCCAGCACAGCGTCCCGGTCAGCACAGGCAGCCTCAAGATGCTCAACATCAACGGCTTTTCGGCTCGCATTTAACACCAGGTGCAAGGCGCCATCCGACAGGCGCGTCACCATCAAATCATCAATGATGCCGCCAGCCTCATTCATCAGGAGGCTGTAGCGCACCCGTCCAGGCCTTAAGCTGGACAAATCTGCACAGGTCAGGCTCTCCAAAGCAGCGTCGGCCTGAGGGCCATTCAGAAGCACTTGTCCCATATGCGAGACATCAAAAAGCGACGCCTTTGCCCGTGTGTGCAAATGCTCAGCAATAATGCCGGCGGGATATTGCAGCGGCATTTTATAGCCTGCAAAGTCAACCAAACGCGCATCATGGGCTTCATGCACGCTAAGCAGAGCTGTCGGCTGAACGGAACTCACGCGGTTTAGGGCCTCTCAAGCACAAAGGGTTCACAGCAAGACAATCGACGCAGCGATATGCTGCTTTCAACGCCTTGCCCCCTCTGTCGCGTGAACCTGAGAGATTTCAGTAGAGACTCTAAAGCCCTACCCTACGCCCTTCGGTGAAATCGACCTGGGGCCGATTTGCTTTCCAGAGTGTCCGTTTATCAGCCAGTCGGTCCTAGATACCTGAGAGTTTCCGGGGCGGTTGCTCCTTCGGCGGCGCCTGTTTGATGGCTCAAACCTGCACGCTCTCCCGACTCGCCAGATGCTAGCAAAGCCACCATCCGAACACTGCGAATCGTAAAACGTTCTTCCCTAAAGTCAAATTAATAAACGCTATGATTCTAAATTATAACGCGCCTGTGTGTTGCTGAGCTCAAAGCCAATGAGAAGCTCATACAAATAGGTATCTGCAAGCTCATTTGTTGGGATTGTAAATTCAACGGTTTCCCGGCTTCGTCCGCGCCCATCCTGACCTGATAAGGAGACCGAGGCGGTGTAGATGGTTTTCGCTTGAAGAGAATCGCCCTCGCGCGCAATCACCACGAAATACGGCATCGAAACATCTTGTTGTTGCGCCATAGGGCCAGGCTCGGCCGTGATGGTAAAAGCAACCTGGGTGCGAATGCCCTCGCCCCTATCCTTGCAATCAACATCCAAATTAGACATCACAGCGCGGTAGGCCACATTATTGGCCGTTGGCACCGCGCCCTCAGGAAAGCTGGTGAGGGCATTGGCATAGCGCACAAAGCCGACCGCAGGACAATCCGTAATCTCAACAATCAGCGGATTTGAGTTGCAGGCCGTGGTCAAGAGCAGGGCCAACACGCTGAAAAAGCCAAAACCGCCTAGCGAACGCGTCATTGTATCACCATTTACAATACTAGATTTTAAGCGAGAGGTTATAGCCAGCCTTTTATATGTAGGCTATATGCCAACACAAATATTCAAAGATGAGCGTTAGGACGGCTTAACAAGATGACTGCTGCGAAACCTCAACTGAAGATCCTCTTGGCAGCGCCCCGCGGTTTTTGCGCTGGCGTGGACCGCGCCATCAAAATCGTTGAACTGGCGCTCGAGAAATATGGTGCCCCCGTCTATGTGCGTCATGAAATCGTTCACAACAGGCATGTGGTAGAGAGCCTCGAAGAGCGCGGCGCTATCTTCGTCGAAGAGCTTGATGAAGTACCTGACGATGTACCCGTCGTTTTTTCAGCCCATGGCGTGCCTAAAACGGTTCCAGCAGAAGCGGAACGACGCAAGCTGTTTTACCTAGACGCAACTTGCCCTTTGGTCAGCAAAGTTCATCGGGAAGCAGAACGCCACTTTAAAGAGGGCCGCCATATCTTGATGATTGGCCATGAAGGCCACCCCGAAGTTATCGGAACGCTTGGCCAGCTTCCCAAAGGTGCCATCACGCTGATTGAGACGCCAGAAGATGCGGCCAATGTGTCGGTGGATGATCCTGACAATCTGTCATTTATTACCCAAACAACGCTGTCAGTGGATGACACCAGCGCCGTGATCTCGGTGTTGCAAGACCGATTCCCCAATATTGCCGGCCCAAAACGCGAAGACATCTGCTATGCGACGACCAATCGCCAAGAAGCTGTCAAATTGATCGCCGAGCAGTGCCAGCTTGTTTTGGTGGTTGGCGCGGCAAATTCCTCGAACTCGGTGCGCCTGGTGGAAGTGGCCAGCAAAATCGGCACAAAGGGGCAATTGGTCGCGAACCATGAAATGATCGACTGGTCGCTCTTTGAGGGGGTAAGCGCCGTTGGCATCACAGCCGGCGCGTCTGCGCCTGAAATCCTCGTCAGGGAAGTGCTCGACGCAATCGCACAGCGCTACGACATTGAAATCGAAGAAGTCGAGACGACCCGCGAAAGTGTGACATTCAAACTGCCCCGCGCGATTTCAAAAGACAGCAAAACGCCCGTCATGACGCCAGCCTAAATGGCGGTTTACACGGATGTAAATCTCGATGAGCTATCGGCCGTTCTACAGCGTTTCGACCTGGGGGAATTGCGCAGTTCGCGCGGTATTGCCGAAGGTGTTGAGAACTCCAACTACCTGATTGAAACGGATAAGGCCCGCTACATCCTCACACTCTATGAAAAACGGGTGGCAGCGGCAGATTTGCCTTTCTTCCTTGGACTTATGGAGCATTTGGCGGGCAATAGCATTCCCTGCCCCCTGCCCATGCATGACGAGCAAGGCACGGCGCTCTTTGAGCTCTCCAACCGTCCCGCCGCTCTCATTTCCTATTTGGATGGCGTCTCTATCGATCAGCCATCCCAAGGACACTGCCATCAAGTCGGCACAGCCCTGGCGGATCTCCACGCCGCGCAAACGGGATTTACCAGCGTAAGGGCAAATGCGCTATCGCTCGATGGGTGGCGCGATTTAGCGGCAAGCTGTCTCCAGGATGCCGCAAAGGTAGAGCCCAACCTTCCGGCCTTGATCACGGACGAGTTGAGCTTTCTCGCCAAGTGTTGGCCGGATGCAGACGTGCTTCCGAGCGGGGTTATCCATGCGGACCTGTTTCCCGACAACGTCTTTTTTCTCCATGGCACGTTAAGCGGCATCATCGATTTCTACTTCGCCTGCAATGATATGCTGAG
Source organism: uncultured Sphingomonadales bacterium (assembly GCA_937884085.1). Taxonomy (GTDB): domain Bacteria; phylum Pseudomonadota; class Alphaproteobacteria; order Sphingomonadales; family CAKZYD01; genus CAKZYD01. The sequence goes on along the minus strand of CAKZYD010000391.1, from coordinate 5,910 downwards.
CTACGATTTAGCAATTTGCCTCAATGCGTGGTGCTTCAATCCGAACAGGCAGTTCCTCCCAGCGCATGCTGAAGCCCTGATCGCGGGCTATAGCGCGAAGAGACCCCTGACCCGAGACGAGCAAGACATCTTGCCCCTACTCTGCCGCGGCGCTGCCATGCGGTTCCTTCTCACGCGTTTATACGATTGGCTAAACCCGGCACCGGGCGCGCTTGTAAAGCCGAAAGACCCACTCGATTATGTGGCGCGCCTTAAATTCTTTCAGACGTGGGGCTTTCCATAGCGGAGGAGAATATGACGGAGAGCGTTGAAATCTTCACCGACGGAGCGTGCTCTGGCAATCCAGGGCCAGGCGGATGGGGTGCCCTGCTTCGCTTCAAAGGGCAGGAAAAGGAGCTCTGTGGCGGGGAAACTGAGACGACCAACAACCGTATGGAGCTTCGCGCCGCCATTGAGGGCCTCAATGCCTTGAAGCGCCCTTGCAACGTCATCATTACGACCGACTCAGTTTATGTGCGCGATGGCATTACCCGTTGGATCAACGGCTGGATTAAAAATGGCTGGAAGACTTCAGCTAAAAAACCCGTCAAGAACGCCGAGCTCTGGAAAGCACTCCTGGCGGCTACAGAGCGCCACAAAAACGTAGAATGGCGCTGGGTCAAAGGCCATGCCGGGCACCGCGAAAATGAAATCGCAGATGCCCTCGCGCGCAAAGGCATTGGCATGGCCTAAAGACTAGGCCGCCTTGATTTGCCCAACAAAGCTATCCATGCGGCTGCGCAGTTCCACAATCTGGTCCATCACATGGCCGATGGATGTTTCCATTTCTTCGCTAGAGCGACTGCAGTCGCCCACTAGATCCGCAGTGCCTTCCACTTCGTGGGCAACGCCTTGTGTAGCGCCGGAGGCCCGTTCAACACTGCGCGCTATGCTCTGCGTGGCATCCTGCTGCTCAGCCATCGCTTGTTCGAGGCCCTGCGAGATTTCGGTCACGCTTGCAAAGGTATCGCGTATGCCGCCGGTCTCCTCGACACTCTTTCCGACGTGGTCCTGCACAGCTTGGAGATGAGAGGAAGCCTCGTCGGTAGCTTTGGCTGTCTGCTGGGCCAGCGCTTTCACTTCACTGGCAACCACGGCAAAGCCTTTGCCCGCTTCGCCTGCACGAGCGGCTTCAATCGTTGCGTTCAGGGCCAGCAGGTTTGTTTGGTCGGCAATGGATTGAATGGTATCTACAATCTCGCTGATCCGCGCGGCGGCCTCATCCAAAGCGGAAATGGTGGTATTGGTATCTTCTGCTGCCTGCATCGCATTTGAAATAATGCCGCTCGATTGGTTGATTTTAAGGACGGCGTCCTGACAGGATTGGCTCAGTTGCTGCGTCGCAGATGATAAATCGCCAACTGTCTCACTTGTTTGGCCCGTATTGACCGAAATCGTGCTGAATTTATCACTTACGGTGCCAACGGCTGTGCCCACTTGGCGGGTTAACGTGCTTGCATTTTCCATCTGGCCAAGGACTTCCGTCACAATGCCTGAAATCTCATCCTCAAACGCCTTGGCCAACGCTGAACGCTCTTGCGCGCGCGCTTCGGACGCCTCTTTTTGAGACTTCAGTTCTAGTGCGGCGCGCTCATCAGCCGCGCGCGCGGCAGTTTGTGCATCTTCTTCCTTACGCTGTGCCTCTTTTTCTTGCAGCGACTTCGCGCGTGCGTCAGCGGCTTCCTTCTCTTGTGCTGATTTGTTCATGGCCACCAGCAAGGATTGCGCATTTACAATCTGACCCTCCATCCGCTGAGTGATCCATGTCAGAGCAGCAGCCTCACAGACAAGGATAACGGCATGCAAGACGACGCGGGCAAAGTCTGCGCTTTCGGGGAAAATGGCGAGCGGATATAGAAAGTTAAGCGAAACGTGATGCACAGCCACAACCACAGTGCCCACCAAGATCGCTTTCCAATCCGAGAACACACACAGCATCGCCAGCGCTGCAAAATAGTACATATGCGCATCGATCCGCCACACCGGCGGCATTTGAAAGACAAGTGCAGATACCTGCAGCATGAAAGCAGCTGCAATGACATTTCGGGTGATCTGCGCTGATGGCGCTTTGTAGGTTAGCCAGCTGGCAACAGCGGAAAAAACCGCGCTGAACACCAGAAGGGCCGGCATAAATCGGTCCGTGAAATAGCCAAAAGCTGCGAGCAATGGGATATGGACCCAAAGCCAAATGGACAGGTATCTTGCGGTCTTCTCGCGCAGAGCAATGAACGCGCTTTGCATATCATTTTGTGTGTGTGTCATGTTCAAGTGCTTTTTCTCAGGTCAAATGTCATCGTCCGCACCGCACGGACGATGTTCCTGCCAACACTAGTTTTGCGCCTTGTTCGTAGAGCGCGCCTGCTGAAACCTGCTGTGGCACCAGAATGCTATGCGCGGCAAATGACTTGGAAATCTGCATCTTTCCAAGCGAAACGCCGTGAATGCGCTGTAGCAGCGACGCCGCCTGTGCAGACGGCGCTAAAATGACGTATTCGCGATAAGCTCGTTTTTGATCAAACTGGCTTATCGGCGAAAATGGCAAAATCCCTGCCAGCAAAATCGCACTGAGCGCTGCAAACAGGCAAGACAGACCTACTAGCTTTGCCGCTTCAAAACGGTCTTTTTGGACCACATCCATGCCTAATCCGCAGATTGGTTTCGCGGCTTTGGCTAAGCTAAATCTATAAATAAAGTGGTAAAATGCTGCAAAAAAAAGCGGCGGGTATGGCGCGAAAATCAGCTATCGGAGAGCGTCTGATTGCCGCGGTCTGCCCGCTCAAACAACGGCGCTATAGCGACCCCTAAAATACTGGCCAAAACCATAAGCGCTGCAGCGATAACCGCCGCGAGGGTTAAGGCCAGGACATATCGCCTGACCTTAGAAGCCGTGCGCTCGCGCGGCAGCGGCGCTATTGAAAAATCCTCATCGCGCCGCCGGCTCACATTAAAAAGACCTGGACTAAAGTTGACCCAGCGCATGTTCGGCGCTCGACACATCAAAGCCGCCGCCTTCTTCAACGTTTAAGGCTGTCACGACGCCATCGTCCGCGATGATCGAAAAGCGCTGTGCGCGCGGTCCCATGCCAAAGTTTTTCAAGTCGAGCTCAAGACCAAGCGCGGCAGCAAAATCGCCATTACCATCGGCCAGCATAACCACGTTTTCACCCACCGATTGGTCCTTGCCCCAGGCATCCATGACAAAAACATCGTTGACGGACATGCAAGCGATGGAGTCAACGCCCTTGGCTTTAATTGCATCTGCATGTTGTACAAAGCCTGGAAGATGCTTTGCCGAACAGGTCGGGGTGAACGCGCCAGGCACGCAGAATAGCACGACTTTTTTACCGCCGAACAAATCGCCAGTGGTCATCGGTGCGGGCCCATCCGCCGTCATGTGCATAAGCGCTGCGTCTGGGATTTTATCACCAACCTGAATTGTCATTGGGGGCTCCTTTTCTCGAAATCTAGCCGACTAAAGTCAGGGTGTCTTTTCGCACAGTCCCCCCTTGCGGTCTATGGCAATAAAGCCCATGCTCGGCAGTGTGGGGGAATATCCGCGTATGATTGTCTGGCATCGTTTATGAGCAAAAGTGGGTTTTTAACCGGCCAATTCCTGATGGCGATGCCGTCCATTGGCGATGATCGCTTTGACCGGACATTGATTTATATGTGCGCGCACAGCTCTGACCGCGCCATGGGAATCGTTATCAACAAAGTCCATTCCGATTTGGATTTTGAAGGCCTATTGGCGCAGCTTGACATTGAGGTTGATGACGTGGCGCGCGATGTGGCGGTCCATGCTGGCGGCCCGGTTGAGCCAGGGCGCGGCTTTGTGCTGCATTCGGCAGACTATGTTCAAGATTCGTCTCTGGTGGTCAGCGAAACAGTGGCGCTGACGGCAACTGTGGATATCTTGAAGGAGCTAGCGACCGGGCGCGGTCCGCGCAACGCGATGCTGGCACTGGGCTATGCTGGCTGGTCCAGCGGACAGCTGGAAAATGAGTTGAGCAACAACGCCTGGCTGACCGCTGCTAGCGATGACGAGATCCTGTTCAATACAGATGCCGAACAAAAATATCCGCGCACTATGGCCATGCTGGGCATCGACCTCTCCATGCTGTCGAGCGAAGCAGGGCACGCCTAACGCGGCTAGCTTGGTCCCAGGGTGACGACGCAGCGCTCTTGTGAGAAGCAGTGTTGGGCCGTTGCTTGAATATCCGCCAAGGTGACAGCCTCGACCTTTGCAATCAGCTCATCTGGCGGCAGAATTCGGCCAAAGGACAGCATTTGACGGCCAATCTGCTCTGACAGTGCTGCTGAGGATTCCAAGGCCATGGCAAGCCCTGCCTTGAGCTGGGCTTTGGCGCGTTTAAGCTCTTGCTGGTCGTCGGCGCTTTGGAAGGACTCGGCGATGCTTGTAATCAACGCCAGTGTTTCATCTGCGTCAGCGGGATTGGTCCCGGCATAAACGCTAATCATCCCTGCACCAGCATGCCCAGCCACATCGGAAAAAACCGAATAGGCAAGGCCGCGTTCCTCCCGGACGTCTTGGAACAAGCGCGAGGACATGCCGCCACCAAGCATTGTGGATAGAACCTGCAAGGCGTAAATCCGGTCATCTTCCAAGCCAAAGCCAGGATAGCCGACGGTAATGTGGGTCTGTTCGACGGGCCGCTTAACGTGGGTTGTTCCACTCTGCCACCGCGCTGGCGTGGGCGTCATAGTCTGGCCTTCTTCGACCCGACCAAAATGCTGCTCAACGCGCGCGGCAAGCGCCGCATGATCGAGATTGCCAGCCGCCGCCAGAACCAGGTTACGCGCGCCATAGTGGGATCCACGAAAATGGCGCAGCGCTGCGCCATCAATCTGCGCAATGGTTGCTGGGGTCCCTAAGATCGGCGCGCCAAAGGCTTGGTCCGGATAGGCCGCTTCTTGCAACAGGTCGAAAATCAAGTCATCAGGCGTATCTTGAACCTGGCCGATCTCTTGCAAAATGACATCACGTTCGCGCACCACTTCAACGTCGTCCAAACGCGCGCCAAAGACCAGATCCGCCAGAATATCGATGCCAAGCGGCAAGTCTTCTTTGAGGAGGCGCAGAGTATACGCCGTTACGTCTCGGGCCGTATAGGCATTGATTGCGCCGCCGACATCTTCAACCGCTTCAGCAAGCGCGCGGGCACTGCGAGCATCCGAACCCTTGAAGACCATATGTTCCAAAAAATGCGAGATGCCGCTGGGAACTGTATCTTCAAAGCGGGCCCCTACGCCCGCATAAAGGCCAAGCGACACCGTCTCAACGCGCGGCAAGGTTAAGGAGACAACCCGCAACCCATTGCTCAAAACAGTGATATCAGGCGTCACGCGGCTTTCTTTTCAAAGACATAAGAGCGCAAAGCGTCAAAGCTATTGGGCAAACGGTCAAAGCGCTCTTCACGATCAAAGAGCCCCGCTAAGTGGTTCGGCAAGGAAGGGCGGATGCCGCAGGCGCGCTCTACTGCACTGCGGAACTTGCCGGGATGCGCTGTGGCCAAGGTGATCATTGGAGCATGACTTTGGTGGCTATCTGCAGCGGCAAGACCTACAGCTGTATGGGGGTCAACCAATTCCCCCGTATGATCGAGCATCGTGCGGATTTTCTCTGCCGTAGCCTCTTCATCGACGCGCGCTGAGCGAAACAGCGGGCGGATTTTCTCTAGTAGATCAGCTGGGATACGCAGCGATTTCGTATCGTTGAATTCGGCCATCATCTGCCCGATCAGTCGGCCCTCGCCGCCAGAGCAATCGCAGAGCAGCCGTTCGAAGTTACTGGCCACTTGGATATCCATGCTGGGGGAGCTGGTTTGCTCAACGCCTTGCGCGCTATAATCG
>CAKZYD010000390.1 GCA_937884085.1 uncultured Sphingomonadales bacterium | reverse complement strand
ATTGTTTCCATTTGCTGTTCCATTTTGCGGCGCGCTTTTTCCGTGTCGAAAAACACTAGATCGAGCATGTCTTTGTGACCCGTAATAGCCTGATCCGTGCGGGCCATGCGCAGGTCAGAGCGCCAATCGCCTATTGGCTCAAGGGCGTCATAGGCAGCCCATTCCATGACTTCTCTGGCAGGGAGGGCGCGGATTTCGTGGAGGTGTTTTCCTAAGGCCAGGGCAAGACGAAACTGAAAACGCTCAGCCTTGCCCGGTGTTAGTTTTTTGCTGTGAGACCGTTGATCTTATCGATCTCAACAAAGATCGCATCAACAAGGGTATGCCGAAGAGCCATCAGCTGCGGGAGGTCTTCTTTTGAGAACACAGGATCGCCGTTTTCGTCACATGTGCAATGCAGGATTGCTTGTTGGCGAAGGTCGTTACCGTCGCCCTTGGAGGCAATCACAACCTTCTCAAGCTCAAGACGCTGACCATAGCTGAGCTGGCGAACATATAGCTCTAAGCCCTCGACTTTGACTTTGGCGATTTCAATAAGACCTGCGTCAAGGATTTGTTCCTTAAGCATAGGTGACGGCACCAGTTACACGCAAAGTCAGATTTCCCTGCCCTTGCTGGCCAGCGGCGACGTTGGGACGATAAGACTGCACATAAGCGGCGAAAGTCGCGCTGCTGGCGGAACTTGTTGGCCAGCTGACTTCGTAGTTTCGAATTGTGCGGGCCAGGTTGTCGATATAACGCTGATCATGCTGGGGGTCTCCAGGCAAGAAATTAGTTTGGGCAGTGACCTGTCCATAATCAATCAAATCGGCAATGAATTCCTTTGCCGTAGACCCAAGATGTGTCACATCAATTTCACCATTCTCGCCACCTGGGCCATCAATTGAGATGACCTCAGCAATAGCAGTGAATGCCTCCGTGGGGCTTCCACCGTCTCCGACGGACAGGGTTGAGCCATAACTCGAAAATGCGTTGCTCACGATCTTTGCTCCTGAATTGTGAGATCGATAAAAATGACGAAGTTTTGTTCTTCGGGTTCGTAATCGTCGCGCTGCGTTTGAAGGTGCGAAACGTAGCGTTGACCGGCGTGTTCAAAGGCATTGGAGCCGAGTGACGCGTCTAATGCTGAGGCTGCGGTATCAAGCTGATCATAAGACGGCCCAAACAGACCGATCTCAAACTCAAAGGCGCTATTAGAATAGGCGCCGTCGATAACGTGCCTAGGTTCCTGACTTACCAGCCTGTAAAGACACCAGGGGGCCTCAACGGTATCGCTTGCGTTCAGCGGATAAATGCGGGTGCCGACCACCGCCACCAGATCGGGCGTGGCCTTAAGGCGCTCATACAGCGCCGCGCGAACGGTCATAGGCGTCTTCTGTTTGCTCTAGAAATGCTGTCGAAAGACCCGGCGAGTTGACGTGCCGTGTTCGGTATCTTGCGACGCATGGTTTCGGCGGTTTTGCGAATGGCGTCCGCACCCGATGCGCTTACCGTGGGGCGTAGGTATGGTCTTGCACGCATGCCAGGGAAACGACGCCCATTTTTCGAAACGCCCGGACGCCTACCGAGCTCGATGATGTGCGCCAGCCTTCTGCGGCCACCACGGTGTGCGACATAGACGGTGTTCACCCGCTTATCGATCCGCAGATTGCGGCGCGCTACGGGGCTTTCTGCAAGCGTGATGCCGTCCTTAGGGCGCTTCCTGCGGCGCTCATTAACAGGCGCTCTTTTCCGCGCCTCTTTGGCCAGGAGCCGGGCACCAGCCATGAGCGAAAGCTCTAAAATGTTGTCTCTGATTTTCTGAGGAAAGAGGTCTAGAGTTCGGCCCAGCTCTCGCAGGCCCTTAATCTCAAACTGTACTTCGGCTACCATAGACTTCGCACTCGAGATCAAGTGCGACCCTGCGCCCGTACTCGCTTATGCCGCGAACCTCAAAGCGCTGGCCTTCAAACAAAACTGTGTCCGTGTCGCTCACACCGCTGCGATACCGAATGCGGAAAACCACACTTCGATTGGCCTGCATTTGATCGCTTGTGAACACGTCACGGACGCTCTTTTCTATCTTACGCGCCCAAACAGTTGCGTATGTAGTCCAAGCTTCTCCGGGCTGGCCTAAAGCGCTGGCTGTTTCTGTTTTCCGCTGCAGGGCAATGCGACGGTCTAGTTGTCCCGCTCTCACACCACTGCCCTATGTGGGGCCAGGATTTTCAAAGCTGTCATTGGCGCCGGTGCCATAGACGTCCCAGCCGCCTCGCGCTGCTCGTACCAGTGGGCAACAAGATGCATCATACCCAACCGAATGCTTTCGGGAATGTCATTCCAGCTGTCGCCAAAGCCGCATGTCCAGGTGACAGTAACCGCGTCGGCGCGTGGATAGGTATCGGGCCAAGACTCATTGTGGGCCAGCTGCACACAGTCTTCCTGCAACTCATAGCCAGTGAAGGGCTGCTGCATGTTATCGGTATCATAGTAGTTGATCGCTGTTATTGCGATATTGGGACCGAGCGGTATTTTAAATGGGCGAAATGCATCCATATCGGCAGACCAGGTCTGGGTTATCAGGGCACGCCCTAAGACGCCGCTGTACCCGTCCACATAGTCCACAGCAGCCTTGATAAGTCCCGCCAAATAGCCATCGTCGTCCTCGGCATCGCTCCGCGTGTGCACCTTCAGCTCTTGAATGGTCAGCGCGCTTGCAGATGGGCCGATGACCCGGCGAATGTTATGCACTTTTACTATTAACGGTCGGCTTGGCTTTGACAGTTAAGGCGCCCGCCTCCTTGGCGACTTCGGCACAGCGCTCGGACACGTCGTGCTCGCCGGGCGCGTAAGTGACGTTGCTGTAGCCGTCCGGTGAAAACTTAAACTTGTTTTTGAATGTAACCTTCATGGCTTCCTCCAAAAGAAAGGAGGCGCCCCGATCAATTTCGAGGCGCCTGGGATTGCTAGGAAGTAGCGACGCGGATCAGCTTGATGGCACGATCTTCCATCAAGGTGCCACCAAGGCGGCGGCGCACATACCACTTGACGGTACCCGGCGCGGTGACCTCATCACGGGTGATGGAGAGACCCACGCGGTCAACCACAAGGTAGCCGCGCCGGAAGTCGCCGAATGCTGCTACGAATGCATCAGCAGCGATATCAGCCATATCCTCGTCTACACGAATTGGGTAGCCTGCCAAACGATCTGGCTGACCGGCCTGCAAACCAGGC
>CAKZYD010000389.1 GCA_937884085.1 uncultured Sphingomonadales bacterium | reverse complement strand
GCGCCCAGCGCATGATATTTCCATCAGCTTGAAGCAGCCCCATGCTGACGCCGCGGTTCCACACCATGGTGAGGGAGAAGAAAGGCAACACATCCACATTGCCTTTAGCGGGCAAATCAAAGCCATCCAAAATCCAAATCTTGGAGACTTGGTCTATCAAAAACACTATGGCGGCCAGCCATAGCCCTTGGCGGAACAAGCTAGGGCCTTTCGGCATGGGAAAGTCCGTCATGCCTTACGCAGCACTCTTGTGTTTTGCGACCGCATCGGTGCAGCGATAGCATAGATCGCCGGACGGGCTGGCAAAGGCCACCTCAGGCAAGACTTGCCAACAGCGCTCGCACTTCTTGCCTTGGGCAGGTTGGAAGACGACGCCAACGCCCGAGACATCTGGCAAAGCGAACGCGCCATCAGGCGCAGTCTCAGCAAGGACCTGGCCGCCAGAGGTGATGAAAATCTCTGCCGTATCAAGCCCCTCGACGGCCGTGCGCAGGCCATCATCACTGATATAGATGTCTGGCGCGGCTTGTAGGGACGAACCAATGCGCTTCTCACGCCGCTCAATCTCTAAAGCCCCCGTCACCACCCGGCGGACCTGGCGGATTTTCGCCCAGCGCTGCGCCAAATCCTCGCTGCGCCAATCAGCCGGAATGTCGGGATAGGTGTTGAAATGGACACTCTCAGCATCCTCGCCCATGCGCGCACGCCAGACTTCCTCAGCGGTGAAGACGAGAACGGGCGCAAGCCAGCTCGTCAGGCAATCAAAGAGGATATCTAGCACTGTGCGGGCCGCGCGTCGGCGGCTGCTCGATTCTGGGTCGCAATAGAGGCAGTCCTTGCGAATATCGAAATAAAAGGCCGACAGGTCCTGAATACAGAATTGGAAAACCGCGCTGAACAGCCGGTTGAAGTCATAGTCATCCGTAGCTGCGCGCACCTCTTCATCCACCACCGAGATTCGGTGCAGGAGGTAACGTTCTAAGGCTGGCATCTCCTCAACAGCCAGCTTTTCGGACTCTGAGAACCCATCCAAGCTACCAAGTAGGAAGCGCAGTGTATTGCGCAGCTTGCGATAGGCATCGACGCTGCCTTTGATGATCTCGCCGGAGATGCGCACATCATCAAAATAATCGGTCGAGACCACCCAGAGGCGCAGAATATCAGCACCATATTGATCGACGATTTTTTGCGGATCGACGGTGTTGCCAAGCGACTTGGACATTTTGCACCCATTGCCATCCAGCGCAAAGCCGTGGGTTAGAACATGATCATAGGGCGCCCTGCCCCGCGTGCCGGAGCTTTCTAAGAGGGAGGATTGGAACCAGCCGCGATGTTGGTCGGAGCCTTCCACATAGAGCGTCGTCTTAGCGTTCTGCAACGCCGCGCGGGCTTGCACCACAAAAGCGTGCGTTGAGCCAGAATCGAACCAAACATCCAAAATGTCTTGAACGGGCTCATAGTCTTCAAGCTTATACGCTTCACCAAGCAGCACTTGATGATCGGCGCGAAACCAAGCATCGGCGCCGCCCGCTTTAAAAGCATCCAAGATGCGCGCATTCACCGCCGGATCATTCAAATAATCACCGGTCTGCCGGTGCACATAGAGCGGAATAGGCACGCCCCAGGCTCGCTGGCGCGAAATCACCCAATCGGGCCGCCCCTCCACCATGGCCTTGATGCGGTTCTTCGATTTGCCAGGCACCCAGCGCGTGCGCTCAATGGCATCCAGCGCCAGCCCGCGCAGCGTGGGATTGTTGCCTGAATTAGAGGCCAAGTCTTCGCGGTTGTGAGCGTTGGTCTTGCGGTCATCCATGGGAATGAACCACTGCGGCGTGCAGCGGAAGATGATTTTGGCCTTTGAACGCCAGCTATGAGGATAGCTGTGATTGAAATCATCGGAGGCCGCCAGCAAGGCCCCGGCCTCGCGCAAATCCTTACAGATCGGTCCTTCATCTAACTTCGAGCCATTGCCGGAAGCATTGAACTTGGGATTGATCACACTCCCCTGGCCAGCCAGCCACTCCCAATTAGCCCGGTAGCGCCCTTCTGGCTCGACTGCAAAGACGGGATCAATGTCGTGTTCTTTGCAGAGCAAGAAGTCGTCCTCACCATGGTCCGGTGCCATGTGAACAAGGCCGGTGCCGGCCTCGGTGGTGACGAAATCCCCTGGCAAGAAGAGGCGCGGTTTTGCAAAGAAGCCGCCGAGATTGTGCATTGGATGGCGAGCTAAAGTCCCTGCAAGCTGTGAGCCTTTACCAGCCCACTCTTTTTTCAACGCCACACCTGAGACACCTGGCAAAGGCCGTTGATAACGCTCCTTAAATTCATTCTGGAGGGTTGAAGCAACGAGGATTTTGGTGCCCTCCTTTAGCGGGGCGGAAATGTCGTAAGACTTTGGCTCTTCTCCATCTGGATATGCGTCAGGCACATGGCCTTGGACCTTTAAGAGTACATACTCGAGGTCTGGGCCATAGGCCAAAGCCTGGTTCACGGGGATGGTCCAAGGCGTCGTTGTCCAGATCACAGCCTTCGCCCCAATCAACTCTTCAATCGGGCTGTCAGTAATCTCAAAGCCCACATCGATCTGCGTCGAGACGATATCCTCATACTCCACCTCTGCCTCGGCGAGCGCCGTCTTCTCCACCGGGCTCCACATGACGGGCTTGGCGCCGCGGTAGAGCTGGCCGGTTTCAGCGAACTTGAGGACTTCAGCGGCGATGGTGGCTTCGGCCTCGTAGGTCATGGTCAGATAGGGATCGTCCCAATCGCCATAGACGCCGAGGCGCTTAAATTGCTCAGCTTGGACGCTGACCCAGTGTTTAGCGAAATCCCGGCATTCTTGGCGGAATTCGATGGAGTCGACGTCGTCCTTATTTAACTTTTTCTTGCGGTATTTCTCTTCGATCTTCCATTCGATCGGCAGGCCGTGGCAGTCCCAGCCGGGCACGTAGGGGGCATCTTTGCCAAGCATGGATTGGCTGCGCACGATGACGTCTTTGAGGACCTTATTCATGGCGTGGCCCATATGGATGTCGCCATTGGCATAGGGCGGGCCGTCATGGAGAACGAAGCGTTCTTTGCCTGCGCGCGTCTCACGCAGCTTTTCATAGACGCCTTCTTCCGTCCAACGCTTGAGCCAATCAGGCTCTTTGCGGGGCAGGCCAGCTTTCATGGGGAAATCCGGCTTCGGCAAGAAAACGGTGTCGCGGTAGTCAGTCATCGCCTCTAGGTGTGCTTATAGTGCTAAAGGGGCTGTGTACTCACCAGGGGAGCGGAAGTCGAGACCGGGCTTTTAAGTCTCGAACTGAAAGCGGTGCGGCGTTGGGAAGCGGTCCGCAGCGTTGTCCGGATTTGCAAGCACGAGTTTTGCCGTCTCGCAGTCTTCTGCGATTTGCGCTTTCAACGTGTCGATGCCGGAAAACTTCTTCTCCGGCCGGATGAAGGAAACGAATTCCACATTGAGGAGCTCGCCATAAATGTCCTCGTCAAAATCAAAGAGATGGGCTTCGAGCGTCACATCCTGTTTTTCAAAGGTTGGGCGCTTCCCCACATTGGCCACGGCGTTCAAAACCTTCCCATCCTGCATGCGCCGGACACGCACGGCATAGACGCCAAAGCGCGGCTGCACATAATCGCTAATATCCAGGTTAGCCGTCGGAAAGCCGATAGCGCGCCCGCGCTGGTCCCCTTTGAGGACGTGGTTCTCCACGGACCACCAGTGCCCGAGGAGAGCTGCCGCGCGGCGCGCTTCGCCATTCTTTAGTGCATCGCGCACTAAGGTGGAGGAGTATATTTCCCCAGCGCTGCCTTCCACGCCAACGCTGACTGGAGACAGCTGCGTCGTCCCGAAACCTTCTTCATCGCCCATATATCTAAGTACATTTGCCCCGCCGCCGCGGCCTTTGCCGAAGCGGTAATCATACCCGAACACCACATGGATTGCGCCAAGGCCATCGACAAGGATTTGTTTGACAAAATCCTGCGCAGGCAATTGCGCAATGGACTGGTCAAAATTGAGGATGAAGACACTATCAACGCCAAAATTCTGCAACAGCCGCACCTTGGTGCGCAGCGGCGTTATCATAAAGGGGGGGTCGTCAGGCCGGAAAAAGCGGCGCGGATGTGGCTCGGTCGTCATCACGCCTAGCGTCGTGTTCATCGCTAACGCCAATTTTGCTGCCGCGCCAATGACACTCTGATGCCCCCTATGAAACCCATCAAAAGACCCAAGCGCAACAACACAGCCGCGCGACGGGCCCGGTATCGCGTTTAATGACCGGTAGAGTTTCACAAGCGTCTCGGCAGTTTAAGCGGGCAACATAATTGTCGCTTCACCTTCGGTTACGACCGTGTCGCCCACAACGCACTGACAATCAAGTGTTACGCGCTTGCGCTTCTCATCCAACGCGCTGACCGTCACCGTCGTAACGACCGTATCACCGATGAGAACAGGAGCTTTGAAGACCAAACTCTGCTTTAAGTAGACCGCACCCGGCCCAGGAAGCTTTGTGCCCAAAACAGCGGAAATGAAACCAGCGCTCAACATGCCATGGGCAATGCGCGTTTTGAACCGGGTGGTAGCCGCATATGCTTCGCTTAAATGGACGGGATTTGTGTCTCCCGTAACGCCTGCAAATAAAACGATATCCGCCTCAGTCACGGTTTTCTCAAACTGGTCAGAGAGTCCGACCTCCAGCGCTTCGAATTTCATCGGGGTAACCATCCAGCTGTTTTATAACGACTTTCGCCGGCGTCATGTGCCGCAAACACAGTGCATTCGTCAAATTTACCGTTTTTTCAGGTCCACCGGATTACTATCGCTCAATCAAGAAGCAAGCCGCCTTGCGGCCTAACCGGAGTGAAAGCTGGGCAATGTCTATTTCCGCTTCAACGCCAATCCTGGTCGTGGACGACTATAAAACAATGTTGCGGATTCTGCGCAACCTTCTGAAACAGTTGGGTTTTGACAATATTGATGAAGCCACTGATGGCACGATGGCTCTGTCAAAACTGCGTACTAAGAAATACGGCCTCGTTATTTCAGATTGGAATATGGAGCCGATGACGGGCTATGAGCTCTTAAAGGAAGTACGCGCTGACACGCAGCTCAACAGGCTGCCTTTCATCATGGTAACCGCCGAATCAAAAACGGATAACGTGATTGCTGCAAAAAAGGCGGGCGTGAACAACTATATCGTCAAGCCCTTCAACGCCGCGACATTGAAAACCAAGCTAGTAAGCGTGTTTGGCGATTTCTAAAGTTTGAAGCATCAAATAAGTTTTTAAAAAAGCCGCGCTCTTCAAGCGGCTTTTTTTATGCGGCAGCGACCAGACCCTTTGATACGAGCACATCGTCCCAAGCCCGCGGCTTTCCAAACACGAAGCCCTGGCCATAAGGTAGGCCCCGCTCAATCATATCGATGAGGGTTTTCTCATCCTCAACCCGCGTCGCGATTGGCGTAATACCAGCGGATTTCAATGCCGCTAAATCGAGGCTGTGCTGGTCTAGGTTGGACGCTGGAATTTTAACATAGCGAGCGCCCATCGCCGCAACATCCATAATATCTTCGCCGGGGTCGAAATCATCGAGACTAATTGCGTAGCCCTGCTTTGAAATTGCTGTCATCTCAGAAGATATCTCAGGCCAAGCGCTCTTTAGCTCGGCGGCGTTAACCTCCAATATGAGTGCATCTTTCAGCTCAGGCTTACTCTGCAAAAACTCAGAAAGTTGCTCAAGGAACTGAGGATCCCGAAGAGAGCTTGCCGACAGATTTACAAAAAATGGCTCCAACGCAGCGCGCCGACCAAATTGCCTGACGATTTGCAAACATCTGAGGAGAAGGAAGTTGTCCAATGCAGACATCAGCTTAGAGCGTGTCGCATGCTCTATAAACCTGGAGGGATAAAGGGTCTCTCCGTGCTCATTGCGCAATCGAGATAGACACTCGAAAAACACCGGCTGTCGGGAGGGTAACGCGTGCACGCTTTGAACATGTAGGTCGATGCGATTTGATAGTATCGCCTTGGCAATTTGCTGCGAAATCGGAACACTTGGTTCGCTTACATGCGCTTTCACTGGCTCTAAAAGTGAGGGTGCCGAAGTGGCGACTGTGTGCTCCTCCAGCGATTTGATACGCTGATCAAGAGCGGCGACAGCAGTCGCAATATCCGATATGAATTGGCTTTGGTCGGCGCCGCGACCGTCTTGGGAAGAGACGAACGCGTCCAGCTTTCGGGTTAGGGATTTGAGCTGGCTGCGCAGCGACAACAGATATCCTGCGCCGGCAAGAGCTGCACCGACTGCAAGAGCCTGCTCGGCGCTCCAAAGCATCAATTGTATGCCCGCCAACCCGGCGGCAACCAGAAGCAAGCACCAAGCTGAGAAGAAAATGATTGGGACAAATCGCGCCACTGTCGCTCCACCTTCGATAAATGCAGCAAAAGCATAGACTGGGCGAGATTTAAGGATCGTTAACCACGTTAAGGGCCAGATTTCATACCGTAATTGCAACGTGTCTTGAATTGGGCACTGGTATTTGCGACGCAGAAAAGTTAAGGGTGCTGGACCTTATGAGTTCGAGATTAATAACACAGGGACCAAGTGGAATCATGGCAATGGAAAACGTATTTAGAGGTGCACTCATCGTCGCAGGTTTGACCTTTGGACTGTCGGCTTGTGGCGAGGAGGCCAATGAGGCGGTAGACGCCGCAACTGAAGCAGCTGGCGAAGCGGCGGACGCTGTTGGCGACGCGGCTAGCGAGTCAGCTTCTGGGGCTGAAGAGGCTGCAGGCGACGCCTATGATGCTGCCAAAGATACCGTTGGCGATGCGGCTGAGAGCGCTTCGGAAACAATGGACGACGCTGCTGACGGCGCCAAGGAAGCGATGGGTGATATGTGGGATGGCGCTAAAGACAAAGCTGAAGGCGCAGCGGATTCCATGAAAGATTCAGCTGAAGACATGATGAATTAGCAGGCGTTGACACTGCTATCAAAAACGGGTGGGCGTGTTATGCTGACGCCTACCCATGCGCACTTATCCTAATTGGACGTAAATGACCTTTTCCGGGAGAGAGTATCAATGACGCTCGATGAAATAACGCAAGAAATGAAAAGCAAAGTTGGCGACAGCGCTGGCCTTAATAAAGTCATCAAATTCGATTTTGGCGATGATGGGGTTGTGCGCATTGATGACACGCAAACCCCGGCGGTCGTGGACAATAGCGACGGTGACGCGGATACCACAATAACCATATCTAAAGATGATTTCGAAGAAATTTCTTCCGGAAAACAAAACGCTCAAATGGCTTTTATGATGGGGAAGTTGCAGGTGGCGGGTGACATGGGCGTTGCCATGCAGCTGGGACAGATTTTAGGATAGTTGAGCGGCTAATAGGTCGGTATAGCTGATATGGGCATCTTTGATGCAGTGCTGAAAGCCCCGGTCCCACAATCCGTCGCATCGCTTTATGATTTGGCTTTTTCAACGAAGCCAAACGCAGCTATTGCATGCCCAGAACCGGCTTCAGTCCAATTGCCAAGCTCGATTGCCAAGCTCGATACGCCTAATTATTCCCTATCGCCAAATGATTTGCTAGAAAAAGCAGAAGCTGCGGCGGCAAGCTTGGATAGCTTAGACAAAAGCAGCGGCTTTGGTCCGCGCTTTGGTGTTTGCCTGGTGTTTCGTACAGCACTAATCGGTTTCCCAGACTTGCTATACATCGAAACGATGCTAGGCGAAGCAAACGCGACAAGCCGCATCGCCCTTTATAGCCATTCCGTCTATGGTTATTCCGACCTGGGAACAAATAGAAAGCGGCTCCATGCTATTCTTCAAGCGCTTAGTGATTTCGCCGTTTAGGCGTACGGCACTTTAAGTAAAATCTGAACAAAGACTTAAGTGTCTGTTCACCCTCGCCACATAATCATCTTACTTAAGGCGCTTGTGCGCCACAATTAAAATCGCGTAAGCGAGACGGGCAGGAATTGAAGCAAACAATTCCGGATGATGTTTATGAAGTCCACTTCCTCACTTGCGGCCATGGCAGCCGTTGTCCTGAGCCTAAACGCAATGACAGTCTCCGCGGTCAATGCTGCACCCGAAGGCTGCCTTTCCGCCAATGAATCGACAGCTGAAAAAGTGCGCCGTCTGAAAACAACGCTTATGGTCGGCGCGCTCCAATGCACCTCCGCGCCGCATTTGCGGGTAACAGAAAGTTACAATGCTTTCGTCGAAACGCATGGCCTTTCCATCCAATCGCATGACCAGGTACTGTCTGGCTACTTCGAGCGCATTCACGGAAAGGCGTACCGACGTGCCATGGACCGGCACGTGACGAGCATGGCCAACAAGGTTGCAACGCAGAGTTACAAAACGGCAGGTTTTTGCGAAAAGGTCGCTGCTTTGGCTGAACGATCTTTGACACGGTCTGCCGATGCGCTGTTGGCCGTCGCTGAGGCAAATACCATTGCGCCGCGCACAATGGCATCTTGCCCACGCGCCGAAATAACGTCAGCGGATGTTGTAAAGCTGCCTTAGTTTTGGCAGCGAAGCCCTTTTCCAAGACAAAAAAAGGGCGGCATTCGGGTGCCGCCCTTTTTTTCTTTTTTCAGTAGCCGCTAGTTGCCTAGGGTAATTTGCACCCGCCTGTTCTGCGGCTCGCGAACGCCGTCTAACGTTGC
>CAKZYD010000388.1 GCA_937884085.1 uncultured Sphingomonadales bacterium | reverse complement strand
AGAGTGCCTTTTGAAGGACCTGGTCAAGCTTCGGGATTAGGCCAAGCCCACAGCGGGCCGGGCACCTTCGGGTGTCCGGCCCTTTCTTTAGTCAATGATGGCTCTTACACTGTCCTACAGAGCAAAAACCCAGTAAATTCAAACCAGTGCCACAGGGATGTGGCGGGCGCCTCTTAATAAAGGAGGTGTGACTTTTGTGACTTTTGACGTGGGTTTTAGCTGGTGAAACTCTGAATGAGCGAACCGGCCACGAGGGACCAGCCGTCGACGAGGACGAAGAAGATGAGTTTGAAGGGTAGGGCAATCATGATTGGCGGGAGCATCATCATCCCCATGGACATGAGGACCGAGGAGACCACCAAGTCGATGACGATGAAGGGTATGAAGAGGAGGAAGCCGATTTCGAAGGCGCGGCGCAGCTCGCTGATCATGAAGGCCGGTATGAGCGTTGGCAGCGTGATATCGGCTGGCGTGGCAGGGCGCGCGGCGCCGGAGAGGTCGATGAACAGGGTTAAGTCATCTTCGCGCACATGGCGCAGCATGAAGCCTTTGAAGGGCGTCGCCATCAGGTCAAAGGCCTCGCTTGGCTCGACCTGTTCTTCGATGAGGGGTTCCAGGCCTTGCGTATAGGCCTCCTCGAAGACCGGGGCCATGACGAAGCCTGTGAGGAACAAGGCCAGAGATATCATGACTATATTCGGCGGGGATTGCTGCGTGCCCAGCGCTGAGCGCAAGAGGGATAAGACGACCACCATGCGCGTGAAGGATGTGACGGTGATGAGGATGCTTGGTGCAAGCGACAGGACGGTGAGCAACAAGATGAGCTGCACGACGCGGCCCGTCAGTGTGCCTTCTTCGCCTAGGTCGAGCGATAGTTCTTGCGCTAGCGCAGGCTCAGCCATGGCGAGCAAGGCAATGAGGGATAGGAGGGCGGCTCTAAGCATCAGTGGGCGCTTTGGTACTGGAAATAAGGAGTTCAGAGCTTTGGCTGAGGACAAGCAGATGCTCCTCGCTGCCGTTTCGAACACGGACCAGGGTTTTGCGTTGGGGCAGGCTCATTTGCTCCAGAATGGCGAGCTGCCGGTCTGCCTTGGGCGCACCAGGCGGTTGCATCAGGGCGCTGCCATAGCGGCGCAGCAGCCAAACACCGCCCCAGATGAGGGCGAGGACCAGGCCGAGCGCGGCCAGGGCTCTGAAGTAAACAAGGATGTCCATCAGGCAGCCTCGTGTGGCTCTATCAAGCTGGCGGCATACACGCGGGTCAGGATTTCCGCGATGATGGCCATGGCTTCCGTGGGAAGAGGGCTGCCTTCCTCGACCGCGCGCAGGATGTCCATCAGCGCTGGGTCTTGGCGGACTTTGACGTCTTTTTCAAAGGCAAGGGCAAGCATGAGCTCCGCGAGCGGGCCGTCAGCCTTCGCAGTGAGGCGTGCGGTCTCTGCGGTCGTGCCTTGGATGGCGGCAGCGCTGGTTTCTGTCACGGGTGTGCCCTTCTGGCTTCTTATTAACCAAAGTAAAGAGCCGGGCTTTAAAACATGGTTAATGGGACGTGACCGCCGATGCTTAAAATTTGAATTAAATCGCGTTTACCCGATTTTAAGGCGACAGGCGGACCATGCGGCCCATGGATAGCAATAGCCTCCCCATTGTTGCCGCGCTGAAGCAGCGCATGCGCTGGCTGACGGCCCGCCAGAATGTCATTGCCGAAAATGTGGCCAATGCGGATACGCCTGGCTATCGCCCGCGGCGCCTCAAAGAGCAGTCATTCAAGGATTTGCTGACCAATCAAACGGCGATGACGGGCGGCGGCGGCGCTTCCCTGAAACGCACCTCTGGTCAGCATATGCGGATTGGTGGCGGTGATATGGACCGCAGCCCACGGCAATTCAAAGCCCGGGAAGTGGCTGATGAGCGCCCCAATGGCAATGGTGTGACGCTCGAAGACGAGCTGGTCTCCATGGCGGAAACGCAGATTGAGTATCAAACCATGCTCAATGTCTATCGCAAGCACCATGCCATCCTGCGCACGGCGCTTGGGCGCCAAAAATAGAGGATTTGAGAGATGGACCTTGGCTCTTCCATGATGATTTCGACCTCTGGGATGAAAGCCCAGGGCGCGCGCATGCGTATCATTGCGGAGAATATGGCGAATTCATCGTCAATCGCGCCAAGCGAAGGCGAGGACCCGTATCGCAGGAAGGTCATCAGCTTTACCAACCAGCTTGACCGCGAGCTGGGCGTGCGGACCGTGCAAGTCGATAAGATTGCCAAGGACCGGTCAGACTTTGGCCGTCGCTATGACCCTGGTCATCCCGCTGCGGACGCCGATGGCTATGTGCGCACCACAAATGTGGAAGCTTTAGTGGAATCGAACGATATGCGCGAGGCGCAGCGGACCTATCAGGCCAATCTGTCTGCCGTGGATGCGGCCAAGACGATGATGATGCGCACGCTCGACTTGCTGCGCTAGGGAGATTAACGGATGGATATCAAAGCCATTGATGCCCTTGGGGCGTATGGAAAAACCGCTGCGCTGAAAGCTGCGGGCGGAGCGGAAGCAGCTGCGACGCCCATAACCAAAGCTGGTTTTGCCGAGATGGTGGAAGAGGGGCTGGATAACACAGTCAAAGCCACTGCCGGCATGGAGCAAACGGTTGCGCAAAACCTCAATGGCCAAGCGCAGCTTTTGGATGTTGTGACCGCTGTGACCAGCGCAGAGATGGCCGTCGAAACCGTTGTGGCTGTGCGCGATAAAGTACTCAGCGCCTATAACGACATCATCAAAATGCCGATTTAGCAGAAGGCAAATCTGGAGAAGACTAAGTGACCGGGGCTGAAGTGTTGGATGTGGGACGCGATGCGATTTCCACATTGCTTGTCGTGGCGGGGCCACCCATGGCGATTGGCCTTGGGGTGGGGCTCGTGATAGCGCTCTTCCAAACCCTCACGCAAATCCAAGAGATGACGCTCACATTCGTGCCGAAGATTATCGCTATCTTCGCCTCGTTACTGCTTTTGCTTCCCTTCATGGGCTCGGCGCTCTCGGCCATGATGCTGCGCATCAGCGCCAAAATCATCGCTGGTTAGCGGCCAGTGCTTGAAGAGCTGCTTGGCGTAAGCGCAGGCGCCTTCGTCCTCATTTTCGCCCGCGTGGGCGCGGTGCTGGTCTTGGCTCCCGCCATCGGCGAAAGCGCCATCCCCGGCAACATCCGCGCCTTGCTTGCTTTCGCCCTCACATTGGTCATCTACCCAATGGCTGCACCCGCCTATTCGCTAGACCAAACCAGCGCCTTTGGCCTCGTCGCCTTGGTAGCACAGGAAGTCCTAATTGGGCTGTTTATCGGTATCATAGGCCGCATAGCGCTCTCTGCACTCAACGTCGCAGGGACAGTCATTGCCTTTCAAAGCGGGCTTGCCGCCGCGCAGAGTTTTGACCCCAGTCAGGGCGTGCAAGGGGCGCTCGTCGCCCGGTTTCTAACCGTATTGGGCGTGACGCTCATTTTCGCAACCGGTCTGCACCACCTGCTGATTAAGGCCATCGCGCACAGCTTCACGGTGTTTCCGCCGGATGCGCCGCTCATGCTTCAGGACGCTGCACAACTCGTCATCATGCAAATTGCCCACGCCTTTGCCTTGGGCCTCCAGATTGCTGCGCCGTTCTTGGCCTATGGCATGCTATTTAACATTGGTCTTGGCATCATCGCTCGGTTGATGCCGCAGCTCCCGATCTTCTTTGTGGCGATGCCGGCCAACATCGCCGTCGGCTTCGTGCTCTTCATGTTCACACTATCCGCGATGATGCTGTGGTTCCTCCAGCGCTTTGAGGAAGCCATCATGATGTTTCTAGGGGCTGGCTGATGGCAGACGATACCGACGACAGCCAGAAGACCGAAGACCCTTCCGCCAAGAAGCTGCAGGAAGCCTATGACAAAGGCGACGCGCCGCGCAGTCAAGAGGTCAAAACTTGGTTCATGCTGCTGGCTGGCTTGGCGTTGGTGTCTATTTTCTCAGGTTCCATGGCCAGGGATGTCAAAAACGCTTTGACGGGGTTTTTGGCCCAACCGCATGCGATTGATCTCTCCGACAGCGGTGCTGCGGCAGTCTTTCGCGGTCTGACCACCGACATAGCGACAATGCTCATCCTGCCAGTCATTATCTTAGTTATCGCCGCGGTCGCCGGGTCGGTTGTGCAGGGCCACATCGTTTTCACGGCTGAAAAGATCAAACCGAAGCTGAGTAAGATTTCCCCAGCCAGCGGGCTCAAGAAACTGTTCTCCCTACAATCGGTGACAGAACTGCTCAAAAGCGTTGCCAAGCTTATCGTTGTCGGCGGTGCCTTTGGCTTCATTCTCTGGCCAGAACGCAACCGGCTAGGGTCTCTTATCACCATGTCGCCGGAGGACTTGCTTGGCCTTATCTTCGTTTTGACCGTGAAGCTCGGCATTGCAGTCGTGGCCATTATGGGTGCCGTGGCGGCTGCTGACTACAGTTTCCAGCGCTTCCAGTTCATGAAGCGCATGCGCATGTCGATTAAGGAAGTACGCGATGAGCATAAGCAATTGGAAGGCGACCCGCAGGTTAAAAGCCGTATCGCCAAGGTCCGCCAAGAGCGCTCACGCCAACGCATCGCCCAAGCTGTTCCGGAGGCGGATGTCATCATCACCAACCCAACTCACTATGCCGTCGCGCTGAAATATGAGCATGGCAAAATGCAGGTGCCGGTCTTGTTGGCCAAAGGGGTGGATCACCTTGCAGCCCGTATCCGGGAGATTGCAGGCGAGCATGAGATACCAATCCTCGAAAACCCACCGTTAGCGCGGTCCCTCTATGCGACTGTAGAGATTGATGAAGAAATCCAGCCTGAACACTATAAGGCCGTTGCTAAAGTGGTGAGTTATCTGCTGGCTTTGAGAAAAAATGCATCGACGGCGCGATACACGCCGTAAGCGAGGGGAGCGTTAAGCTTTTGGCAAGACGCAGGCCCGTAAGGACTTTATAGTTAACCAAATTTGAACAAGGGTGGCTGCGCAGCGATGCTCATGGATGATACAGCGAAGACTTTGCCGAAGGTGGCAATGACGCTGGATGGCGATTTAAAATCTGAAAGCGTCGCAAAATTTGCGTCTTCGCCGGGCTCTCAAGGCCCATTAACTGCAGCCCAACATATTCTTCCGCTTTGGTTGCAGACCACCTTGCCGTTTTTGTGTATTGCACTCGCCATTGGCGTGCTTGGCTTTGCCACGAAAAACTGGATTGTCGCCGGCATTACCGGGGCCGCCGGATTTATAGCATTGAGCACTTTTTTCGGGTTCGCTGGCTATGCGCGCATCCGCGGTCAAAGCTCCTTGAAAAAAGACCTGCTCATCGCTGCAGTGGAAGCCAAAACCAGACCTGTGGCGATTACTGACCTAAATGGCGCATTGGTCTGCGCAAACTCAGCCTATGGGCGTCTCTTGGGCGGCTTTCCGTCTCCAAATTCATTGCCGCAATCGGACGAGGAGCGCGCTGCGCTGCTCGATGCCAGTCGGTCGGCACGGGTCTGTGGCCGCGGAACAGCCCGTATTGAGCGGCAGATTTCTGGAGGTGCGCAGCCTTTGGATATCACCGTCAGGCGTTCAAAGCAGATTGAAAATTATCTCGTCTGGGATGTCGAAGGCGCTGGCCTTGAAGCACAAATTCAGCGCTTTTTAGACCTCTATGACAGCGGTCTTCAACACTGGCTGCTGTCTGCGCAAGTGGGCCTGGTATTGGTTGATGGGCCTGGGCATGTGCGTCTTGTCAGCGACCAAATCAAATCCTGGCTTGGGCTCGAGGATGTCGCCCATGTGAAGCTATTGGGCGATGTTTTGGCGGCGCCATCGGGAACAACGGCGCTCTTAGATTCAGCTGGACAGGCCATTGGCGAGTTCGATGTCAAGGCCCAGCCTTTGGCTACGGGTGCTGGTGCGCCAGCTGCAGCGTCGGAAAGCGCTGCTGGAACCATCTATCTGGTCAGACAGAAAACCCAGGCAAGCCTGCGCGCCGCGCCACGTGATGATGTGGCGCAAGCTGTTTTCAATGATGCCCCCGTCGGAATGGCGGTCATTGATTCCCGTGGGGACTTCTTGCGTGTGAACAAAGTCCTTCGCCGCCTACTCGGCGCTGGTGAAAAAGCGTCGTTTGACTATTTATATGCTGCTTTTTCAGCCGAGAAAGCAGCCCATATCAAAAGCTACGTTGCCTCTGTCTGCGACGGCAAAGCGGCGCCAGACGGCATCGAAGCTAAGATTGCGCATACTGAAGATGCCGTCATTCACCTGAGTGGGCAAAGTCTTGACCAGCCGACTGGTGAAATCCTGATCTTCGTCAGCGATGCCACGGAGCAAAAGAGCTTAGAACAACAATTTGCCCAAGCGCAAAAAATGCAAGCCGTGGGTCAGTTGGCTGGCGGCATCGCGCATGACTTTAACAATATTCTGACCGCCATTATTGGCTTTTGCGATTTGCTCCTGGTGCGCCACAATGCTGGCGATCCGTCTTTTGCGGACATCATGCAAATCAAGCAGAACGCTAACCGGGCGGCTAACCTTGTGCGTCAATTGCTTGCCTTTTCTCGCCAACAAACCTTGATGCCCAAGGTGCTCGACATCACTGATGTCTTGGCGGAATTGTCCAACCTCATTCGTCGTTTGATTGGCGAGAAGATTACGCTCAACATGGTCCATGGACGCGACCTTGGCCCCATCCTTGTAGACCAAGGCCAGCTTGAGCAAGTGATCGTCAATCTGGCAGTCAATGCGCGCGATGCCATGGACTCCAGCGGTGACTTGACGATTACGACCGCCATGGCAACAGCGGATGATATCGAAAAATTAGGGCACGAGTTTATGCCCAATCAAGACTATATCCGCCTTGAGGTGTCCGATACCGGACACGGCATTGACCAGGCCAACCTGAACAAGATTTTTGAGCCGTTTTTCACCACGAAGGAAACAGGCAAGGGGACTGGCCTTGGGCTGTCGACAGTCTATGGCATCGTCAAACAGACGGGTGGTTTCATCTTTGCTGAATCAGAGCCGGGGGCCGGGGCAAAGTTCATTATCTATTTGCCTGTTCACGTGCCCGCCGAAGATGCGCAGACCGTGGAAGAGGACAGTTCAAAGGCGCCGGAGGTACCGCAAGTGGCCGATTATTGGGGCCGCGGTACCGTCATGCTGGTTGAGGATGAAGATGCTGTGCGAACCTTTGCATCTCGTGCGCTCAGTAAAAAGGGTTATCACGTCATTGTTGCCAGTTCCGGGCAAGAAGCGCTGGAACTCTTGGAAGATGGGCTCGCCATAGACCTTCTCATTACCGACGTGGTGATGCCGCAAATGGATGGCCCTGAATTGGTGCAGGAAGTGCGCCAAAAGCGTCCTGACCTCCACGTCATCTTTATCTCTGGCTATGCGCAGGACGGGATTGGCTCAGCTGGCGACCTCGATCGCATTGATTTTCTGCCCAAGCCCTTCTCGTTAACGCAGTTGGCTGAAGCTGTGAAAACAGCCATGCCGGCTGCCCCTGCTGAAGACATTTAAAGCCTTTAGAGTCTGAAAAGAACATTTGTTCTTGCCAATGAGAACAAAAAGTGTACTCTTTCAGCATTGCAGAACACGCGGTCCTGCAATAGCAAGAGGAGCACTGGCATGGCATCATCACAATTACGGGTCGTAGGACAAGACGGAATGGATAAACAGCGCGCGCTAGAAGCGGCTTTGTCTCAAATTGATCGCGCCTTTGGCAAAGGCTCGGTGATGAAGCTGGGTCAACGCGGCTCTTCCGTAGATATTGAAGCCATTTCAACAGGCTCCCTTGGGCTGGATATCGGTCTTGGGATTGGCGGTCTCCCGCGTGGCCGCATCATTGAAATTTATGGGCCTGAAAGTTCAGGTAAAACCACACTGGCTTTGCACTGTGTGGCAGAGGCCCAGAAGAGCGGCGGCGTGGCGGCTTTTGTGGATGCAGAGCATGCGCTTGATCCTGCCTATGCTAAAAAGCTGGGTGTGGATGTGGATGAGCTCCTAATTTCTCAGCCGGACACAGGCGAACAAGCGCTTGAAATTGCAGATACCTTGGTGCGCTCCGGCGCTATCGACATCCTTGTCATCGATTCTGTAGCAGCGCTTACGCCGCGCGCTGAACTTGAAGGCGAGATGGGGGACAGTCATGTGGGTCTCCAAGCCCGCTTAATGAGTCAAGCGCTTCGGAAGTTAACCGGCTCTATTTCCAAGTCGCGCTGCATGGTGATTTTCATCAATCAAATCCGCATGAAAATCGGCGTGATGTATGGAAATCCGGAGACCACGACGGGCGGAAATGCACTTAAATTTTATGCCTCTGTGCGTTTGGAAATTCGCCGCACTGGGCAAATTAAAGATAAAGATGAGATTATCGGCAACACGACCCGTGTAAAAGTCGTCAAAAACAAAGTCGCGCCGCCGTTCAGGCAGATTGAGTTCGATATCATGTATGGTGAGGGGGTCTCAAAACTGGGTGAGATTCTTGACCTCGGTGTGCGAGCAGATGTGGTGGAGAAATCTGGTTCCTGGTATTCCTATGACAGCCAACGCATTGGGCAAGGCCGGGAAAATGCGAAAAAGTTTTTGGCGGAAAACCCGGACATTGCTACATCCATTGAGCAAACCATTCGTAGATCTGCTGGATTGGTCAACGAGACGATGGTCACTGGTGAAGTCGCCGAGGACGATGAGGAATGATCCAATAAGCTTTTAGAGCATGTCCTGCGTTTTTTGGGACATGCGTAAGAGCGAAGATAAATTCAGCTTGGAGTTACGCCGCATGATACGCTAGTCATGCGGCGTTTTTGTATGCCGTTGAGGCGGTCAGGTTTTCATCGGTCGGGACTGCGTAATGCGCACTGCTGATATTCGGGACGCTTTCATTAGCTTCTTTAGGGAGAACGGTCACGACGTCGTTCCCTCTAGCCCGCTTGTGCCTCGAAACGACCCGACGTTGATGTTTACCAACGCTGGGATGGTGCAATTTAAAAATGTTTTTACAGGCGCAGAAACAAGCGATTATACGACTGCGGTGTCCTCGCAGAAATGCGTAAGGGCTGGCGGAAAACATAATGATCTGGACAATGTTGGGTACACCGCGCGCCATCACACATTTTTTGAGATGCTGGGGAATTTCTCCTTTGGAGATTATTTCAAGGAAGAGGCCATTGGCTATGCATGGCGCTTTCTGACCACAACTCTCGACCTCCCCGAAGAGAAGCTCATTATCACGGTCTATCATGAGGATGAAGAGGCGGCCTCTCTTTGGAAGAAAATCGCTGGCTTAGGCGATGACCGGATCATTCGGATCGCGACGTCTGATAATTTTTGGTCGATGGGTGATACGGGGCCATGCGGACCTTGTTCAGAGATTTTCTATGATCATGGCCCGGAGATTGCTGGCGGTCCACCGGGGTCGCCGGATGAGGATGGAGATCGGTTCATAGAGATCTGGAACCTGGTCTTTATGCAATATGACCAGATTAGCCAAGACGAGCGTCGGGGTTTGCCCAAGCCCTCTATCGATACCGGCATGGGCCTGGAGCGTATTTCAGCGATTTTACAAGGTGTACACGATAACTATGACATTGATCTGTTCCAGTCTCTCATAAGCCGCTCAGCCGCGGTGAGCGGTGCAGCGCCGACTGGCGATGCCTTGATGAGCCATAGAGTGATTGCAGATCATATCCGCTCTACATGTTTTTTAATGGCGGATGGAGTTTTGCCGTCGAATGAAGGGCGGGGCTACGTGCTGCGCCGAATTATGCGAAGGGCTATGCGCCATGCGCATTTGCTGGGCAGCAAAGATCTGCTCATGCACCAATTGGTCCCAACACTTGTTGAGGAGATGGGCGCTGCTTTTCCGGAACTGGTCCGGGCGCAAACACTGATGACCGAGACGCTTGAGCGCGAAGAAGTGCGTTTTCGCGGGCTATTAGAGCGTGGCCTTAAAATCTTAGATGAAGAATCGGCGGGATTGTCATCAGGTGATGTGTTGCCGGGCGCTGCCGCCTTTAAACTCTATGATACCTACGGTTTCCCCTTTGATTTGACAGAAGAAT
This sequence comes from uncultured Sphingomonadales bacterium, assembly GCA_937884085.1. Classification (GTDB taxonomy): domain Bacteria; phylum Pseudomonadota; class Alphaproteobacteria; order Sphingomonadales; family CAKZYD01; genus CAKZYD01. Next base: position 6,277 of record CAKZYD010000388.1, on the reverse strand, counting down.
CGCTGCGCGCGCGGGGTATCACCGTTGATGCCACTGCTTTCCATGCCGCTATGGAGGCTCAAAAGGCGGAAGCCCGTGCCGCATGGTCAGGCTCTGGAGACTCTGCAACAGATGCCATGATCTTGAGCCTAAGGCAGAACCATCCGGCAACGGATTTCCTGGGATATGATACCGATGAAGCCATGGGACAGGTCATTGCGCTTGCTAATGATGATGGTGAAACTAGGAGCGCGAGCGCGGGCACCGATATAATCATTGTGACCAATCAGTCGCCTTTTTATGGCGAGTCTGGTGGGCAACAGGGCGACACCGGCGCGATTTTTTGGGAGGGGGGGCACGCTGTTGTCAATGATACCCAGAAAGCCGATGGATTGATTTTGCACAAGGCGTCAATCGAGGACGGCGCTTTGTCGGTCAACCATGTGGTGACACTGCGCCCAGATATCATGCGCCGCTCAAAGCTCCGTGCTAATCATTCGGCAACGCATTTGCTCCACGAGGCGCTGAGGCGTCGCTTGGGCGATCATGTGATGCAAAAGGGCTCACTTGTCGCCGAAGATCGCTTGCGCTTTGATTTTTCTCATGCTGATCCAATGACGGTCGATCAGCTCAAGCTGATCGAAGCCGATGTGAATCAGATGATCCGGCAAAACGAGCCTGTCGTTACCCGTGTGATGGAGCCAGATCGGGCGATCGAAATGGGCGCTATGGCGTTCTTTGGCGAAAAATACGGCGACGAAGTCCGCGTGCTTTTCATGGGCAAGGCCGAGGATGGCCGCAGTGGGTATTATTCGGTTGAGCTTTGCGGCGGCACGCATGTGACGCGTTTGGGCGATATTGCGCTCTTTAAGATTACCTCTGAGAGCGCTGTTTCCTCCGGCATTCGCCGGATTGAGGCTGTTACCGGGGAAGCAGCCCGACTAGCCTATCAGACGCGCGAAGATCAACTGCTCGAAGCGGCCTCGACGCTGAAGACGGCGCCGCATGATCTGGTCGAGCGTATTGCGGCGCTGCAGTCAGAGCGTAAAACACTGGAAAAGCAGCTCTCCGAAGCAAAACGCGCGCTCGCTATGGGCGGCTCCACGTCGGAACCACAAGCGGCAGATATGTACGGCGATATCGCCTTTTTTGGTCAGGTCTTGCAGGATGTGCCGGCAAAGGACCTGCGCGGGATTGCGGATGAAGCCAAGAAGCGTTTGGGTTCGGGCGTTACGCTCATCTTGTCCGTGAATGAAGGCAAAGCGGCGATTGTGGCCGGTGTCACGGATGACTTAACAGACCAAATCAGCGCTGTTGAGCTTGTCCGTCTGGCATCTCAACAAGTTGGCGGCAAAGGCGGCGGTGGTCGTCCTGACATGGCGCAAGCTGGCGGACCCGATGGCGCCGCCGCACAACAGGCTTTATCTGCCATCAAGGCATATTTGGCTGCGCAAGCCGACGCTGCTTAATCAGACGTCGTTTCCACCCGAGAGCTGCGCTCTAGCGTGCGATGCACCGGACATTTGTTCGCAATTTCCAAGAGTTTTGCCTTTTGCTCCGGCGGCACACTGTTTGGAATGGCAATATGGCGGGTAAAGACATCTGTGCCGTCCTTAGACTCATGCTCCACATCAATAGACAGAGGCGGCACGGCCCAGTCTTTCCTGCCAATGTACATTCGCATTGTAATGAGTGTGCAGGCGCCGAGCGCAGCGCGGAGCTGCTGATAGGGTGTTGGACCTAAGTCTCGACCACCCAGTGATGCGGGCTCATCAGCTTGAATTGGGTGGCCGCCGGCAAATCCATCCAGCGTATAAGGGATGCCGTCGCGCTCTTTCAGATGAACTCCAGTGCTAGCCACCTCAGTAGCGGTGGCCATAGGTGCCGGTAAATACCGCGCAGCCCAGCCTACAATCGCATCTGCCACATAATGAGCATCGGCTTTCTTCGAGAGCAAATGGTCCGCAGTGTCCAGACTGATAAAGCTTTTTGGGTGCTTCGTTGCTTTGAAAATGCGTTCGGCGTTTTCAATCCCGACAACTTGGTCGATGGGAGAGTGCAAAATCAGCAAAGCGGCGCGCAATTTGGCGGTGTCGTCTGCAATGCTTTGGGAGCGAATGTCCTCAAGAAACTGTTTTTTGATGCGGAAGGGCCGACCAACAAGCCGCACTTCCGCTTCGCCCTCTTGCTCAATTTCACGGACCCATGCGTCGAAATTATGCTCAACATGGCCCGGGTCATAGGGAGCTGCGATGGTTGCGACTGCTTTTAAAGATGGGATCTGCCAGGCTGCTTTGAGAACGGCCGCGCCTCCTAAAGAGTGGCCTATCAAGAGGTCTGGGGCGAGATCGGCATCGGCAAGCGCTGATGCGGCGCGTAAAATATCATCTACGTTGGAGGAAAAATTTGTATTGGCGAATTCGCCCTCACTGGCGCCCAGGCCTGTGAAATCAAATCGCAGCACAGCAATGCCATGATCTGTTAACCGCCGACTGATTTGGTTGGCGCCAAAAATGTCTTTCGTGCAAGTGAAGCAATGGGCAAATAAGGCTACGGCACAATGCGGCGTATCTGGCCGGTCCAGACGCGCAGCCAATGTCTCGCCACTTTTATTTTTGAAGACAAATTTTTCAGTTGGCACCCGCACGCTCCTGATAGCTTGTTTGGATGGGCGTTTCGTGGGACGCCGCTTGGTATGAACACAGGATGTAATGCGCCTCAGGCGCGAAACCAAACCGTCGCAGCACTTTTATTGGAGTTTAAATCATGGGTCAGGGACCGCTGGCAGGACTAAAGATCATAGAAATCGCAGGCATCGGCCCTGGACCCTTTTGCGCCATGATGCTTGCCGATATGGGCGCTGACGTGATCCGCGTGGATCGGGCGTCTGGCGGGCAACCGGGTGTCCAAGGAAATGCTGGCAAGGACGTTCTTAACCGCGGCCGCCGGTCGATCGCCGTTGATTTAAAATCGCCTGACGGCAAGGCGCTGCTTTTACAGCTGGTCGCACGTGCTGATGGGCTGGTTGAAGGTTTCCGCCCTGGCGTGATGGAGCGGCTTGGCTTGGGTCCGGAGGTTTGCCATCAAACCAACGCCGCGCTTGTGTATGGCCGCATGACGGGTTGGGGCCAACAGGGCCCGTGGGCGCATATGGCTGGCCATGATATCAATTATATTGCGCTAGCCGGCGCACTCCATGCATTTGGTCGCAAAGGGGAGGCGCCGACGCCGCCGATCAACATGGTGGGTGATTTTGGCGGCGGCGGTATGTTGATGGCCTTTGGGATGGTTTGCGGATTATTGAATGCAGGCCGCACGGGCCAGGGCCAGGTCATTGATGGTGCGATGATTGATGGCTCAGCGCTTCTTATGACCATGATCCACGCCTTCATGGCCATGGGGATTTGGAAAGATGAGCGCGGCGTCAACATGTTGGACACGGGCGCGCATTTTTATGATGTTTATGAAACCAGCGACGGCAAATACCTGGCGGTCGGATCAATTGAACCGCAGTTTTATGGGGAGCTCTTACGCCTCACAGGCCTGTCGGAGGATCCTGCATTTTATGCGCAGATGGACCGCGATCAATGGGACACGCTGCGTGAGCGTCTGAAGGTCGTTATCAAGACCAAGACGAGGGCGCAGTGGGAAGAGATCTTTGAGGGCAGTGATGCCTGCGTCGCGCCAGTCTTGTCGCTTTCGGAGGCGCCAGACCATCCGCACAACAAGGCGCGGGCGATGTTTATCTCCCCTGGGGGGGTTCCGCAGGCCGCGCCAGCGCCGCGCTTCTCACAAACACCTGCTGGCACGCCGACACTGCCACCAGTGCCAGGAGAGCATAGCCAGGAAATTCTTAGAGACTGGGGTGTCTCTGAGCCCGATATTACGCGCGTTTTCGAAACAGGCGCAGTTGCACAAGCGTCTTAGACTTTTACGTCTACGACGGCGCCGCCATCGACTTTCGCTGACACGTCCTTGGTTTCTGGCGCAACAGCCTGCTCTGGTTGCTTGTCAGCAGCGGCCTTGCTTTCGACCGAAGATGCGGACCCAGATGTGTTTGGTTGCAACGCAACGGTTGCGCTGGAAAGCTGGATATCCATCGATTTTCTTCTCCACGCGGCCGCGTTGCTTCTGTCAAACGCTCACCAGTGTTTTTTTGCGTGTCGGGTCTTTCAGACCAACACGATGCTTGCGGTCTTTAATCAGCTTTTGCCTTCCGCATTAACCATATTAGATTTAAGGAATGTTTAAAACCTGAAAAGTTGCGTTAGTCAGGCGAATTTGGGCGCGATCTTCTTCGTTTCAAAAGAGGCTTGGATGCTTTTGAGAAAACCTGGCAACATGGCGGCTCTATTGGTCCTTGGTTTCGCTCTCAACAGCTGCGGAAATAGTGACCTGCCGCAGCTTCCACCCGCACAGACAGCCCAATCCACAGTACCCGATGATGCAGACGCAAAAACATTAACTCGGAAGGGCAACAGGCTGTATCGGCAAGGAGAACTTGATTCAGAGTCTGAAAAGAATAGACGAGCACTGGCTTTAGAGCCAAATAACGCTACCTCCTATGCCCGAGTGGGGGACATCGCATGGCGCCGTGGAGAGCTAAATGCCGCCGCCGCGCTGTATGGAGAAGCGCTGCGGCGAGATCAAACAAACCCTGACGCATTGTTAGGGCGCGCCCGTGCCTTAGCGCTTGCGGATGAAGTCGATGCCTCGATGATCTTGGTGAATGACCTCATAAAGGCGCATGGCGCGGACTATCGATCCTTGTCGCTCAAAGGAACGCTCTTTGATCTGCAAGGTGAGCATGAGGCTGCCAAGGTGCTTTTCGGTGATGCAATCAAAGAGAGGCCAGGGGATATCACGGTGACCGTTAGCACCGCATATTCCTATGCGCTGGAAGGGGATTATCGTCAGGCTGTTGAAGTGCTGCGCCCCCTCGGTCAACGCCAAGCGACATCCTCAACAGCCCAATATGCCTTAGCCGACATCTATGCGTTATCCGGCCAGGTTGATGTGGGCGTTGAACTGCGACGCGCGGCTTCGGGCGGAACCGCCATATCGGATGCCGATCGCGTTTTCTTGAGCCGCCTGTCTGCCTTAGAGTCCGATGAACGAGCGCGCGCCCTTTATTTCCGCCAGCTGCCAAGACGGCCAGAAATGGCGCAGGCGCAGGCTCCCATAGACAAGCAGGCAGATGAGCAGATAGATGGCCAGTCGGAGCCCCAAACAGTGGCTGTCCTGGATAATGCAACTGAAGGCGCAGAGATGCCAGCAATTGAGCCTCAGCCTGTGCCAGATACCCCGCCTTCAGAGGCCCCAGCCATCACCAGCGAAACCGCGCGATATTGGGTGCAGATAGCCTCTTTTCGGTCTGTTGAGGCGCTCGAAATGGGATGGTTTAGCATCCAGCGCAAACATCCTGAGATTTCTGGCCGTTTGGAACCGCGGGTCGAGCGTTTGGCGCTGGAAGACAGAGGCACATTTCATCGTCTCTATGCAGGATTTTATGAAGATAAAGCGGCGGCGCGACAGTCTTGTTCCGCGCTACGATCAGCTGAGTTGAGTTGCGTGGTAATTGAGGGCACACGCGACACCCAAACCCTTGCACAGTTGCGGTCTGAAAACTAAGCCAAGCTCTTATGAAAACGAATTTATCCCGCGCCGGTGCGCAGCAGTGCGACACGATGGTCGATGTCAGGCGCAACATTGACAGGGTTGACGAACAGCTTGTTGCCTTGCTGGCCGAGCGGCTGGCCTATATCGAACAGGCTGGCTTTATTAAACCAGCCCGCGACACGGTTAGAGATGAAGCCCGGATCGAAGATGTGGTGGCTAAAGTGCGCGCTGCAGGTGCGCCTTTCGACCTGCCTGACAGCTACCTAGAAGATGTTTTCCGCCACTTGATCGAGTGGTCCATCGCGCATGAATTTGTTGTCTTCGATGATCGCGATTCCTAGGTAAGGTGGTCGCGCATAGCGGTAATTGAGCATGGCCCGCTTGATCGATTGCGCCCCATGACCTAGCGTTCAGCTATTGTGACAGATTTTTGCACCATTGCCCTTGATCAAGGGACAACCAGTTCCCGCGTCATGGCGTTTAGTGATGCTGGTGAGGTTATTGCGCAGTCTGGTCAGGAATTCCCGCAATACTTCCCCCAACCAGGCTGGGTAGAGCACAATGCGGACGAAATCTTTGATAGTGTCTGTGCCTCACTCTCGTCCGTTCTTGAGAGTCTTGGTCACCACACGCCATGCGCCGTCGGTCTGACCTATCAGCGTGAAACTGTCGTTCTTTG
>CAKZYD010000387.1 GCA_937884085.1 uncultured Sphingomonadales bacterium | reverse complement strand
GTATGAAGACCATCGATATTCGTTCCCCGGGACAGTGTGTCGAATTCTCCAACCATGTTATTGATATCGTGCGGATTTACGCTTCGCCTTAGTTGGTGAGGCGAGTCCATCCCACGGACATCCGGCCGCCACCGGCGCAAACGCCGGTTTCCCATATCGATAATTTTTTATCGGTCGTAAACGCGGTCAAAACCAAAGTGAAATGTCTCGCCAGCCGGTCTGGGTCCATATCGGTGACCCGATAAAGTTTCGAACCGCATGCATGTGGCTGGCCCATCGCGGCTTCAAATTCAAAACTGTCCGCAACGTTATGTAGTTGATAAACATAATTGACCGTAAGGCCAGTAACGGCCTGCGCCTGCGCATAGACTTGGGTTGGTGTAGCCAGAACACAGAGAGCAGCTGCAATCCAAGGGTATTTTATTGATATATGAGGGGTCCTCTATTCACCAAGCGGCGCTGTATCGAGGTGCTCCATTCAATTTGCTCAATCCAGCGTAATCCTAACAATACGCGCATACTGGCTTGAGAAGTAGGGAACGCATGATCCCAAATCATCCCAAGCGATGGTGACTGCGCGGTCAGCGAGCTTTGCCGATACCAGCAGTGAAATGAGTTGTTGCCGCCGGTCTGCGGGCAGGGCCCCATCAATCGCAAAGCTGCTGATCAGGCAACCTGGCGCCACCGGCCCAGTCGGCTGCGTGTCGAGAGCAACAAGCACAGTAGATGTGTGATCATACATGTTCATGACGTCCACCTTGCCCGTCGCCGCTTTCCAATCAGAAAAGGCGGGGGCGGCAGAGAAAACTGAACTTACCAGACACATCGCAGCGGTTAGAAGTTTTATGCGCATACAAAGCCCTCTCTTGCGTAATTTAAGAACTGCTTTCATTGAACAATAATGTAGCCGATCTCACACCGCGTCCCCGTCACATTCTGACTGTAAATCTTCACCGGTGTGCCATTTGCCTTGGCGAAAAAAAAAGCTGCGACATAGGCGTCATAATTAGCATGTGATTGCGTGAGATAGGCCCAACTGTCGCCGCCCGTGCACATGGGCCGATGAGGGTTTAGAAAGACACGAAACGGAATGGTTCCGTCGGTGATTTCAATCTTGTCAATGGTGCCAGTTTCTATCCCGTCCCATGCGGCGGCTATGGTAGGTGATAAAGCGAGTATTAGCACTGTAGCGACGGCGCTCATTAATCTAACTGCCATTTTAGCCTCCTCATTCCTCACGGCTTGGGCATGAAGAAGTAGATCGCGCGGTTGGTCCAACTGCCCATATTGCTGTTGCTGCAGTCTCCAACGGTCAGCCCACTGTTCAGGCTGTTGTTGACATCAAAATAGAGGCGCACTTCTTCTCCAGACAGCCGCAAACTGAGCGGAGATGCGCAGTAGGCTTGGCAGGTTTCCGGCGTGACGCCACCCCAGGTGGTATTGTTGATGCAGATGGTCCAGCGTCCATTGCCAATATCGACAACCACATTGCCCGCCGAACTTAGTCCCAAAATAAGTAACTGGGCCTTGGCAGGTGAAGGTGTTGGCAAGGGAGATCTTTGGTATGAGGATTGCGGCGCTTATAACCAAGAGGTATTTTAGGATGCGCTGTGCTTGTTGCAAAATCATGGTGCGAAGATCCTTTTGGAATCGAACGTTGAGCACTCAAACTGCGTCCGATTAGTTCGGGACGTGCAAGAAATAAGGCGGTCTAGCGACCCAATGTCCCATGTTGGCTTTGCTGCAATCACCGGCCGCAATGCTTGAATTCGCGGAATTCGCTGTATCGAAATACAGTTCGACTGGCTTTTGCGTTGAATAAGCGGTGAGGAGCGCGCCGTACCAGTTTTTACAAGCCGCTGCGTTCACGCCATTCCAAGTCCCATCTGTGCTGCAGATTGACCAAACGCCTTGGCCGTTAATGCTTGCGGCGAGGCGCCCTGTATCGAAAAACCCAAGGTAGGTCAGGGGCCCTGTACAGGAAAATTTGGCCGCCATTGCCTGGTTGGCACTCAGAAATAGGAAAACCCCGGCAAGCCCGCACAGGGCTGCATGTTTAAAATGTGCTATTTTCATTGTTGACCTCAATTGGTTGAACATGGCGGCAGGCCGCGCTCTTGCTTTTCCTTGCGCATGGCTTCGTAGGCGAGTTCCACGTCATCTTGCGGCGCGCTATTCATCTGTTCAGCTGACGTGGCTGTCTCAGATGGCGGCGGCACACAGTCTTGAAATGCCGACGGCGGAGAGGGGATCTCAACCGGCGGCATATCGGATGTGGTCGCCGCGGTGTCGCTTGGAGGGCTCTGCGCTGCTACTATTCCCGATATGGAAAGCCCGATTAAAGCGCTGAGGAGGAAAATGAAGGGCTGTCTCATCTTGGAATTCCTTTTTTGATTATTTCATCCACGGCTTACTTCCTAAGCCGGACATGGCCGATGTAGGGCACGCCCCCGCTGACCGTGCATTGGTACAGGTGAAAGGCTATGTCCGACCCACTTGCGAATGCTGTTAAGACTGACGATTGAACGGCTGCGAAATTTCCGCCCCCATTACTGCTGTAAGTCTCATGAAGATAAAGCATATAGGTGTCGCTCGGTGTTCGAGGACATCCAAGGCTTTGGCCTACTGAAAAATCTACGTTTACAATCAGGCCCCATTCCCTGGTCTCCATGCCTGTGATCTTGCCCCAAAGCGTATGTTCGACCGCTTGCGCCGAAAGCGATGAGAAAAGGAAAAATCCCAAAGCAAGGACGCTCGTTATGGTTTTCATCATAGGTCTGCTGTTTCCCTTTTGCGTGATATGGTCTTGCCGGCAGCGGCTCTCAGTCTAATACTTCCAGCGCTCGAACGATGGCTCGGCCCTCGCTCGTACAGGTGTGGACCCTTGTCCCAATCTGTTTTTGAGAAATGAAGGCTGTCAAAGCCGCGGACGCGATTAGGTCACTGTTTGGATATTGGTTTGAAATGATGCTGATGACGGTGTCGGCAGAGCACGAATCCGGGTTTGCGTGCGGGGTCGCCAAATGAATCTCAGTCTGCGATTCTTTAAAATAGACTTTTGAAATGGTCAGCGGCGTGATCATGCCCGCTGCCTCGGAAGAAGTGCAGTGTAACACCGCAAAAGTCGCTGTAGCAAGCAGGGAGGGGAGTATCTGCTTTAGCCTGAATTTGATCATATATCGGTCTTCAATTTTTACAATAAAGCCAGGTCTTTACTTGGAGATTTGCATGCGATTGACCACGGTGTCGCATTGTGTGGTGGTTGTCGTGTCGTAGTTGATGCTCATGGGGTAATCCATGGCGAAGGCCGTTAAGAGCGCACCAGCAGTGACGTCGTAATTCAGGTGCGTTTTGAGCAGGATCATTCGGTTGGGTTCGCACGGGCTGCTCGGATTTATGACCACGCCATTGATATAGAAAGTTAGTCCGCCGGTTTGTGGATAAATGCCAATAATCCGGCGGCCTGAGCCTGTCCAAGCTTCTGCAGCGAGCGCAGGATGGACCGCTACCAATGCCGCAAAAATGATCGCAAGGATCCGCCTGAGAGCAGGGGTGTGGCTGGCATTATTGAACACTGTCATGCTTTAAACTCCTGGATCTGGCTGACTGGAAATTAGCTACGCGGCGGCCAACGGTCTCAAGGTTCCGCCGCTGGCGAGTTGCGTGAGCAAAAGAGCGTAGTGTTGGTCAAAATAGATATGGTCCCGCCGCAGATTCCCGCCTTTGTTGTGATAACAGTCTGGCATCGTGTTCTCATTGAACATCACAAAGACAGCGCCGCCATCTTTATCCCAATAGTAGGTGACATTCAGCGGCGTGGTGAGTGGTCCAGTCTCATAGGCATAGGTGGTTTGAGCGCAAAGAGTGCCTCCAATAGCTGCAAGTATCGCCATCAATATCCTCATCGTGAATCCCCAATAGCGGCTATTTATTGATCCTGATTGCAGTTGGAATGTCGTAGTTTTGGACCTGCTCGCAGGTGCTGTAGTTTTTGAAGGTGAGGCGGAGGGACTTGCCGAGTGCAAAGGCCTTGGTCGCGATTGCGGTGCGCCGATCCGTTACCCCCGTAGTGCAATCTTGCGCGCCCGAGGTTTTCCCGCACAGGACAAGAAACTGCCGCCAATGGCCACCCATATTGCCGTGCAAATAGCTGCCGCCATGGTCATAAGCCTCGATGGTGAAGTTCACTGTGTCGCAAGCCACAGTGGCAAAGGCGTGACCGCTCATAGTTGCCATTTGCAGTAGGATAGCGGCCGTGAATACGTACTGCTGCAGCCTCCCAGGTTTTGATATCGCAGTGTGTTGCATGGCTTGCCCCCCATTTATGTGCTGAACACGCATAAGCTGCTTTGTGGTGGAAGCAGCGCATGATGCTTTGCGTGTTGAGCAGTTAAAGAGCATCACGCATTTGGAATGCTGTCAATGACTTAAAAGTGTCAATTCAAAATATAGTAGGAATCGAATACTCCTTATAAGAGCGTGTGATACTATTGAGACTTTACAAAATTGTCTATTCGAGAGTTTTTATTGAAAACTTTGATATACAAAAAATATCTTTGAAGTTTTAGTGAAGGGGGCTTGCCAGAAAAGCGATTATCTG
>CAKZYD010000386.1 GCA_937884085.1 uncultured Sphingomonadales bacterium | reverse complement strand
ATGGAAATAGGCCTGCGCTGTGGACCGCGCGAGGCCAGCCAAGGTTGATTTAGCTCTTAAAACCTGCGGCGCCCAATCCAATTTTGGATAAAGCGCACTCAAGGCTGAAAAGACAGGCCGGCGCATGGCATATGGCATCCGGCTTCGCAGTTTCTCTTCACCCACATGGAAGCGGTAACGCCGGTAGCCAGCGAAGACCTCATCACCGCCATCGCCGGACAGGGCAACCGTGACATGGCTGCGCGCAACGCGGCAGACTTCATAAGTCGGCAAGCACGAGTTATCCGCAAAAGGTTCGTCAAAAACACGCGCCATTGCATCCAGCATGGACAGGTTATCTTGTGCGACGCGCTCCACACGATGATCGGTCCCCAAGAGATCTGCGACCTGGCGCGCATATTGGGTTTCATCATGATCGGCGACGTCAAAACCAATCGAACAGGTGGTAACCGGTTTGTCCATCAGCGCCGCCATTTCGGCCACAACGGCGCTGGAATCCACACCGCCGGATAGGAAAGCCCCCAGGGGAACATCAGCGACCAACCGCGCTTTGACGGCTGTCTGCAAGTGATGGCGCAGCGCCTCTGTACTGTGCTCTGCCTCTCCAACGTCAAAGGCCATATCCCAATATGCCGTTGGCCTTGGGAGTGGCTTGCCCTGCTCCCAGTGTATGACATGGCCGGGCGGCAATTTTTCGACACGCTCTATCAAACACAGCGTGTCCGGCACATAGCCCAGAGCAAGATAAGCCTCCACAGCGCGCGGCTCAATTTCAACCGGCAATGCTGGATTGGCGAGCAAGCCTTTGAGCTCGGATGCAAACGCGAGCCAGCCATTGGGCAACACGGCATAATGCAGTGGCTTTTTGCCCACACGATCGCGGGCGAGAAACAACGACTTGTCCTTCGCATCCCAGATGGCGAAAGCAAACATGCCGGTGATTTTATCGACGCATTTTGGACCCCACTCCACAAAGCTTTTCAGCAGCACTTCGGTATCGCAGTCGGTCGAAAAGCTATGGCCTTGGGAAATCAACTGAGATCGCAGGTCGCGAAAGTTATAAATCTCGCCGTTGAATGTGATGGCAAAGCGTCCATCACCGGCCAGCATGGGTTGATGGCCGCCACCGATATCAATGATGGAAAGGCGCCGATGGCCTAGTCCAACGCCCGGCCCACTCCAAAGTCCGGACCCATCGGGACCGCGATGCATTTGTACGTCCGTCATCGCGCGCAAGACTGTCTCATCGACTGGCGCGGCGGCGTCTAAGTGAACCAAGCCAGTGATGCCACACATAGCCTAGCGCCCTTTATCGTCTTCACGGGATGACGTGGGCAACATCAGCGCCTTTATTGGCGGCAAAACCGCGCCGAACGCCTCTAAGACAGCCTCACCCCGCGCCGTATCGGCGGCATTTTGGCGGGGCGCTGAAATGGCAAAGGTCGCCGTATACAATGGCCCACCTGTGAGTTTTGCAAGCACGGTTTCAATTTTCACGCGGACGGGACTGGAGACGAGCTTATCATTCACCAAATAGACCTGCCAAACATCGCGTAACGTGGCAAAATTTGTGCGGAGCATATTGTACTCGACATATTGGTCTTGGCCGGCCAGACGCACTGTCTTACGCTTCGTGCGCGCCCTGCCCCAAAGCTCGCTGTCCGGCAAAACTGAGTTCCCATAGCCAATCAGTTCCGCCCCTTGGCGCTGATAGCTGTAGCCGGCGCGGTAAACACTCACCACGTTTTCGCCGTTCGTGAAATGGATCAAATCGCTTGTGTCAGCGCCTTTGTAGACGGGAAGCCATGCGTCACCGCGATAGGTCTCCAATTCGCTCCACCCATCCACTTCAAGCACGGGAAACGCCAATGTCCTCTGCTCAGGCTGACGCGCATTGATGGCCATCATCGCCAAGAAGAAGAGGGCCACCGACCCAATGGCCAAGGCGCCGCCTTTTGCGTAAGGCAGCCAAAGCCGCAAGCCTGCAACAGGTTTCTCAAGGCCTTTCAGTTTCGCGACATCGATGGGCGGGTCTTGTACGGACCGATCAGAGAAGGTCAGCCCTACCAGAATCAGGACGATGGTGACGAATGCAAAAAAGATCCAACCATAGATGATGTGGTCCACCCCGACGGCAACCGTATTGTCTGTCAGATAAGCAATGTAAACGATGCCAAATGCGCGAATGCCGTTGGCCACAATGGGAATGAGCAGGCTGAGTACAATGACGATGGAACGGCGGACCCAGCTCTTGAAACACAGAACCGAGAAAAGCGTCCCCAGCGCAAACGTTGAGACCATGAAGCGAATGCCGGAGCAGGCTTCGGCAACCTCAAAATCTCCTGACGGGGTTTGTAGAAAAACACCATCCGTATAAACGGGAATGTCCAGCAGGGAGAGGCCTTTGACGACAAATCTGGCCGTGATGTCTTGCAGCTGCGGTACAAATTCTTCGCCAAACGGAACTAGGAAAATCATGAAAAACGTTGGGAAAGCTAAGGCCGCAAGGCCCAGGCGTCCGAAGACGACCAGCACCAGGATTTGCAGCGAGGCGACGAGCGCCAACTGCTGCGCTAGTTGGACATCGGCGACCTGACCAAGAAGCCACAAAAAGCCCGGACCTAAGAGTAAAGGAGTCGCTAGGGGTATTGGCGAAGGCCTCAGCTGCTTAAGCTCTGGTACCCGATTGTAGATGAGCCACGCAATGACAAACGGAATGAGCAAGATATGCCCAAAGGTGTTAGAGCTGGTGGCAATCCGATAGATCGATATCACTGCTTCGTGCATGACCGCACACATCAGCACGGCTACGCCAAAATAGGTCAGGACACCCTGGTGCCATTGCCGAAGGCTTCCAGCGCTCGTGGAGATGCTTGTTTGGTAATCCGCCTGGTCGGTCATGCTTTCGTTGGCCTATCCAAACCCTTGACAATACGTCACAAAAACAGCTGCACAATAGACCTAAGGTCAGAACAATCCGTTACTGGCCTTGGCGGCGAAGTCAAGCATTGGACGCAGCGCTTCTTCCCATCGGTAGCCGCTCTCCATAACGCGGCGGGCGGCCGTCCCCAATGCTTTTGAACGCTCTTCATTAGCAAAGATAGCGTCAACCTCCGCTGCGAACTGCTCAGGATCATCAGCCACACTTAAATCGCGGCCTGGCTGCGCTTTGATACCCTCAAATCCGGCCGTTGTTGCAACAACCGGGCGGCCCATTGCCATCGCTTCGAGCACTTTATTCTGTACACCGCGCGCAATGCGCATTGGCGCAACGCAGACGGCAGCGCTGGCAATATAGTCTCGGATGTCCTCCACAAAGCCCGTGACGGACACGCCAGCATGGCTTGCAAGCGCCTGAACGGCAGGCGTGGGCTTAGATCCGACGATCAGAAACTCCACATCGCTTCGACGGCTCTGAATGCGGGGCAAAATATCGCTCACAAACCACGTCACCGCATCCACATTGGCTTGGTAATCCATGGCGCCAGTAAACACGATACGTGCTGATGCCGACCTATTGTCGCGAGGCATGAAGTGGTCGAGGTCGACACCGTTATGAACGGCGAGGATTTTTTCAGGCGATAGACCGGACTGCGCCAAGAACAGGGCCACCTCTTGATCGGTCACAAAGCTTGAATAGGTCGCATGGCGCGCAATCGCCGTTTCGAAATCAAATAACCGCTTTGCCTCGCGACGATAAACTGCGCCCATCGGGCCTGATTTGTGCGCAGCATATTGCCGCCATTTATCGGAGTCCAAATCAACGAAATCCATCCAAACAGGCACGTTTCCAAGCGTCTGAAAATCAATGAAGCGGGCCATTGCGGATGAGAATAGGACGATTGCATCAACGCCGCGCTTCAGCTCTTCATTCACAAATCTCTGAAATGCCAAATGGTGATAATAAGCGACGCTCAAGGGCTCCCCTGTCGCAAAGCCACGCAATGAGAGGAGCGTCCTGGCCTTAGGTGCGATGGGTTCCAAATGGAGGTCCGTGGTTATCGCGGAAAGAGCTTCCCTATGCTGCAAATCATCTGGATCATCCACAAACGCGCCGCACACGACATCATGCTCAGCTGCCAGGGCCTTGAGGATATTATATGATCGTATTTTATCGCCTTTGTTAGGCGGATAGGGAATGCGATGCGCAAGGAACAGTATCCGGCCCATCTGACATCAGCCGAGATTTTTAGAAATCAGCGGACCCAGCTTGTGTGTAGCCCACAATGGCAGTTTCCGCCAAGCTTTGATCATGAGCTGGTACTTCGGGTTTAGCGGGTTCACGTCCGGCATCTCCGCACCGCCTTGCAGAAAGAACTCATAGCATAGCGGCTGCGGTTCAAAGCCCCAATTCTTCTTAAAGGAAAAGGCGCCGGTGCCAGTTTTGGAGCGGCCAAAATCAAAGCGTGTACAGCCCTTCTCGCGCGCATGCTCCATCAAAGCCCAGTACATGTAGTCGTTGGCAGCAAAACCGCGGGCTGCAGCTGTGCCGCCCCCATAATATGGCAACACGTCGTCTTTGAAATAGAGCGACAAGACACTGGCCAGGGGCTGCTCATCCTTTTTGATGACGAGAATATCGAGGTCTTCCCCATAAAACGCCTGAAGCGCCTCAAGCCAACGCTTGGGAAATACAGGTGTACCGAGCTTGCGAACGCTTTCCGAGTACCTCGCAAAATGCTGATCGATTGAGTCTGTTATGTCTGCACGGAGGTCAAACTTAATGCCTTTTCGAACCATCGCCCGCTGCTTGCGCGGAATGGCTTTCATATTAACGTCAGGGTCCTGGTCAATATCGCGCTTGAAGGTAACATACAGTCCTTCCTTAGCAGGCCAGGCTGGCGCCACGCGGTCTTGGCTCCGCAGCTCAAGCGCGGATGCACCGCTGCTTTGAACAAGCGCCTGCGCGGCATCTAGCAGCTCCGCCTTTGCCGTATCGTGGTCGAAAAGCGGGCCGCCATAGACAGCAAAGGCGCAGGAAATCAGGGAGTGGCCAAAGAGCCGGCTTTTGATCTGCGTGATTGGCAGCACCCCCTCAAGCGCCCCGGCGGCTGATCTATAGGTAAGCCAATGAACGCGATGCCCCATGGAGGCTTGCACCGCCCTACTCCAGGCGGATAGATGAAATGCCGTGGACGATGGGTGCGCCCGCACATAATCGTCCCAGACACCAAATGCACCGTCATCAAGAGACTGTACCGACATGACTGTGGTTATGCCTTATACGGCACGCCCTTAGGCCGCGCTCGCCAATGAGTCATTGCCCGTATCGAGAAAGACCCGATCTACACGGTCCCAGTGAAAGTCACGCAGCGTCTGGTCCAACTTATCGTACATCGCGCGTAGATTCACATAGTGCCGGAACTTAGACAAAAGCGGCGCATTGGCTTGGCGCGGCTGGTCGGTATCGATTTCCCAGGGGTGCAGATAGAACATGACTGAAGCGCCATCGTGTTCGTTCACGCGCTGCATCAACCGCTTGGAAATACCATAAGGGAGCAGCCGGAAATACCCGCCGCCGCTGCACGCAATCCGGCGACCAGCGAGCTCGGTCGTTGTCATTGGGATTTCGACTAAGCTCCCCCCATTCGGCCGGAAGGCCTGGCGCGGCGCATCAGGCATGCCGTAATGATCATGCTGAATTGGA
Source organism: uncultured Sphingomonadales bacterium (assembly GCA_937884085.1). Lineage (GTDB taxonomy): Bacteria > Pseudomonadota > Alphaproteobacteria > Sphingomonadales > CAKZYD01 > CAKZYD01. The sequence goes on along the minus strand of CAKZYD010000386.1, from coordinate 1,894 downwards.
AAGACGCTTGAAGAATAAGCGTAACCTTCTTGCGCCAGCACCTCTAAGGCCCATAGATTGGTGGCGCCAATGGAAAAAGAAGGCGCGCGGTACCCCTTAATCTCTACTCCAGCTGCGTCTTCTAAAATCTTTTTTGATTTCGCCAGGTCAGCGCGAAAGCTTTCGGGCGTTAAGCTGGTCACGCGCTTATGGTCATAGCCGTGGCTTGCCAGTTCGTGACCTTGCGCAACAATACGCTGCAACAGCTGCGGACAGCGTTCGGCAACCCAGCCCAAGCAAAAGAACGTTGCCGAGACGTCTCTGGCGTCAAACAATTCCAGAAGTCGGTCGGTATTGCGTTCGACCCTAAGGTCATGTCCATCCCAATCAGCGCGATCGATTGTCTTTTCAAAGGCGCCAACTTGGAAATAGTCTTCCACATCCACGGACATGGCATTGATGACGCGGCCATCAGTAGCCCTGCGAACAGGCACAACGGCAGTGTCAGACATCATCTGCATTGGCGCGCTTTCCCGGCTTCGCTGCTTTGACCGGTTCTGGATCCTCCGATCCATCGCCCTCAATCCAGACGGACAAAAGCTCAAGCATTTGTTTCAATGTGCGGTCATGCGCTTTCACATAGCGCTCCAAAACATTCAGCCGCCGCAAGATTTCTTCTTGTTCAGCCTCGGTAACATACCCAGCGTCTGCCATGGGCGGCATAGCGCTGCGGTCGTGCCAATCTTGAGCCATCTTTGGCGGCACATTTGGCTTAAAGGAGCTACCAGCCATAGGGCCACGACCGCTCAGCTGCCCCGAATACTCCATTTGGTGCTTTGGACCCGTCGTCGGCGTGTTGTCCGCTTTTAAATCTGAAACAACCGCACATACAAGCGTGTGATCAATCTCATCAACCTCTTCTAAGGCGCCCAGCAGCAATAGCCGGGAACACAAATTGTTGAGTCGGCGCGGCACGCCGCCTGTGAAGTCATGTATTTCTTTATAAGCCTCCTCGGTGAATTGCGGCCGCCCATCCCAGCCAACCAGCTTCAACCGGTGCAGGATGTATTCGCCGACCTCCTCCAACGCCATCGGCTCAAGATGGTGGGTCGCGATAACGCGCTGACGCAGTTGCTCAAGTTCCGGTGACAACGCAAGCTTATCGCGAAATTCTGGCTGACCGAGCAAGAAGGTTTGCAGCAGCGCCCGGTCACCCTCTTGGAAGTTCGAGAGCATGCGTAGCTCTTCCAAAGCGCTGATTGGCAGGTTTTGTGCCTCGTCCACAATCAGCAGGACACGGCGACCAGCTTGATACTGCGTTTCCAGAAAACGCTGCATTTTGCTGATGAGGCTAGACTTGTCGAGATTGTTAGAATCAATTCCAAACGCTTGCGCTACCATGCGCAGCGTGTCATCCGCATCGAGCTGGGTGGTAACGACCTTGGCAAAGACGAATTGGCTTGAATCTAGGCTTTCAAACAGATGGCCAACAAGCGTCGTTTTTCCAGCGCCAATGTCGCCGGTGATGATGATGAACCCTTCGCCTTGGTTCAGCCCATAAGTCAGATAGGCCATAGCCTTTCTATGGGTTCTGGTATCGTAGTAAAACTTCGGATCGGGCGTCAGCTGAAAGGGCCGTCCCGTAAGCCTGTAGAAATCTTCGTACATTTTGCGGCCGGTCCGGTTACATTAGAAAAAGGCTGTCAGTGACAACGTAATTGTGTTGGTAGAGCGATCTAAAAATTCATTATCCGAAAATCGTTTCGTATAGGTGTATTGCGCTGATGCATTCAAATTAGGGCTTAAGCTATAAATATAGCTTGGCGCAAATGCCACGAAGTCATCGGAGAAATCTTGATTAGCGTTGTTGTGACGATAGATCGGCTGCGCTGCTGCGCTGTGGGCGCAGTCGATG
>CAKZYD010000385.1 GCA_937884085.1 uncultured Sphingomonadales bacterium | reverse complement strand
ACAGAAATGGCGGGTCTCCGGGGTAATTTGACCTGCTTCTAAGGCGGCCAATGCAACAATCATCTTGAACGTGGAACCAGGCGGATACTAACCTGATAAGGCTTTATTTATTAGAGGCTTACGTGGATCAGCTAAGAGCGCAGACCAATTTGTGTAGCTAATGCCATCGACAAAATAATTGGGGTCAAAAGCAGGCGTAGATACCAGCGCCCGGATATCGCCCGTATTGACATCCATCACAACAATACCCGCGCTTTCCTCGCCCATGCGCTTCGCGGAGAAGCTCTGCAGACGCTGGTCTAGCGTTAAGACGAGGTCAGACCCCGTGAGGGGTTCTTCGCGGGCAACCTCGCGCACAACCCGGCCGCGCGCGTTTACTTCAACGCGCTGGGTGCCCGCTGACCCTCTCAAACGGCCCTCGAAAGCCCGCTCAATGCCTTCTTTACCAATTTTGAAATTCGGCAAGCTGAGCACCGGATCATCCGTCATGTCCTTTTCAGACACCGCGCCGACATAGCCCAAAACATGGGCCGCATCCGTGCGATGCGGATAAATGCGGCTGGTGCCGGCCGTTGGCGAGACACCGGGCAAGTAAGGCGCGGCCGCATTAAAGCGGGCGAACTCATCCCAGCTCAAATTGTCCTTCACTTTGATTGGCAAGAAACTACGTTGGCGGCGGGCCCTAGTAAGCACCTTTTGCATGTCGGCATCGCTCAGCGGAATGACCTGCGCCAGCTGTTCAAGCGTCTTGGCAACGCTTTCGACCTGTTCGGGCACCAACACGACCGAAAAGTCACGCTTATTGCTGGCCATTTCACGGCCTTGATGGTCCAAAATGCGGCCACGCAATGGCGCGAGAAAACGAAGAGAAAGCCGGTTATCATCCGCCAAGAGGCGGTATTGCTCGCCTTCGAGGACAGACAGTTGATAGAGCCGTCCGCCAAGCGCGCCAAATGCTGCGACCTGCAGCCCGACAAGCAAAAACGCACGCCGGCGGAAAAGCCCCGTGCGGTCAGCCTCAGTTTCCTCCAGCCGACGCTTCATGTTTTTCGGCTCGGGTACAAAAGGCGCTGGTCAAGCGTGTGAAGACCCAGAATCATAAGCGGGTATAAGCCAGTTGCGACACCGAGCCTGCCTACAAGATCAAGGTTAAAACCGGGTATTCCAAAGGCTGCAGAAACAATCCAGCCGTAAATCAAGTAAAAGACGCTGCCGAGTATCACGAAGAGTGCCCAGCGCCAACGGAAAGACAGTTCTGTCAGGTCGTCACTCAAAGTGATGACCACTTGTTGAAAGCCAAGCATGAGTAGCGGCGTCAGGCCGATGACTGGCTCACTCCAAAAGTCAATCACCAGGCCGACAAGAACAACGGCGATCCAATGCACACCTTCAGGACGGAAAAGCGTGAGGTGGAACACGTAAATCAAAGCAATTGAGCCACTGAGCCTGGCCATTTGGCTATAGGTTGAGGGAACTAAGACCAAGGCACAGACCATCAACGTCAAGACCGCTGGCATGGCGCGGCGCACCAAAATCGGGGCTGGTTCCGGGTTCAGCGGTATACTCATGGCAGGGGCACCGCGTTGGCTGCAGCGAGGTTACCAGCCAGCTCAGGCGGCAATTCCACTGGTCGTGGCTGTTCTACGTCGGGTGCGGTGAGAAATGTTAAATACCCGGCTGCGGACAAGTCCGCATAAGGTACAATCTCAACGATAGGGCCCTTGCTGGTATCCGTCACCAGAATAGTGCCGACCGGCAGTCCTGCGGGAAACACGCCTCCTGCGCCGGATGTGCTGACGCGGGCGCCTTGTCTGGCGATAAAATCAATCGGCAGAAACGAAAGTTTAAGGCGCGACGCGTTTGTGCCTTGCGCTATCCCCGGCGTCTGCGTCGCGTCGACAACAACCGGCATGCGACTAGAAAAGTCATTTAAGAGCAACACTCTTGATAGCCTGCCGGAAACCGCCACCACTTGGCCGACAAGCCCATCCTTTGAGACGGCTGCCTGACCTGGCTTCACCCCGTTATCTGAACCAGCCGCCACCAAAACGGATTTCAAATACGTGCCACCACCATGCGAGAGAACGCGGCCACTTGCAATAATTCTGGACGGCCATGCGGCTACATCAAGCTGACGCCGGAGAGCCAAATTTTCTCGTTCCAAACCTTCGAGCCTTTGCTGTGCAGGCTCCAGCCGTTCTAACTCAGCTTTTAAAATCCGATTTTCATCATGCACATGAAGGTAATCGGAAAAATAGCGCACGCTATCGCGCAAAATAGAAACAGGCGCTTCGTAAATCCAGACGACCGGCGCAGCCAACTGCTGCACCCAAAGCCGACTATGATCGAAACGAGTCGGCGATAGCCGTGATAAAATAACCAAGGCGATCAAAAAAGCGACAACGGCAAACAGCAGCAAACGCGCAGTCAGCCCGCTGCTTTTGCGGTCTTGTTTGCGCCCTGTCGCTGCAAATGTCATGTCACGCTGCGCCTATGGCCAATAGCTCCCCCCGCGTATCGCAGCAGGATGCACCTTAATATTCCTGGGTCAAGACCAGCTGCAATGCTGGGTCTTCCATTGCCTTACCTGTGCCCAGGGCAACACAGGTTAGCGGGTCGTCTGCCACGATGACTGGCAGACCCGTCGCCTTGCCCATAACGGCGTCTAGATCGCCAAGCAACGCACCGCCACCGGTTAAAACAATGCCCTTATCCACAATGTCAGCAGCCAATTCCGGTGCTGTGTTTTCAAGCGCGGCCTTCACACCATCAATGATTTGCGCCACAGGCTCGCTCAGCGCCTCCGCCACATTACCTTGATGAATTTCCATTTCGCGCGGAATACCGCGGGTCAAATCACGGCCACGCACTTTCATCGCTGAGCCAACACCGTCACTGGGAACTTGGGCAGTGCCAATTTCCTTTTTGATACGCTCGGCGGTGCTTTCCCCAACCAGCAGGTTATCTTTACGCCGAATATAGGAGATAATGGCTTCATCCATTTTGTCTCCGCCGACTCGAACAGACGTGGCGTAGACAATGCCCGCAAGCGATAGAACAGCAACCTCAGTTGTACCGCCGCCAATATCAACGACCATAGAACCCGTCGGCTCAGTGACTGGCAAATCAGCCCCTATTGCGGCTGCCATGGGTTCTTCAATCAAGTCCACGCGCCCAGCACCAGCGCTTTCGGCGGCTTCTCGAATGGCCTTGCGCTCAACCGCAGTTGAACCAGAGGGTACGCAAATCACGACACGCGGGCTGAAAAAGGCTGAGCGGTTATGCACCTTTTGAATGAAGTGCTTAATCATCTCCTCCGCCGCGATGAGGTCTGCGCTAACCCC
>CAKZYD010000384.1 GCA_937884085.1 uncultured Sphingomonadales bacterium | reverse complement strand
CATGACACAGGATGTGGATTTTGAAACAGCGGTTCTAGGCGGGAAAGTCACTGTCCCGACGATCCATGGCAGCGTGGCAGTTAAGATTGCGCCTGGCACATCGAGCGGCAAGACCGTTCGTCTCAGGGGAAAAGGCATTGCGCCAAAGACTGGCAGCCCCGGCGATCAACTGGTCACCTTTGCGATTTCCATTCCGGAGGGCGACGCCGACCTGGAAACAGCAATCCGAAAATGGGCCAAGCAACGTAAAGGGGCCAAACAGGCTGCTTAGCGATAGCTGGCAGCCCGGGCATCCATTGAGAGACCATTTTGGTGCTGCGCCATTTCTATACCATCACCGCAAGAGCAATCAGAGGCTTTGCCCGTGATGGCGGCGTCATGATGGCAGGGCACTTGGCCTTCCTCGGGCTCTTATCTTTGTTTCCCTTTGTCATCTTCACGATATCCGTTGCCGGTCTGTTTGGCGAAACAGAATCGGGCCAAAACGCCATCATCTTGATGGTCAACGCCCTCCCAGACGAGGTTGCGTCAGTAATTTCCAAGCCAATACAGGACATTTTAGGCGGTGCGCCAAAAGGGGTGCTCACCATATCCGCACTGATTGCTCTTTGGACGGCCTCCTCTGGACTGGACGCAGCGCGGATGGCGGTCCGCCGAGCCTTTCATTGGGCAGAAGTGCAGCCCATTATTAAACGGCGGCTTCAAAGCACGGCCATTGCCGCTGTAGCACCGCTTCTGGTGCTGGCGGCGATGTCTATTCAAGTCATTGGACCGGCGCTGTGGTCGATGTTTGGCGGGGATATTTTGTTCAGCAGCTCAACGGAAACACTGTGGCGTTTGCTTCGGCTTGCCATTGCGCCAACCATGCTGTTGTTTTTGCTCGCTGCCGCTTATTTCATCTTCGCACCCTTTCGCATTCGGCCAATCGCCGTTTGGCCCGGTGCTTTCGTTGCAGCGATATCCTGGTTTTCCATTGCTAATGGGCTCTCACTTTATTTACGCAACTTGGCAGACTATCAGGCCACCTATGGCTCCCTGGCTGGCACCATGGTGACCCTGCTTTTCTTTTTCTTCTTGGGGCTTGCCTTCGTGTTCGGGGCCGAGGTGAATGCCGCCGTGACAGAGAGCAGGTCCGGCAGTGTCACAGCGCCATCAAAAGAAGCGGCCAGCCAAACACAGCTGCGGCCAGACGCCTGACCCGCTGCTTTACGCCTTGCCAACGAGGCGTTGCTGACTATGGTGCCCAGCGAACAGAAACGGGCAGAAATGCATGAGCATCAATAGTTTCGGGCGGTTCTTCAAGGTCACGACCTTTGGCGAAAGCCATGGGCCAGCGCTTGGCTGTGTGATTGATGGATGCCCGCCTGGTGTTGCCTTAACCGAAGGCGATATCCAACCCGCGCTAGATGCCCGGCGCCCAGGTCAGAGCCGCTATACAACCCAGCGGCAAGAAGCAGACGCCGTCAAAATCCTCTCAGGCACCTTTGAAGGGGTGACGACCGGCACGCCCATCATGCTGCTCATTGAAAATACAGATCAACGGTCAAAAGACTATTCGCAGATCAAAGACAAGTTTCGTCCTGGGCACGCGGATTACAGCTATTTGGCCAAATATGGCATTCGTGACTATCGCGGCGGGGGCCGCTCCTCCGCACGCGAAACGGCAGCGCGCGTTGCCGCTGGCGCGGTGGCACGTCAGGTTCTTGGCAGCGGGATTGCTATCCTCGGCGGTCTGGTTGGTATGGGGCCACATGCTTTAGCCGATGATGCGCGCGACTGGCCTGAAGTCTCTGAAAATCCGCTGTTTTGCCCCTCTAAAGAGGCTGCAACACAGTGGGCGGACTATCTTGATGAGGTGCGTAAAGCCGGCTCATCGGTTGGCGGGGTGATTGAAGTGGTTGCCAAAGGCGTTCCGGCTGGCTGGGGCGCCCCGATCTATGGCAAACTCGATGGTGACATCGCGGCGGCCTTCATGTCAATCAACGCAGTTAAAGGCGTTGAAATCGGCAACGGCTTTGCCGCTGCCGCCTTGTCCGGTGAAGCGAATGCCGATGAGATGCGCATGGGCGATGGCGGGACCCCAGAATTTCTGTCCAACAATGCTGGCGGCGTTTTGGGCGGGATTTCGACCGGGCAAGACATCGTTGCTCGGTTTGCAGTTAAGCCCACCTCCTCGATTTTGCAGCCACGCAAGACGATTGATCGCAGTGGTTCAGACACCGATATTGTGACCAAAGGCCGTCATGACCCTTGCGTCGGCATTCGCGCTGTGCCGGTCGGCATCGCCATGATGGCCTGCGTCCTAGCCGATGCTAAGCTACAGCACCGCGCGCAAACAGGCCGCGAAGGTCCGGCGGATACTATCGGCGGCTAAACCCAGCCACCAACTCGACATGCGTTGACCACAAAAACTGACCAACGGGCTGGATAGCGCCAAGGCTGTACCCGCCGTCGACCAGCAAGCGCGCGTCCCGTGCGAATGTTGCCGGATTGCACGATACCGCAGCAATGATATCGACATTGGCGTTCGCCAGGTTGGTGCTTTGAGCCTTCGCACCAGCGCGAGGCGGATCAATCACGACGGCTTCAAAGGTGCGCAATTCATCAGCTGCGAGCGGCCTGCGGAACAAATCGCGATGGTGGAGCGTGACGGATTTCATGCCCTTTGGCCGCTGCGCCCGTTGCATCGCCGAGATAGCCGCCCCACTCCCTTCAAACGCGTCAACGCGCGCTTTGTGCGCTAAGGCGTAGCTGAACGTCCCAAGTCCGCTAAAGATATCAGCGATACGCTTCGCATCTCCCATGAGAGTCTTCACGCAGTTTATGAGCGCTGTTTCGCCGTCCTTCGTTGCTTGCAGGAAAGCACTGGATGGCAGCGGCACACGTACACCGCTTAACGTGATTGTGGGCAGTTGCGCTTGCCACAAGATTTCTCCATCTGCATCGCTGATGCTGCAGCAATCAGGAAGACGTTCCGCCAAAGCCGCTGCTTCAAGACGCACGGTGACATCATCGACATCAATACCTGAGAGCGTGATTGCAAGGCCTTGATCAGTTTGGGTTAAGTGGGCCCGTCCATCCGCTTTCTTTGCCAGGTCTTTATCAATAAACCGCCGAAACGCTGGAATGTCAGCGACAATCTCCGCTGAAATAGTCGCGCACGCATCCAGGTCGACCGTATGGTGACTGCGTGCCGCTGAAAACCCGACCTGCAATCGCCCACCCGACCATCGCGCGACAAACGTGGCGCGCCGCCGGCTTTGCGGAGGACTGACAATGGCCGGAAGAATGTCTGCATCCAATCCATGCTGTGCCAGGGCGCTTCTGATGGGCGTTTTGAGCCAAGTGGCATAGGTCTCGTCACTGACATGTTGCAGATTGCAGCCGCCGCACGGGCCATAATGCGGGCAGCGCATCTCGGCACGCTCTGGTCCAGGGTCTAGGCGAACCAGCTTGTCATCTTCAAAATACGCAATATCCCCTGGCGCCGCGCCCGGCACATAGACCCGGCGCCCATCGATATCAGCAATGCCATCTCCACGGGCACCCAGCTCAGCCACGCAAACAGACGTCATGGCCGCTGGGCAGCGATTAGGAACTCAATATTGCCCTTTGGCCCTTGAATGGGGCTTTGAGTTATCCCGATGACCGTCCATCCGACGTCGCCAGTCACCCAGGTGGAAATAGTATCGCAAACCTCTTGATGCAGCGCTGGGTCTCTTACAACGCCCCCTTTCCCAACTTGGCCTTTACCCACTTCAAACTGCGGTTTGATAAGTGCAACAAGGCGCGCCTTTGGTGCTGCAAGGGCCAAACTGGCCGGCAAAACAGTTTTCAGCGAGATAAAGCTGGCATCGCACACGATAAGGTCCAACGGCTCAGGAATGGACTCCCCTGTTAGATGCCGTGCATTGGTGCGCTCAAGAACTGTTACGCGCGGGTCGTTGCGCAGCCGCCAATCGAGCTGGCCATGGCCAACGTCAACGGCGAAGACGTGCTTTGCCCCTTTGGTAAGCGCCACATGGGTAAATCCGCCTGTTGAGGCGCCTATATCCGTCACGACAGCGCCGTCTATGCTCCAGTCAAAATGCGCCAAGGCATGCTCTAGCTTTAAGCCGCCGCGGCTGACCCAGGGATGGTCCTTTTCCTTCAGCCTCAGATGGCTATCGGACAGAACGAGTTGACCGGCTTTTGAAACAGGCCGGTCTGCCAACAACACCTTACCGCCAAGGATGAGGGCCTGCGCCCGCGCGCGGCTGTCAGCCAGACCCAGCTCGACCAGACGTTGCTCCGCCCGGACCTTTGCCACGTCTAGCTAAGCGCCGCGCTCGTTTGTCTGAAGGTTCTGCACATCATTATGGCCGAGCGCCTTGCGCGCTGTTTCGACGATGTGCACAGCATTCAGGCGCGCTTCGTCATACATCTTGTCAGGCTTGTCCTGATCAATGAAGGTATCAGGCAAGCGCATGGTCCGTAACTTCAGGCCGTCATCCAGCAAGCCCTCATCAGACACAAAATGCAGCACATAAGCGCCAAAGCCGCCGGATGCGCCTTCTTCAATTGTGATGAGCACTTCATGGTCCCGCGCGAGGCGCCGCACGAGGTCTTCGTCAAGGGGCTTGGCGAAGCGTGCATCCGCAACAGTGGTGGAAAGACCGCGCTTATCCAAATCATCAGCTGCCTTTAGAGCTTCCTGGAGACGGGCCCCAAATGATAAAATGGCGACTTTAGAGCCTTCCCGAATAATACGGCCCTTGCCAATCTCCAGCGGCGTGCCCCGTTCTGGCAAATCAAGGCCAATGCCTTCGCCGCGTGGATAGCGAAAGGCGATGGGCCCATCGTTGTAATGCACAGCGGTGGCCGTCATATGCATGAGTTCAAGCTCATCCGCAGCTGCCATCACAACGAGATTTGGCAGCGTGCACAAATAGGCGACATCAAAACTGCCCGCATGGGTTGGGCCATCTGCGCCAACCAGCCCCGCCCGGTCCATAGCAAAACGGACGGGCAAATTCTGGATAGCCACGTCATGCACCACTTGGTCATAGGCGCGCTGCAAGAAGGTGGAATAAATCGCACAGAATGGCCGGTATCCCTGCGTTGCAAGGCCAGCGGCAAAGGTCACGGCGTGCTGTTCGGCAATGCCCACATCAAAGGCGCGGTCTGGAAACGCCTTTTGAAAAGCATCGACGCCAGTTCCAGAAGGCATGGCGCCCGTAATGGCAACGACCTTCTCATCTTCCTTGGCTTCCGCAATCAAGGCATTTGCAAACACCTTGGTATAACTGGGCGCTTTTGGAGTGGGTTTATGCTGCTTGCCGGTGATGACATCGAATTTTGCGACACCATGATACTTATCGGCTGAATTTTCAGCGGGCTGATAGCCCTTCCCTTTTTGCGTAACCACATGGATCAAGACAGGACCTTCTTTAGCATCCCGCACATTTTCTAAAACCGGGAGCAAATGGTCGAGATTATGACCATCAATCGGACCGATATAATAGAAGCCCAGCTCCTCAAACAACGTTCCGCCGGTAGCTAATCCGCGCGCGTATTCTTCTGCACGCTGGGCCGCCTTCGCAAGGCTGGATGGCAAACGGCGCGCGACCACCTTGCCGATATCCCTTAGGGACAAATAGCTGTTCGAGCTTAACAGGCGGGCCAAATAAGCCGACAGGCCACCAACGGGCGGTGCGATCGACATGTCATTGTCATTGAGAATAACGATGAGCCTGTTTCCAGCTTGCTCGGCGTTATTCATCGCCTCATAGGCCATCCCAGCAGACATGGCGCCATCGCCAATCACCGCAATCGCGCGCCGCGTGTCTCCAGACAACTTATTGGCGACCGCCATCCCTAGCGCGGCGGAGATAGACGTTGAGGAGTGCGCGGCGCCAAACGGATCATATTCGCTTTCCGCGCGCTTGGTGAAGCCAGACAGGCCACCACCTTGGCGGAGGGTGCGAATACGGTCACGGCGACCAGTCAAAATCTTATGAGGATAACACTGGTGCCCCACATCCCAAATCAGCTTGTCTTCGGGCGTGTTGAAAACATAGTGGATAGCCGTCGTCAGCTCGACAACGCCCAATCCTGCACCCAGATGGCCGCCAGTAACGCTGACAGCATCAATCATCTCTAGGCGCAATTCATCCGCCAACTGGCGCAATTGCGCTGGCTTCAATTGGCGAAGATCAGATGGATATGTGATCCTATCTAATAGGGGGGTGTCTGGACTAGACATATGCTCTCCCGCTTTCCAGCGACCTCTTATGCTTCGGCGTGCTTTTCAATCACGCTCTATCCACTGTGCCCCTGCCGTTCAATCAGGGCAATTATTTGTCGCGCGTAATGACAAAACGCGCAACACCACGCAAGAGCGAGGCTTCTTCACCAAAATCCTCAATATGCTCAAGCGCTTGTTCCACCAAGTATTTCGCTTGTGCCCTAGCCCGGTCTACCCCTAATAGCGAAACGAACGTCGCTTTGCCTGCTTCTTCGTCCTTCTGTGTTGCTTTTCCCACACTTTCGGGGTCCCCCTCCACGTCGAGAAGGTCGTCCGCAATTTGGAAAGCCAGGCCAACATTTTGGGCATAGCCGCGCAGCGCTTCGCGATGATAGGGGTCGGCCTTACCTAAAATCCCACCAGCTTCCACCGAAAAACCTATCAAAGCGCCTGTCTTAAGGCGCTGCAGATGCGTGATGGCACCTAAGTCCAGCTCGCTTTCCGTTTCGGCGGCAATGTCGATCGCTTGACCACCCACCATGCCGCCAAAACCTGATGCCCTGGACAGCGCTGCTACCAGCTCAACTCTAACGCGTGGATCGGCATGGGTTTCTTCACTGGCGAGCAACTCAAAGGCCAGGGCTTGTAGGCCATCGCCGGCAAGGATGGCCGTTGCATCGTCATAGGCTTTGTGAACAGTCGCCTTACCACGGCGCAAATCATCATCATCCATGGCTGGCAGGTCATCGTGAATCAAGGAATAGGTGTGTATGCACTCCACCGCCGTTCCCACTTGGATGGCAGATGATAAATCAACACCAAAAAGCTGCGCTGACCCGACAACCAGTAAAGGCCGCAAACGCTTGCCAGCGCCAATGCTGGCGTAGCGCGTCGCCTCCATCAAGCGGTGCTCTAGCCCATCACTTTGCAGCAAAACCGCATTAAAGCGGCGGTCCACAGCTGCTGCGGTTTCCCGCATCGCTCGAAACAGCGCATCGGATTGATCAGAGACGGCCGTCATTATTAGCTATCAATCGGCTCACGCCCATCCGCTGAGTCGCCATCAGCAGATCGGATTTTCTCTATCTTGGCTCTCGCGTTATCCAGCTTGGATTGGCAATGCTTTCGCAAAGCATCACCGCGTTGGTAAAGCTCGATGGAGTCTTCCAGGTCTACCGTGCCCGCCTCAAGCTTATTCACAATGCCCTCTAGCTCGGCCATTGCTTCCTCAAAGCTCAAGTCTTCCACAGCAGGTGCAGCTGTTTGCGTCATGGAGCGCCTTTTTCAGCGTCAAATGTTATACGGGCATTAACCCTGTTTCTGACGCTGTTCGTAGGTCTCCTTCGCTTCCGCGACAAGCTCTTTCTTAGAAAGTTTCCCAACCATTGTTTTCGGAAGCTCTGGCCGGATTTCCACATCGACTGGAATTTCGACCTTAGACAGCTTCGGCCGGATGAATTCCAATAGCTCAGCCGACGTTGTGTCTGCGCCCTCTTTTAAAGTGACGAACGCTTTTGGCGTTTCACCGCGGTAGTCATCGGGAATACCGATTGCGACGGCCTCCAATACGGACGGGTGCGCATAGAGTGCTTCTTCAATCCGGCGCGGGAAGACATTATAGCCGCTCACCAGGATAAGGTCCTTCATGCGATCGACGATAAAGGTATACCCCTCCTCGTCCATGTAGCCAATGTCGCCAGTGCGCAAACGGCCATTGACGAGAACCTGATCGCTTTCTTGCGGTTTTTTCCAATAGCCCGACATGATCTGTGGGCCTTCGATACAGATCTCGCCCGTTTCGCCAACATCAAGCGCCGTTGCCGTCTCCTCAGGATCGCAAATGACGATCCGTGTGCCAGGAACGGGCAATCCAACGCTGCCCGTCTTTCCTTCACTCAAATAGGGGTTGGCAGAGACCACACCAGAGGTTTCGGTAAGGCCATAGCCCTCCCGCAATATGGCGCCGCTGAGTTGCTCGAATTTATTCTTCAGATCAACCGGAAGCGGCGCGCCACCAGAGATGGAGAGCCGCAAGCTGCCCAAATCATAGCGCTCAAGCCGTGGATGGCTAAGCATTGCCATATACATCGTCGGCACACCGGGCATCAGCGTGATTTTCTCTTTGGCAATCGTTCGCATGACTTGGTCCAAATCAAACTTTGGCAGCAAGACGATTTGTGCGCCGATATAGGTCGATACGTTCATGACAACGGTCATGGCAAAGACATGGAAGCGCGGCAGGGCGCCCAGCATCACATCGCCGCCAAACACCATTTCCGGGTCATAATGCGCCGTTTGCACTGCGTTGATGTAAAGGTTGGCGTGGCTCAGCATCGCGCCCTTTGGAAGGCCCGTCGTGCCGCCGGTATATTGCAGCACGGCCACATCCTTCGCAGGGTCAATATCGACCGGCCGTACAGACCCATCATTGTCGGTCAACTGGTGGAAACTGATATGTGCTGCATTATGCGGGACAGTGGACGCCTCACGCCGCTTGAACACCTTGTAGAGCATGTTTTTAGGAAACGGCAGCACTTCGGCCAGTGAACCAACAATCAACTGCCGTAGACGGCTTTTCTCCATAACCTCATGGATTTTTTCATACAGCATCGTCACATCGAGGGTGACCATGATGTCGACCCCAGCGTCCTCAACCTGCTCCATAAGCTCTTCGACAGAGTAGAGCGGCGAGAAATTGACCACGGTTCCACCGGCTTTTAAAATGCCGTGAAAACAAAAGACAAATTGTGGGCAATTGGGCAAAAATAGCCCGACACGGACGCCTTTCTTAACCCCGAGAGCCTGGAACCCAGCCGCTGCTTTTTCCGCCAACGCCCAGGCTTCGCCATAGGTCCATGACCGCCCGAAGAAGTTCAGATAGGGCGCATCGGGCTGCTTGGCCGCTGAGTCTTCTAAGAGTTTAAAAAGTGGTTTTTCTTCAAAGCTTTGATGCCAATCTACACCATCTGGATAAGCTTTTAGCCAAGGGGCTTGTGGTGCATCTATGACAGCGTCCATTTGGGGCACTCCCGACTATTGGTACGGCACTCTAGTCTAAAGGAATTAACAAGCCAATCAAGCCGGTCCCCGGGAGTATTCCACAAAACCAGCCTTTGACATGGCTGGAGACGCAGTTCTGCAATAATAAGCAACACCATCCTTATAGCTACGCTCCACCAACCCAGCGCTTTCTAAAAAGCGCAAGTGCGCAATCCCCTCACCCGTCGCCATGGACAGCAGCATTGGGTTGTCGAATTTTCGTCCGAACAAAGTGTCCAGCGTCTCTAAAGCGGTTTTGGGTGTATCGAGCTTGCGCGCCAAACGCTCAAGTTTCGCGCAATGACCATTGATGAGCCCATCCAAACGCATGTGCAAACCATAGAATGGCTCATTATGTGAAGGCAGCACCAAAGCGGTATCCGGTAAAGCCTTGAACTTATGCAGGGACCGGAGCCAATCGCTCAAAGGATCGCTTTCTGGCTCGGTGGCATAGACCGACACATTGGACGAAATGCGCGGCAACACTTGATCGCCAGCAATCAGCACATCGCGCTCAGCGCAATAGAGACAGACATGCTCGGGCGCATGACCCTCGCCCACCCAAATTTCCCATGTCTTATCATCAATGCTAAGCGTCGCCCCGTCCATGAGCCGCATATAGCCAGCCGGCAGTTCCGCAACACCCTTGGCATAGTTGCCGTATCCATTCTGCCGCTGGGCATCGAGCTGCGTTTCATCCCAACCGGCGGCTTCATAAAACCGCATCAACTCTGGTGGCGGTTCATCACGCACATCCAAGCACAACATGCGCGCCATCAAATACTCTGTGCGGCTGATATAGAGAGGCGCCCCCGTCTTGCGCACAAGCCATCCAGCCAGGCCAATATGATCGGGATGAAAATGGGTCACGACGACTTTTCTTACAGGGCGCGGATCAATATAGCGTTCGAACACTTCCTCCCAGATTGCTTTGCTGTCCGGCATACCTAGCCCGGTGTCGACCAAGGTAACGCCATCACAATCGTCCAAAACCCAGAGATTGATGTGGTCCAGATTGAACGGCAAAGGCATGCGCAGCCAATGAACGCCGGGCGCGACTTCTAAAAGGGCGCCGCGCTCAGGCACCGCCTCAAAGGGATAGCTGAGTTCGGCGCTGATGGAATCTCGATCAGAGACAGTAGATGAGTCGGACATGGTCCGTATTTGGAGCGATCAGCCTGCGGAAGCAAGCTTACTAGGCCGTAAACTCATAAATGGAGACGCCCGGGATGGCCCAGAAGGTAATTTTGGGCAGGAGAGGCCTTGAAAGCGGGCCTAAAGGCCCGGTGAAAGGCTTCGACGCACCCAAAATTACCCTCTGGGCCACCGCTTTAGCGGCGCGCGAAAAATAAAGCCTGGACAGCGTCGCGTCGTCAG
>CAKZYD010000383.1 GCA_937884085.1 uncultured Sphingomonadales bacterium | reverse complement strand
AAGAAGCGACAAATTCCTTTGGGTCAAAGCTATCACGCTCAACGATGCTGAACAAACCAATGGTCTCACCGTGGGCAAGCAACGGGATGCAAAGCGACCGTTTTTCGACTCCACCCCCAAAATGCGAGCAGCGGACGCCAATTTCACTGCTTCCAAACTCATAGTTTCGCCCGCGCCTGAGTGACCAGCAATCATCCGGGTGAATGTGGTCCTTAGGGGCGCCGCCATTCCATCCAACCGCACCATCTAGGACGTCACGGGAGTTGGAATAGACGTAAATCTCGCCAGAAGTTGCCGGGAGCAGGAGGCTTAGCGCGTTAGACACCAACTCAAACAGTTCTCTTTGCGAGCGGCTCGTTTGCATCCACTCGTTGAACTCTCCCAAAAGTTGGACTTCCCGGGCCATTCGGATTTGTTCAGCCGCAACCTCCGCATCCGCTTCGGCGCTTGTTTCTAGCTCATCGCGTGCGTTGCGCAGGTCTCGGTTTGTTTTCTGTGCAGAGCGCCAGGCGCCATACCAATGCAGAGAAGGAATCGTAACGGCGGCTAGAAAGAGCGCAGAAAGGACAGCTGCAAACGCGGCAAAGGATTCGCGAACTGCTGCCTTGGCGAGAGCAACATCAAGCGCGAGCTCGACAACTCCAGCTGGACGGCCGTCCAAATACAGCGGTGCCAGCACAAACGCGATAGACCGGGATCTCGAGGCGCCGAAGTTTTGTTCTTGAACAAATACGTCTTTTTCGCCAAGCGCGACAACGTTGGCAATCGCAACTTGCCTTCGGTCTGGCGCAAAGAAAACCCGCTCCCCTTCGTCCGATGAAAATGCGACGTTCGCGTCAACGTCAAAAATTCGGAATCCAACGCCTGATATTGCGTCAGACGCTAAACCGATGGTGGTTGAGGTGGCCAGCGGTCCCAGCCGGTCTCCTTCTAAAGATCTTATCCCGCTTATGTCAGCTTGAAGAAGGGCGAGCCAAACGTCTGCATTTTCAAGGATTTTTGCCTGAAGCGTCCAGGACGTCTGCCGGTCGTAGGCAACGTATCCAAGCAAGGCGATTATCCCCATCAGGACCGCCGCCACCAAACGGGACATCACTGCATTCACACCAAATACCCCAAAAATTTTGCGTAGCGTTACCCGCCGACCCCCTAACCAATGTTTACCAGCGGTGGGGTAAGACTGCAGGAAAATCAGGAAAATAATAGGTATATTGGTCCGAACCGTCGGCCTCTCAGCATTTAAACCACAGCCAGTCTTCTGAATAACCGCTGTGGGGAATGTCCTGCCAAGGCGTGCTTCTCATGAGCGCCGTGCGCGATAGCTCCGCCCGTTCGAGGGTCAAGGTAGGCTCTTAGTTCAATTCGCCTTCGGTACTGCATTGCAGCATAGAGAAGGTTCGGCTCCAAGTAGACCTTCGAGACATCGACGAGCATCCTCGCGCGGTCTCCCTGGCCTGAGAAGGTCCGGCTGGCGGGATTTGCTGATATCAAAACTGCTCAAAATCATGTCCGAAATCAATGCGGACAAGGCAGAGCTAGGCCAAAAGTAAACAAGCTTAGATTACGGCGAGAATTGAAACAAAACCAAGGTTTCCAAGAATACAAATAACGGGCCGTTTGATTTGCCCCCCGGCTGTACTCATTGTAATGGCCCAGTTCTAAGGGAGAGGGACATCCCTGCAAAAGTCCACACAAGGTAAGCCCGAAGAGGTTATTCCCATCGGCATTAACCATCTTTGTATTTTCACTGTTTTCTGAATGCAATTTCAGCGGGTTTTTAGGCTTTGGCGCTACGATAGGTGCGGAATTGGCCAGCGGCAATTGTCATGCAACTACTTGGTAAGAGATTTTGGGTCGTCTTTGCATTGGCTTTTTTGGCTTGGCAGGCGGGTGGTTTTCTTCTCCATCGGATGGTCATCACCGAGCTTAATGGCTCCCAACTTAGCGAAAAGTCACAGCTGCTTATCACGCGCGTGGAAGCGGCCGTAGACTTTGTTGTCACTGCCAAAACAGAAATTCTTTTGGCGGACCAAACAAAGTGTGGCCCCGACGCTCAAGTGTTGCTCAGGCAGGTTGTTTTGTCGACCGGAACGGTTGCTGACATTCACTTGGTCACTCCTTCGGCAAACTGCTCGGGCTTCGGCGACAAGCGCGCGCCTTTGCCGCCTGAATCAGAAAGGGCCGACTGGAACCAGGCGCGCAACCCCGCTTACCGGATAGGACCGATCACGTCCGGAAACTCCGGTGTTGTCGGTGTATCTTGGGGATTAGGGACAAATTTAGAACTCATCTCGGCTATCAATGCTGACGCCATCCTTTTTGACGTCATGCCGCCAGAACTACGAAGCCGAAGTCAGATTCGCTTGATGACTGGGGATTATGTCTTGGCAAGTTTCGAGGGCGCTGCGTTTAGCGAAGTCGAAGTCCAAAATACCCAAGACTTTTGGGCGCGAGGGTCACGTTACCCGTTGAGGGCCGTCATCTCAGTGGACCAGGCTGTGATCGCAGCTTGGCGCGACACGATTGCACCGCCAATCCTTCTGGTTAGGAGCGCTCTTGGGAAGATCGTGGCATTAGCAGCGGCATTCGTC
>CAKZYD010000382.1 GCA_937884085.1 uncultured Sphingomonadales bacterium | reverse complement strand
GCTATTCCGGCTATCCGCTGAAGCTGGTTGTCCTGCCGGAATACGTCTTAACGGGCTTCCCATTGGGGGAAACGCGCGCTGAATGGCGTGACAAAGCCGCGATTGGGAAGACTGGCGAAATCTTGGATGCCTGGAGCGCGGTTGCGCAGCGACAAAAGGTGTTCTTATGCACCAACCACTACGAGACGGACCCAAAGTTTCCAGACCTCTATTTTCAAGCCAATGTCGTTGTCGCACCGAACGGCGATGTGGTCTTGCGCTATAGGCGGATGATTTCTCTCTACGCGCCTACGCCTTATGATGTCTGGGATGCTTATTTGGATGCCTATGGTCTGGATGCAGTCTTCCCCGTGGCGAAAACAGAGATTGGCACGCTCGGGACAATCGCATCTGAGGAAATTTTATATCCTGAAATTGCTCGCATGCATGCGCTTAAAGGGGCCGAACTTTTGCTCCATCCAACCGCCGAAGTTGGCGCGCCCATGCTGACGGTGAAGGATATTGCTAAACGGGCTAGGGCGATTGAAAACATGGCGTATGTGGTGAGCGCTAATACGGGCGGCATGTCCGGTACACCCGTTCCTCAAGCCTCAACAGATGCCATGTCCAAAATCATAGATTGGTATGGCAAGGTTTTGGCTGAAGCTGGATATGGCGAGAGCATGAATGCTGTTGCCACTATTGACCTAGACGGTCTTCGCAGCGCGCGCAGCAACACAGGCATGGCCAATATGTTATCCCGCCTCCCGATGGATGCCTTTGAGCCGGGTTATGCAGCTGCCGAACACTATGGGCCAAATCGGCTCAGTGACGGCAAAATGCAGGGCCGCAAAGAAGCGCTTGGGGCGCAGCGCAAGGTCATTGAGGGCCTGCGTGAACGCGGTGTTTTTGAAGAATAGAGTGTCCCTTCCGCAATGACTGAAACGCCAAATCCAGCGCTTGGGCAGCGAATCCGTGCAGCAGAGCTCAGCGCAGCCATGGCAGAATTCATCGTAGCAGCGCGCTTTGAAGACTTGCCAACGCAGGCCGTAGAGGCTGCGAAAATTTTTTTCATGGATACGCTCGCGTGCGGTGTCGCGGGCAGGGGCTATGAGGCCTCTGATTTGGTTTTGGCAGCTGCCTCCAAATGGGGTCAGGGCGACGTTGCACGCATAATCGGCCGCCCAGGTGTCAAACTGCCGCCACCCGCTGCGGCCATGGTCAACGGATATCAAATGCATGCGCTGGAGTGGGACGGCCTGCACGAATATTCCGTCGTCATTGCCCTGGGTGCACCAACAGCGGCGCTGCTGGCAGAGGCAGAGCAACGCCCGCTCTCGGGGCAGGCACTTCTGACGGCCCTTTGCGTCGCAATTGATGTGGCTGTATTTTTCGGCGCGGCCTCGTCTTCGGCGCCAAAGTTCTTTCGCCCGGCAATTGCAGGGCAAATGGGCGCCGTCGCCGCGCTCGCTGTGGCGCGCGGATATGATGAGGCCACTACCCTCAACGCGTTGGGACTTGCCTATTCTCATCTCTCGGGAACCATGCAGGCGCATTGGGAGGGGTCGATGGCACTCGCCCTGCAAGTGGGCCAAGCCGCGCGCGCGGCGCACCAGGCCGCTGATTTGGCGGAGGCAGGCTTTTCAGGACCAGTCGATATTATTGGCGGCCAGTTTGGCTATTTTACCCTGTTTGAAGAGCCGGGCGATGTTGCAGGCGAGCTAGGCCGCCTTGGAAACCCCTGGAAAATGCCGGAAATGGCACACAAACCATTCCCAGCAGGCCGCGCAACACAAGCCGTTCTGACCATGCTCTATGAATTGCAGGCCCAGACACCGTTTGATTGGCGCGAGGTGGAGCGCCTGGACGTCTACGCGCCCTCGCTCATCTTGCTGCTGGTTGGTCGACCACTAACCGAGACAATGACACCAGCCTATGCGCGGCTTTGTTTGGATTTTGTAGCGCCATTGATGTTGATTGACGGAAAGGTCGATCCGCTGCGGTTTGTATTGGAGGTTTTTGCTGATCCAGACATTGCGTCACTGTCTCAGAAAGTCTGTTTGATCGACGACGGGAACCCAGATCCAAATGCGCTTGGTCCTCAGCGCTGCGAACTCACTTTAACCGGTGGGCGAACGCTTTCAGCGTCATGTGTCCATCCGCTTGGGGCGCCGGGGTATCCGCTGGACGCCGACGGTCGCCGTCGGAAAGTTCAAGCGTGCGGTGCTGCTGGCAAGAGCCAGAGCCAAATCGATGCATTCATGGAAGCGGCCATGGCCATTGATGCGGCTGACGACATATCGCGCGTGCTAGATTTTATATGTTGAGACAAGAAGGACCGGGTCCATGGCACTAGACCGCGAGGCGCTCCTCGATTTAGCGATCAATCAGTATTTCATTGGCTGTAATAATCACGACCTAGATGCCGTGATGAATACTTTCGCAGACGACTGTGTAATGTGGTTTCCAGCATCCACCTTTCGATATGACGGCAAAGCACCACTTCTGACGCATTTCAAAGACTTCCTGGGAACATTTCCGACCGTCAACTTTCACGACTTCATCAATACCGTCGATCCTGAAAGCCAAAGCATCACGAGCCGCTTCAAGGTTCAGCTTATCGATGAAGCCGGCGAAGACGTGGTGATGCGCAACTGTAACTTCTTCTATGTAAACGATGACGGCCTTTTCAATGAGATCGTCATCTACAACACATCTCCGATTCAAAAGGGGTTTGAAGCGGGCAGCGATTGAGGATCGCTACCTCGCTTGGCTTATACGCTTAGGCATCGCGTAAAAGCGTCAGTCTTCGCGGGCCAGGTATTTATCCATCGTTTGATGGAAGTGGCGAATGCGGCTTTCTTGATAATTTCCGAGCTCAAGAACCCCATTGGCAGAGGCTTCCATGCCTTCTTGGACATAGGGCAGGTTCTCCATGTCTTGGTCAAAGACATAGCCCAGTTGGCCCCATTCTTGGACGGTGTCCCAAGGCTCGTCCTCAGATAAGAAGCGCATTTCAGCCGCTTCTGGCATTGGCCCATCTTTTGGTTTGCGACCGAGAAGGCGCACTTCCATCAAGGCAGAGCGATGGTCTGGCCAAGGCCGCCAGCGATAGACAACGTTTGGCGCAAAGCCGCCCCAAGGGGAGAAGTTGGGGAACACGTTGTACGTAAACGCGTCCACCATCTCGCTGTCGGACAGGTCGGCACCATCATATCCGAGCGCCTCAACGAACTGCTGACGGTTTAGCTCTGCAATATAGCTGCGGGCTGTGTGTCCTTCTGGGATTTGCATGCCTTCATTTGCCTGCGCCGTACGGCCGGAGCCACGGGCGAAGCTGTCAACGATGAACTGTTCGTCATGGCCTTGGTCTTGCAGGTGGGGCGACAAGACGCCAAACGGGGTGAGCGTCAAATTCACATGATCGCCCCACACGTTATACTTAGAATTAGCATCGGCAGTGAACGGCAAGAGCTGCGGATGGGTAATAATGGAGTGCCAGGCTTCCATGAATGCTTCGGAGACGCACTTCCAATTGGCGTGGATGACTTTCCCCACCCAAAGCGCTGTGTAGCATTCGTCTAGCCGCCAGCGCTTAAAGTGTTCATCAAGTGGCGAGAGGTATTCTTCGATGGGCGGCGCTTTGCCATCTTCATTGATGAAGATGAAGCCTTGCCACTCCGCCACCCTGGCTTCTGGCAAACTCATATCCTTCTGCATCAAATGCGGAAAATCCCATTGGCAGGGCACGCGCTTTAAGCTGCCATCCGTAGCCCAGGTAAATCCGTGAAAGGGGCACTCAAACTCTTCTGCAGGCCCTGAGCTGGTGCGCAGTTTACGGCCGCGATGGAGGCATACATTGGCAAAGGCGCGCACGGATCCATCATCTTGGCGCACTAACAGCCAGGACTTGCCCACATTCTCATACACAACAGTATCGCCTGGCTCCGGCAGCTCTTCCTGACGGGCGGCAAACTGCCAAATGGCTGGCCACATTTTCTGCTATTCTTTGGCAAAGAACTCCAGCGACGAGAACCGCGCCGACTCAAATGGCTCAGAACCAAGAAACTGTGAGGCATCTTCTTTAATGAAATCCGGCACGTGCCGGGTATCGGCGTCTAGCAGGTCATTGGTGCTTACGCCCGGGCACCGGGCTTTTAAAAACTCCGCAGAGATAGGATCGCGATCAGCCATGGGGGTCTCCCTGTTCGTTCCTCATCCATCCAATAATATAGAGCTGAAGATGTATCACTCCATAATTTACAGAGGATTGGGTCAGCGGATGTGTCAATCTGACCCTATTGGAAGTTCCAAGCCGGCCAACGCTTTCGCTATGACGTCATGCCCCAGCCAATAAACGGGCGCATCAAGCGCCCAGCTCTTATGCAACATAATTTCCCCGCAGGCTTCAAAGACGAGCCGGCTCAGAAACCCGGTCATTAAGTCAGCACTGTCTTTGTGCAGGCCACGCAGTCTTGCCGAGGAGTCAATCATGATGGTCATCTGTTCAGCCGTATTATGTTGCGGCCAATCTGCGAAGACCTTCGTGTAGTCTATCTCCGCGGCAGAATGGTACTCGCGCAAAATTTCGCGCACAGTGTCTAGTGCAGCTTCACCGTCCTCAAGCTTTGCGGCGCAAGCGTCATTGATGGTTTTGGCCAGTTCAGGCGCTTCTCGCTCCACAGCGAGGATTAAGCGATAGAGTGGCAATTCAACGCCGACAAAGATGCCGCTTGAATTGGTGAGAATTTCCGGAGCGTTGAAAACAGCGACAGGTGTTCCATCCGCATTGGCGCTGGCTGCGATTTCTTCCAGCTTCATTTTGGCAAACCCCTGCAGATAGGGCGCGTAGGTCTGCCACTGATAAGAGCCGCCCATGATGCACTCTGTCCCGTGATAGCCATATGCGACGATGGCTGTGCGCCCGCCCTTCGCTTCAATGGATTTACGCAGCGGGGCACTAAGATCAATCAGGTGCCCGAGCGTCTTGGCCGTAACCTCTTCGAATGAGATTGCACAAGCCCGGCCCATATCGCTTGCCCAAAAGGCTTCACTGGATTGGTGACGCTCCCCTGTGCCCTTAAAAATGCGATTGGATACCGCCAAAACGCGCTTAGACGCCGGGATGCCGCCAGCCATCGTGTGTGCAAATAGGACATTGGCGCCGTCTGTGATGTGGGCCTCTAGGGCGGCGAGCCAGTCTTCAACCTGGCGCCTGAAGCGTTCTTCACCCTTTGTGCGCGCATGTTCGATCGCGTCAAAATCCAAGGACGCATCGGTCCAGTCTTTTCCGACCGCATTTAGCGCATCGACCAGGGTGCTACCGTCTGGCGCGCTCTCGCGTTCGAAGCCTGCTTCAAGCGGTGTGTTGATGATAGGGCCATGGCCTTTTTCAACGAGCTCGTCGTCCGTCAACGGTCGCGGCGTTCCATCAGCATTGCGTCGACCAACCGTTCCATAGATCACGTGCATGCCTTGGCGTTCCGCGGCATCGATGAGGCCATTGGCATAGCCTCGGCCAAATACCTCCCCGAAAATGACCAGGATGTCGCCTGGCTTATATCCCGATAGATCGGGCATGCTTCGCAAAGGATGGAACGCTGTCATGGCTTCGCCTTTGTTGTTATCATCACGCCACCGGCAATACCGGGGCCAGTGGGGAGGGGTCAATATGATCAATGCATTTGGACATGTGTTCGAAATGGAACGCGGATCGGATGGCTCAGGAAAAATATTAGAGCGAGAGGCGCCCACACTGGGCGATGGCCAGGTTCTGTGCCGTATCGACACCTTTGCTTTGACCGCAAATAACGCGACCTACGCTTTGTTCGGCGAGGCTATGGGGTATTACGACTTTTTCCCAGCAGCTGGCGCGGAGAGTGTTATTGTTCCTGTCTGGGGCTATGCCACTATCACGCAGTCAAACGTGCTGGAGCTCTCTCCCGGGCAACAGGTCTATGGTTTTCTGCCCTTCGCAGACACAGCGGTCTTAGAGCCGCACAAAATCTCTGACATTGGTTTTAGCGATGGGGCGGCGCATCGCAGCGCACTGCATCCTTTTTACAACGCTCTCAGTTTCGCGGACGGCGATCCTTTTTCGACAAAGAACAAACATCTCGTTCCTGCTCTCAGGCCATTGTTTTCAACTGCTTGGCTTTTGGAGGATTTTTTCGCGGATGCTGATTTCTATGCCGCTGATCAAATCATTTTAACAAGCGCTTCATCAAAAACCGCGCTTGGTACGGCGTTTTGCTTGAAACAGGCTGGTCGCTTTAAAGGGCGCGTCATCGCGCTCACGAGTTCAAAGAATGCCAGCTTCGTCGAAGCAACGGGTCTCTATGACGAGACAGTGACGTATGAAGCGATTGAGACTATCGACAAAACCAAAACGATAGTCATCGATTTTGCCGGTAATGCAGCTGTCCTGCACGCTGTACATCGTCATGTATCGCCAGACATTGCGTATAGCTGCCAAGTTGGGAAATCTCACGCGGGCAGCGCGCCAGGCCAAGCCAGTCTTCCTGAGCCAACGCCAATCCTGTTCTTCGCGCCCGACCAAGCAAAAGCGGCGGCCAAACGACTTGGGACGGCAGGGTTTCAGCAGGCGTTATTTGCGCGATGGGAAGGGTATTCGGATGCCGCCGATAGTTGGTTCACCGTTGAGACCATCAATGGGTTGGAGGACGCCGCTGACATATTTAGACGCTTCATGAGCGGCGATGTCGATGGATCGCACGTTTATGTCGTGACGCCATAATGGACAATTGGCCCCATATCTTTGTTAGTCGTCAGCGCCGCCCGAGCGCCTTAGCCTATGCATCATTACAGAACCAAAGAGGTAGTGTCTCATGAATTTCC
>CAKZYD010000381.1 GCA_937884085.1 uncultured Sphingomonadales bacterium | reverse complement strand
CCCGAGACTACTGCGCCCCACCCCCAACCCGAGACCCACCCCCCACGCCGCAAACGCCGCCGCCCCGGCATGAGCAACTACCTCGCCCGCCAGCGCTCGGAAGCCTTTGCTGACAGTTATCTGGAGCTAGCGCCGCAGCGCAAGAATGGGCTGCTGGGCAAGGACGGCGCCGTGAAGGAGCCAGACCGAGCGTATTTTATGGCTGCGCAGGCGGATGTGATTGAGGCGTTGGATAAAGCTGGGCGGATTTGAAAGCAGGCAGAGCCGTTATCCAAACCCTAACAGGAAAATTAGCCAGCAATCCCATTACAGCCACAGCTAGGGCCGCAGTTGCAATCTTTACAAAGGCATGCGTCGCCGCAGCAACAACCACCGTCTGTTGGCTCTACTTGTGCGCAGTTGCACGACGGAGCGCAGGTGGTACAACCACAGGTGTCTTCATCAGCCATCTTGCATTCCTTTCAGAAATCTCAAACGACAGTTTAAATATAGTCGGTTTGTCAGATCTTTGAAATAGGCTTTTTCTAAAGGTGGCGTCAGCCTACCTGGTTGAAATGCGCTACAGCCGCCTTATTCACCGCGGCAGCATCTTCCATATGCGCCATATGGCCAACCGGCAGCTTCACCACCTGGGCGCCGCTTGGCGCATCGCCAGAAGGCGGAATAACCTCGTCTTCCTCGCCAATGATAATGCAGACCGGCGCTGCGATGGCGCTCACATCAATGGGCGCCGTATTGGCATCCGCAATGGCGCCATCACGCAGGGCTACCAGCGCTTCATTAACGCCGTCTATGCGCTTGAATTGGAGGAGATTGTTGACGAGGTCTCGGGTGACAAGATCTTTGTCGGCGAATAGCATCAGAGCGGCTTGTTTCATGCCTTTGCGGCGCTCTGCAGCGAGGAAAGTATCGATAAAGTCGCTATTGACCTTGGCGCTGAGGCCAGCGGGGCAGACGGTGACGACCGAGACGACTGCGCCGCCGGCTTGACTGGCCGCTTCTAGCGCAACGGCGCCGCCCATGGAGTGGCCCATCAGGTGGTATGTCTCTAGGCCCAGTGCGCCTGCAAAATCATTCACCAGTTTGGCAAGGCCTTTGAGGCTCGGGTCCTTTATGTCTTTGGTGGAGCCGCCATGGCCTGGCAGGTCTAGAGCGATAACGTCCCTATCGGCGGCCAGGGCATCTTGGTTGAAGAGCCAATTGTCTCGGTCACCGCCGTAGCCGTGGACCATGATGACGGGCGTGCCGTCTCCGCCGTCCACACGCTGGTAAGTAATGTCACTGCCATCCACTGTGATGGTTTCTGGGCCGCTTGCTTCATCGCCGGAGTCCGCCGCGACGATGAAATTGGCTTGGAAATCGGTGATGAAGGCATCGATAGCGTCGTCGCTGTCCGCTTCCTCAGCGATGACGCCGATGAGGGCGCCAACCGGCAGAGCTTCACCGACATCAGCCACGATACGGCGCAGTGGGCCTGCGTCGGTTGCCTCCATCACATTGGTGATTTTCGAGGTTTCGATTTCGACCAGTTCCTCACCTTCGGCAACGGTATCGCCTTCGGCTTTCAGCCATTCGACCGGCGTACCTTCTTCCATGGCAAGGCCCCATTTGGGCATGAGGATGGGCGTTATGGCCATAGCTAGTCTTTCAGCGTTTTGCGCACAGCCGCTTCGATTTTCTCAGGCGACGGCAGGTAGAGTTTTTCCAAAGCGGGGGAGAAGGGCACGGGCGTGTGGGCGCAGGTGACCATCTCGATGGGCGCTTCCAGGCTATCGAAGGCCTGGCTCGCCACCAGAGCGGCGATATCTGTCGCCATGTTGCAGCGCGGCGGGCTCTCATCAACGACGACCAGACGGCCAGTATTTTCAACGCTTTCCAAGATGGTGTCTTCATCAAGGGGGGACGTTGTGCGCGGGTCGATAACTTCTACTGAGATGCCTTCCTTCTTGAGAGTATCCGCCACCGTGATGGCATGATTGACCATGTGGGAGAAGGCTACGATGGTGACGTCATCGCCTTCGCGCGGGATGGCCGCTTCCCCAAAAGGAATCGTGTAGGCCTCGTCTGGCACCTCCATAGAGGTGTCGTAGACCAGCTTATGCTCTAAAAAGATGACCGGGTCATCGTCGCGAATAGCTTGGATGAGAAGGCCCTTCGCATCATAGGCGTTGGACGGCATGACCACTTTCAGGCCAGGCACCATGGTGAACATGGGATAGAGGGTTTGGCTGTGCTGGGCGGCGGCGGACACCCCTGCCCCAATCATGGAGCGGATAACCAGTGGCGTGGTCGCCTTCCCGCCAAACATGTATCGAAACTTGGCCGCTTGATTGTAAATCTGGTCAAAGCAGACACCAAGGAAATCCACGAACATAAGCTCTGCAACGGGGCGCAGGCCGCGGAGCGCAGCGCCAGCGGCAGCGCCCATGATGGCGGACTCGGTGATGGGCGTGTCGATCACACGTTCTTCGCCGTAAGTGCCAATGAGGCCCTTGGTGACGCCATAAACGCCGCCATAGGCATCGCGCTGGCCGTCACTGCCTGCCCCGCCGGCGACGTCTTCGCCGATGACGATGACATTTTCATCGCGCCCCATTTCCATGTGGAGCGCTTGGTTGATGGCCTCACGGACCGTCTTTTTCGGCATGTCTTGCAGCTCCTAGAGGTAGTTGACGTACACGTCAGTTTGGAGATCTGGTGCTTCCGGGAAGGCTGCGGCTTTAGCCGAGGTCACTGCCTT
>CAKZYD010000380.1 GCA_937884085.1 uncultured Sphingomonadales bacterium | reverse complement strand
AAGGAGACTTTCTATCAATACGACTATTAAGGCTGCAGCAATGGTTTGATGACTTTGCCAGTCTCGCTATCGTGCGCCGCTTGATTGATTGCATCGAGCGGGTAGGTCGTCGTGATAGCGTCTATCGGAAAGCGGCCATCGCGATATAGGTCCACCAAATGGGGGATCAAGATATCGGGCACCGCGTCCCCTTCAACAATCCCAATAATGCGCCTGCCGAACATGAGCGAAGGCATGTCGAGTTTCACCTCCGCTCCCGGGGCAGCAACACCGACAAAACCAACGGTGCCCGGCATTGCAAGACCATCCACTGCTGTCCGCAGGACGGCCGGCACACCGGTTGTTTCGAGCGCTGTATCTGCACCGCCCTTTGTCAATTTCAGTACAGCCTCCAATACATCGGTTGTGCTGGCGTCAATGGCATGGGCTGCCCCCAGCTCAAGGGCTTTCTCCAAGCGATTGGAATGGCGGTCGACAGCAATGATGTTTGTCACGCCCAAACTGCGCGCGGCCATGATTGCACTGAGGCCAACGCCGCCAACACCGTACACAACCATGTTTGCACCGGGGCCTGGCTTCAAAACATTGAAAACGGCGCCCGCGCCTGTGAGCAAGCCACAGCCGAGCGGACCAAGCTGTGCAATATCTGGCGCATCAGGAACTGGAACCACATTGCGCTCAGACGCCAAGGCATAGGTTGCAAAGGATGACTGGGAAAAAAACATGCCATGGACGCGGGCGCCTGTCTTGTCCCTAAGCGGCGTCGTGCCATCCGGGCGTTGCCCACTAAAATTAAGCGGCAGAATATTAACGCAATAGCTCGATTGCCCTGACACACAGCACCGGCACGTCCCGCAGGACAGGTAGGACAAGACGACGGTATCGCCGGGTTTGACCTTGGTGACATGCGCGCCAACGGCAGCCACCGTCCCAGCGCCCTCATGCCCTACAACGATAGGATAGGGCGCGGGCATTAACCCGTCCCGAACCACCAAATCCGTATGGCACAGCCCGGTCGCAGCGATTTTGACGCGCACTTCGTGTGGGCCAGGGTCTTCGAGATCAAGCGCTTCGATGGAAAAAGGCTTATGAGGTTCGCGCAAAACAGCAGCCTGAATATCCATCTTGTCCTCCTATATATGCCGTACAGGGCCTGACAAATGCTCATGCACAATGCGCCAATCATCGCTCTTGCGCCAAATCAGCGTGACTTGCTGCTTGCCTTTGATCGCCTCGCCAGTTGCCGAATTGCGCGCACTCACACCCAGAATAAGACGGGTCCAGGCCACCTCGCCTACCACAGTGGTTTCCAGGCAATCTTCGAGCCAACAGCGAAAATCCTTCATAACAGACAATGCGCCCGTCCAGTTTTCACTGAAGGACGCCCATCCATTCATCACAGACGTGGTTGGCATCAGCGTATCGAAAGCGGAAAACGCGTCGGTGTTGTCATACAGCGCACCGATTGCATCTTCATCAAAGCCAGCATCCCCAACGCTCCAGACGTTAAAGATCTCTTCAATGCGTTCAGAAATGCGCTCTTGATCTGTCATGGCCTCACCGCTGAATTACTTTAAGCTTAAAGCAATCTGGCACGCCGTTCGGTGAATGGCAAGGCAGGAGTGGAGGGCCCTAGAGGCGAACGGCTTCCGTAATCAAAGCGCCCAGGACCTTATCTGTTTGCAGATAGTCGTTGATTGCTTCGGTGATGCGGGTAGCCGTGCCTTCATAGTCAATCCGATTAGGCGTTTCCGGCGGGTTCACGCCCACTTTGGCAAGCCCAATGTTAATGGCATGACGAACCATGGGAAGCCGGTCGCGCACCCAGTCTTGGTCATCGGCATCTTTCACTTGGAGGCGCACATACATGGAGACATGCCCAATCACATGCTGTCCGTCGGCAATCATTGGGGCACTCACTCGGTCCACCAACACAAAATGCGGTTTCAGTTCTGCTAGATTGACCTCTTCTTTGGCCGCATCGTCTTCTTTCGCCGCAACCTCAGGCTCAGGCGCCAAAATCAGGAAATACCCAGCTGCTCCGCCGCCGCCGACAACCAAGCCGCCGACAAGCGCTAGGATCATCGGCAGTTTGGAACGCTTTGGCGCTTCGGGCAGCTCCTGGCTGTCTTCATTCTCTTCCGCCATATACGGCCTCTTATTTCAGCCGTGCTGCCACCCCGTCTTTTTGAACGCAACGGCGTTTCCTAAGGTGTCCAGCACGGTGCATGGTTCTTGACCAGCTGCCGCCGCGCGGACCTGGCCTATTTTCGTCAGCCTAAGGCCAAGGCTTTCAGAAAGCGTAAAAATCTCTGAGCGCTTTTCCGGAGGCGCTGTAAAGGCAAGCTCATAGTCATCTCCGGCTGTAATGGCATCCTCAATCCCGAGCGGGTTTTGCGGATGAACCGGCATGTCATTCAGCGCCAACGCAATACTCACCTTCGACGCGGTGGCTATATGGCCCACATCGGCCACCAAACCGTCTGAAACATCGATGGCCGCCGTGGCGCGTCCTCGAAGCGCATCGCCAAGCGATATCCGTGGCTCTGGCGCAACATATGCCGTGTGCCAGCCACATGCGTCCTCCTCAGCGTCTTCGTTCAGCAAATGCAGGCCAGCCGCTGCCTGGCCAATGAAGCCAGAAACGAACACATCATCACCGGGCTGTGCGCCATCGCGGCGCAAGGCCGTGCCTGCGGGCACCAATCCAAGCGCTGTTATAGAAACTGTAATGGGGCCATCGACACAAATGCTATCCCCGCCCCAAAGACTAAGGCCATAGCGAAGTTGATCTGCGCCCAAGGCATTGCAAAATGCCTGCAGCCAAATATCGTCCAAATGCGGCGGCAGACTGAGACCTAGGAGATATCCCAAGGGCTTTGCACCCATGGCGGCCAAGTCGGACAGGTTGCTACGCAGCGCGCGGCGGGCGAAGATATCAGGCACGCAGCCCGTCGGCACATGGACGCCCTCGGCCAGCATGTCCTTAGTCATCACAAAATCAAAGCCCGGCGGCGGTGTATGAAGCGCGGCGTCATCAGCAAGGCACAGGCCCTCCGGCCCAGCGAGGGGTGCTAGATATCGGGCAATGCGGTCAAATTCACCCATATGCGCGATTGGATCCTGCCCGGCGTTACGTCCGAACGTCCTTGGCAAGGCGATCCAAAAGGCCGTTCACAAATTTGGGTTCCTGATCGTCATAAAAAGCATGGGCCACATCGACGTATTGCGTGATGACGACAGCCGTCGGCACATCTTTTCGGGACGTAAGCTCATACGCTCCGGCTCGCAAAATCTGCAAAACCAGCGGATCAATACGCTCCAACCGCCAGGTACTGGCGAGGCGGTCAGAAATCGCCGTGTCCAAGCGCGCTTTATCCTGGGAGACCGATTCAACCAGATCCCGGAAAAAGGCTTCATCGGCCGGCGGAAACGGGATGCCATCAAATTCGCTTCCGAAGCGAAAGTCTTTGAACTGATCGCTGCGTTCCAGCTTAATATGCTCCTGCTCTTCGGCCATGCTCGCCTCGGCGCGCGATCCTTTGCGCGTTTAGTCTTCAGTGGCCGTTGTCACCGTTTGAAACCCTGGGCCAGCCTAAGTATGCTTTGTGGTTGTGGAGAGAGACCCGACAAAATCTTCGAAGTCTTTGGCTTCGCGGAAGTTCTTATAGACCGACGCAAAGCGGACATAAGCCACTTTATCGAGGCTCTCTAAGCCTTCCATGGCAAGCTGCCCGATCACGTCGGCAGAAATCTCCGTTTCTCCCATGCTTTCAAGGCGGCGAACAAGCCCATTTATCATCCGCTCTACCCGCTCTGGCTCCACCGGCCGTTTGCGCAGCGCTATATTGATTGCCCGCTCCAGCTTTTCGCGCTCGAACGGCACTTTGCGCCCGGATCGCTTCAGCACGGTAAGCTCACGCAGCTGAACCCGTTCAAAGGTGGTAAAGCGTGCACCGCAAGAGGGACAGGACCGGCGACGACGAATAGCAGCGCCGTCTTCGGTGGGCCGCGAATCTTTTACTTGAGTATCTTCATTCCCACAAAATGGGCAGCGCATGGTGACCGGGCCCCTCTATCATGCGGCCCCACGCCGCTTCACCTACGATATGTAGATAAAGCGCTAAATGGCCGCATTGTAAATGGGAAACGCTTTGCAGAGCGCAGAAACCTTCTCGCGCACCTCCGCTTCGACGGGGGCATTGCCCTCTTCGCCATGGGCTGCGAGACCATCCACAACTTTGGCAATCATCTCACCGATCTGCCGGAATTCGCCTGCGCCAAAGCCGCGGGTTGTGCCGGCGGGAGACCCGAGTCGAATACCGGATGTCACAAATGGCGGCTCGGGATCAAAGGGCACACCGTTTTTATTGCAGGTGATATGCGCGCGCTCCAATGCCTCATCAGCCATTTTTCCGGTGATGCCTTTGGGCCGTAAATCAACGAGAACAACATGTGTGTCTGTGCCGCCAGCGACGATGTCACAGCCAGATGCCTTGAGCGTATTCGCCAAAATCTGCGCGTTCTCGATGACCGTCTCAATATAGTCTTTGAAATCCGGCTGCAGCGCTTCGCCAAAAGCAACCGCTTTGGCAGCAATAACATGCATCAGCGGCCCGCCTTGCAGGCCTGGGAAGACGGCAGAGTTGAACTTTTTACCGAGCGCATCGTCGTTTGTCAGGATCATACCACCGCGCGGTCCGCGCAGGGTTTTATGTGTCGTCGTGGTCACGACATGCGCATGCGGAAATGGACTTGGGTGCGCGCCCGTGGCCACAAGCCCTGAAATATGCGCCATATCCACCATAAGATAAGCACCAATACCATCAGCAATGGCGCGAAAGCGGGCAAAATCAATTTGCCGCGGATAGGCAGCCCCGCCGGCAATGATCAACGTCGGCTGGTGCTCTTTGGCAAGCGCTTCAACCTGATCATAGTCAATGAGGTGCGTATCGCGGGTGACGCCGTATTGAATCGCGTTAAACCACTTGCCTGATTGGGCTGGCGGCGCACCGTGGGTCAAGTGACCACCGGCTGCGAGAGACATGCCAAGGATAGTGTCGCCAGGCTTAGTCAGCGCCAGCATCACCGCGCCATTGGCCTGCGCGCCCGAATGCGGCTGCACATTTGCGTGGGCGCAGTTATAAAGCTGTTTGGCGCGATCGATAGCCAATTGCTCGGCTACGTCCACATGCGCGCAGCCTTGATAATAGCGTTTGCCAGGATAGCCTTCAGCGTATTTGTTTGTAAGGACTGAGCCCTGCGCTTC
>CAKZYD010000379.1 GCA_937884085.1 uncultured Sphingomonadales bacterium | reverse complement strand
CAGCGCGGCGGCCGAACCCGCTCTTGACAAAGCTCATTTGGCGCAACGCGCCAAATTGGGTTCGACTCCTGCTGCCCCTGCCAGCGTATCTCTTGACTTGTAAGGTGTTGCCCGGTAGCCCACATGCAGCCTTTATTGGCAGCATCACCCGACAGTGATAAAAGTGTTTTTGGTCAGGGCAGGACAAGCGCCCCGGCCGGAGAGGATTTAGCAGCGATCATGGCGAAATCGAGCCCGGTTCAATTTGTGCGCCAAGTGCGCGAAGAGACGAATAAAGTCACCTGGCCTACGCGCAAGGAAACCGGCATCCCCCCGATCATGGTGGTTATCTTTTCCGCCTTCATGGGGGTCTTCTTCCTATTGGTCGACAGCATTTTCACGTTCATTCTCAGCACCGTGTTCGGGCTGGGCTAACACGCAGATAAGAGCGGAAAGAGCGCCTACATGTCAGAGAAATGGTACATCATTCACGCCTATTCCGGCTTTGAAGATAAAGTGGCGGCTGCCATTCTAGAGCAGGCTAGGCTGCAAGAGCTTGAACACGACATTGTCGAAGTGATTGTGCCGAAAGAAGAAGTCATTGAGGTCAAACGCGGGCAAAAGAAAAAGACCGAAAAGACCATGATGGCCGGCTATGTACTTGCCAAGCTCAACATGAGCGATGAAGCCTTCCACATCATCAACAACACCCCAAAGGTCACGGGCTTTTTGGGCGCTGGTGGTAAACCGCTGCCGATTTCTGAAGACGAAGCCAATCGTATGCGCAATGTCGTCGAAGATGGCACACCGCGTCCACGCGCGCAGGTCACCTTCGATATTGGCGAGGAAGTGCGCGTTATCGATGGTCCCTTCGCCTCCTTCTCAGGACTTGTGGAAGAGGTTGACGAGGAGGCCGAACGCCTCAAAGTGTCTGTCTCCATTTTCGGCCGACCAACACCGGTTGAGCTGGAATACACGCAAGTTGAAAAGAGCTAAGCGCTCTACTCAATAAATGCCTTGCGCTTTAGGCTTTAACGCCCTAAGACGCGCGACTTGTGAAATCCGTGGGAGGCCAGCCATGCGCCGGACCACGGCTCTCATAACAGGCGGCGCCGGAGCCAGCTGGCCCGCTTATACTTAAAGAGAGGACATCATGGCTCGAAAGAAGATTGACGGCTATATCAAGCTGCAAGTGCCTGCGGGCGCCGCCAACCCATCACCGCCCATCGGCCCAGCTTTGGGTCAGCGCGGCGTGAACATCATGGAATTCTGCAAAGCGTTTAACGCCGCCACGCAGGAAATGGAAAAGGCAATGCCGATTCCAACCATCATCTCGGTCTACACCGACCGCTCTTTCACTTTTGAGACCAAGTCTCCGCCAGCAAGCTTTTTGATTAAGAAAGCCGCTAAGCTAAAGTCTGGGTCTTCCACGCCAGGCCGCGCTGCGGATGTGGCGAAAATCACGCGCGCTCAGGCGCAGGAGATTGCGGAGATGAAGATGAAAGATTTAAACGCCGCTGACATGGACGCTGCCATTCGCATCATCGAAGGCTCCGCGCGCTCCATGGGCATTACGGTGGAGGGCTAACCGATGGCAAAATTAGGAAAACGCACCAAAGCGGCCCGCGAGAAGATTGATGCCAAGGCGCTTTACGGCGTCGATGAGGCAATCAAGATCGTGAAAGAGAATGCCAAAGCTAAGTTCGATGAGACCATCGAAATGGCCATCAACCTGGGCGTTGACCCGCGCCATGCTGACCAGATGGTGCGCGGCGTTGTGACTTTGCCCAAAGGCACGGGTAAAACTCTGCGCGTCGCGGTGTTTGCGCGGGATGCCAAGGCGGAAGAAGCCAAGGCGGCTGGCGCCGATGTTGTTGGCGCGGAAGACCTGATGGAAAGCGTCCAAGGCGGCAACATCGACTTTGACCGGGTGATTGCAACGCCGGACATGATGCCGATTGTTGGCCGTTTGGGTAAAGTGCTTGGCCCGAAAGGCCTGATGCCGAACCCGAAACTTGGTACTGTCACGCCGAATGTGACTGAAGCCATCGAAGCCGCCAAGGGCGGACAGATTGAGTTCCGCGTTGAAAAAGCGGGCATCATTCATGCCGGTGTTGGCAAGGCAAGCTTCTCCGAAGCAGACCTGAAAGAAAACGTCATGGCCTTTGTGGGTGCGCTGAACAAAGCCAAGCCATCCGGCGCCAAAGGCAAGTATATGGAACGCGCCAGCATCTCATCGACCATGGGTCCAGGTGTGAAGCTGGAGCTTGAAAGCCTGTCCTCAGAGAGTTGATAGGCTTTGATTTAAAGGAATTCTGACCTTTGGTCAGAGCGGTGAGGGCTCCGGCGCTCACCACCGTCCGAGATTGCAGGCGCTGAAAGATACTCAGCGTAATTGCGGCGCAAGCCAAAGCCTGCATGAGATGGGGAATGGCCCAAAAAAGGCCATTGAAGAATGCCAGCGCACAAAAGCGCTGCGCCCCACGGACTTTTGTGATGCGTCATCGGGCCACTCGTCCGGCGATGCCAGTTCGATGGGGCGACTTAATCATCGCCCTGACTGTGAACCTTAGAAGGAGACCTTCATGGACCGAGTCCAGAAGCAGGAGCTGGTTGCCCAGCTGCACGATGTCTTCTCTTCCGCGGGCGTTGTAGTGGTCACCCATTATAAAGGCCTAACCGTGGCGGAGATGACGGACCTGCGCACCCAAGTGCGTGAGGTTGGTGGCAGCTTTAAAGTAACCAAAAACCGCCTGACGAAACTCGCCTTAAAGGACACCCAGATGGAAGGCCTGTCGGACCTGTTCTCAGGGACGACCGCGATTGCCTATGCGCCCGACGTAGTGTCGGTGCCGAAGGTGCTCACGAAATACGTCAAGGATAACGAGAAGCTCGAAATCCTTGGCGGGGCCATGGAAGGCGAAATTCTTGGCGTCGACGGCGTCAAAGCGCTTTCCGAACTGCCAAGTCTGGATGAACTCAGAGGCAAAATTGTCGGCATGCTCCAAACCCCTGCCTCGCGGATGGCGCAAGTCACCGCAGCGCCAGCGGGCCAATTGGCACGCGTGTTTGGCGCCTACGGATCTTCCGAAGGCTAGTCCATTAATCTAATATCATGCCCTTGACCGGGCGCTTAACGAGACCATTTAAGGAAATTGAAACATGGCTGATCTCGAAAAAATTGTAGACGAGCTTTCCAACCTCACGGTTCTGGAAGCTGCTGAACTGTCCAAGCTTCTTGAAGAGAAGTGGGGCGTCTCCGCTGCTGCGCCTGTTGCAGTTGCAGCTGCTGGTGGCGCCGCTGCCGGCGGCGGTGAAGCGGCTGCAGAGAAAGACGAGTTTGACGTTATTCTTGCTGCCTTTGGCGATAAGAAAATTAATGTCATTAAGGAAGTGCGCGGCATCACCGGTCTGGGCCTGAAAGAAGCCAAGGAATTGGTTGAAGGCGCGCCGAAACCTGTTAAAGAAGGTGTCGACAAAGCTGAGGCTGAAGAGCTGAAGAAGAAACATGAAGAAGCTGGCGCGACGGTTGAACTTAAGTAAGCTGATCGCAAGCAACTAAAATTGAGCGTTGGCGTGTACCGGCGAAGGCTGGTGCGCGTCACCGCTTTTTGGCGTTTTTATTGGGCCAGGCGCGTTTCCCTGGCCTAAAAGGCGCCTCAGGCACGGGCCATTTGGTCTCCTGAGGCGAAGCCTGAAAAGGACTTTTCAGGCAGTTTTCGGGTGGTGTGACTGCGAAGACCCTGATGCATCAGGGCGCGTATCGCACCGGCTAGCCCCCTGGGCCGCGACAGTGCGGCGTGCATCCAAGTCTGGGTGTCATGTGGGCCAGCCTTATATAGGGATTGAGTGAGGCACTTTATGGCACCATCGTTTACGCAGCGTAAGCGGATCCGCAAAAATTTCGGCTCCATTCGCGAAGTGGTTGATATGCCGAACCTGATTGAGGTT
>CAKZYD010000378.1 GCA_937884085.1 uncultured Sphingomonadales bacterium | reverse complement strand
TTGGGGGGCAGATGAACCGTTAACCGGTGAATTAGTCGGCTTTGCTGCAGATGTGGGTCTGCGTGCCTACGGCGTTTTATGCAGCTATAGCCGTGAAAGGCCGGGTTGTCTTTGTTCCCATGGGTTGCTGTGGGTTTGCCGTCTTCCATGTCGACAATAAGCCCGCAATGCGCGTGACAGGACCGGCAAATGACGTGTTTGCGCGTTTCAAGCATGGTAACGTTCCTCCCCGTAATAGAGGATAGGAGCGTATCAGGTCGTCGCAGCCAAGACGCCTCGCAGTTCCGTCAGGGATTAAGCAGCCAAATGCTGGCCGTTAGAACAAACGCAAAGCTGATCCAAGCCATATAGGGAGCCATTAGCCAACCGGCTGTGCGATCAATCTTAAAAAACGCCCGCATCGCCATAGCGGCAAGGGCAATCATAGCCACAATCCAAATCGCCCCAACGGCAATCAGTTGCAGCGTAAAGAAGATATATGACCAGGAATAATTGACGATTAATTGCGCGCCGAACAGTCCAAGGGCTGTGTTGCGAGATGGCGCATCCGAGCGCCAAATGCGCCAAGCTGCAATGCCCAGAAAGGTATACAAAAAGGGCCACACAATGCCAAAAGCATATCCGGGCGGATTAAACGGTGCTTTCTCTAAATTGCGATACCAATCGCCTTCACCGGCGCTGGTGAGGCCGCCAATTAAGCTTCCCAGTCCGACTACTGTTACAATACAGACTGCAAGAACGAGCCAAGCTGATTTGCGCGCTGGTGAAAGTGGAGCAGTAGCCATGGCTCATTTCGTCGCTTTTCTTTTAGAAAGTCAATCTTGGATTATCCTTTTCGCTTGCATGCAGTGGGAAACAGGTTCACCTTAGGTTCCATGGAAAACCCCCAGATATTGAATATCATTTCGCCTTGGCTACCATATTTATTGGTTTGCTCGGCTGTGTTTGTCTTGGGCTCAGCGTGTCTTCTCATAGCCTTTTTCTATCGTGGCCGCGCGCTGGATGAGGCGTCTTTGAAGGCTAAAGCGCTTGAAGACGAGGCGTGTCTTGCCCAAGCGCGCCTTGAGGATGCCATGGCCGCGCTTCACACACAGGCAGCGAAGGCTGAGGAAGTAGACCGGCTGCGCCCTGAACTAGAGACAACACGGCAGCAGCTCAGTGATTTACGGTCGGAGAAGGCGGCTTTAGACGCACATATGTCTGCGCGTGAGCAGGCAATGCGCCAGGAAATTGAAAACCTGACGCTGCTTCGCGAAGAGATGCAAAAGCAGTTTGACGTCCTGGCTGGCCAAGCTTTGAGCAGCAATCGCAAAGCCTTTCTGGATTTAGCCAATGAGACGTTCTTAAAACACAAACAAACTGCCGATGCGGAGCTTGATAGCAGGCGCAAATCCATTCAGCAGATGCTTGAGCCCGTAAAAGAGACTCTTAAACGCTACGAAACGGGTTTGAGCGATGTAGAGAAAGCACGTCAAGAAGCCTACGGCGCCTTGTCGGCCGAGCTTAAACACGTCGCAGCGGCGCAACAAGATGTGCGGTCTGAAGCGGCGAAGCTTGCCCAGGCCATGCGCGCCTCCCCAAAGGCACGGGGCCGCTGGGGAGAACATCAGCTCCAAAACATTATGGAGCTGTCTGGCATGGCCGAATATGTGGATTTTCACACGCAAGTCAGCGTTGCAGGCGATGGAAAACGACAGCTTCCTGACGCGACCATCCGTCTTCCAGGAGATCGCACAATCGTGATCGATGCGAAGGCCTCCATGTCGGCCTATTTGGATGCATTGGATGCACAAACAGAGGAAGACACCGACGCCCACCTAGAACAGCATGCACGCCAGGTGCGCGAGCATGTGAAGCAGCTGTCCGCCAAACGTTATTGGACGGCTTTGGAGACGGCACCAGATTTCGTCGTCATGTTCCTGCCCAATGAAAACCTGTTTTCAGTTGCGCTGGATAAAGATCCAGAGCTTCTCGATTTCGGGCTAAAGCAGAAGGTGCTGATTGCAACGCCGACAACCTTCATGGCCTTTGCCAAGTCCATCGCCTATGGCTGGCGGCAGGAAAACATGGCGCAGAATGCCAAGGTCATCGCAGAATTGGGCCAGGAGCTCTACAAACGTCTCTCTGTTCTTGGCGATAAAATCGCTCAAACCGGGAAGCATCTCGACAAGGCAGTGAATTCCTACAATGGGTTTATTGGCTCCCTTGAGTCTTCAGTCCTGCCGCATGCGCGCAAATTCCGGGAACTGGATGTCGAAGGCACCGGCGAGCCTATCGATACATTGCAAATTATCGAAGTAGAGCCGCGTAGGCCGGCGCAAGATCGAGACCTTATCTTCGCCTCTGATCAGGGCAGCGATGGAAAACAGCGGGTCATTTCAGCTCTGCCGGTAGCGCAAAGCTCACAAGGTTAGCCGCAAACACCGCAGTCCTTTTCCGCCTGCCGGGCAATGCTGCCTAGCGCATTTTCTTTAAAGTCCTCCGCCCTATAACCCTGCCATGACCGAAGCACCGGAAAAATCGTCAAACTCGTCAGCCGGAGTAAAGCCGCCAGCCCTTTGGATGCTGGTCGCACTATCGGCGGTCGGCCCCTTGGCCATTAACATCTTCCAACCGTCTATCGGTAGTATAGCTGACAGCTTTGGTATCGCGTCGTCCGATGTTCAATGGGCTCTTACCGTGTACCTATTCGGCTTACTTTTCGGGCAGATGATCTACGGGCCCTTGTCCGATCGCTATGGGCGTAAACCCTTACTCTATTTTGGCTTGATCGGCTTTATTCTGGCTAATACGTGGCTCGCCCTGTCGGCAAGTTTTGGATCGTTGCTCATCGGGCGTGGCCTTCAGGCCTGCACTGGCTGTTGCGGGATCATATTGACCCGTGCCATCGTGCGTGATTGCTACCCTACTGAAAAGTCGGCCAGCGCCTATGGGTATATCACTACTGCCATGGTCGCGGTTCCCGCAGTTGCGCCAGCGCTTGGTTATTCGCTTGAGAGCCTTGGGAGCTGGCGCTACAGTTTCGGCTTTCTCGCAGTGTTTGGTTTTGCCGTTCTTGCGATTACCCTGCGCTTCGTTCCAGAAACCAATAAAGCTCGCTTATCGCGCCTTGATTTCGGAAGTTACCGAGATGCAGGGGGAATGCTGCTCCGCAGTCGGCCTTTTCTAGCTTATTCCGGCGTGATTGGCTTTGGAACGGCGAGCTTCTTTAGCTTTCTGAACGGTGCCCCATATGCAACGATTGAGACGCTGGGCCTAACAGGCCGAGATTTCAGCATCTATTTTTTGATTTTGTCTGCTGGGTATATGGGCGGAAATTTTGTGGCTGGTCGCTATGCTTTGCGCCTTGGACTGCCCCGCATGATGCACGTTGGGCACTCTATTTCTTTGCTTGGAACCGCGATTTTTTTGATAAACCTCTATACGCCGTCGATGATTACAATCTTCGCGCCAGCTGCGATCGTGGCTTTCGGCGGCGGCCTTTACAATCCAGCGTCTATGGCCGGAGCGTTGGCGGTTCGGCCAGATGTAGCGGGAACGGCATCTTCTATTGTCGGTGTTTTGAGCATGATCATTGCGTTGGCCATGTCCGCGCTCGTCAATGCTTTGCTTGCGCCTAACTTGGTTGGTTTCATTGTGATCTACGCCGCTTGTTCTGTGGGCG
The DNA here is from genome assembly GCA_937884085.1 of uncultured Sphingomonadales bacterium. Lineage (GTDB taxonomy): Bacteria > Pseudomonadota > Alphaproteobacteria > Sphingomonadales > CAKZYD01 > CAKZYD01. Next base: position 7,609 of record CAKZYD010000378.1, on the reverse strand, counting down.
CGGCTTTGTGCGCCTATATAGCGCTTTGGGCACAGCCCTTGAAAACGGCTGCAGCGTGATCTGCTTGGGATTGCATTTCTGGTCCGAAACTGTAAGTCCTTGCGCCTGAACCGAGATCTGGGGCCGTAGCTCAGTTGGGAGAGCGCGTCGTTCGCAATGACGAGGTCAGGGGTTCGATTCCCCTCGGCTCCACCATACCACCATTTTGGGGTGCTAACCCCGCCAGAACCCTGAAAGGCAGCGCGATTCCAGCGGTTCGATACCCCATTTCACGGCAGTACTGAACACGCTCAGGAAACACCAATTTCAGGACCATTCTCTTATGCTCTAACTGGTCTGAAGCCCATATTTTCCAAGGACTTGCGAGAAATTGCATCGCGGTTCGATACATTTCTTCAAAGGTGCCTTGCGGGCTAATCTGATTTTTGGCTTTTTCAGTCATCAGAGCCTTTTGTTTGCTCACCTCTTTCAGGCGCATCTCAAAAGCCGAGGCGATTTCGGGATCGTCGGCATCGACGATCTTGTCCACCAGCGCCGCCGCTTTCCGGGCAAGCTTATCCACTTCTGCTTTGGCGGCTTCCACGCCTGACCCAAGCTGTTTCATTTTCCGGTCCCAATGCTCTTTGAAAGAAACATAAGCCAGTTGGAACAGCGCCTTTGAAGGTTGTAACTCCTGCAGGAAGGCTTCGAACTCCGCTTCCATTTTTTCACGGCGGATCGACTTGCCTTTCAGGTCGCATGTGCGTGTCTGGCAGACATAATAAGCATAGTGGCGTGACCGTCCTTTGGACCAAGCAGCGGTCATAGCATTGCCGCAGCAAGAACATTCAACAAAGCCACGCATGGGAAAGTCGGCGCTCGTATCAACGCGGGATTGTATCTTGGCGTTACCCGCCAAGCGCTCTTGTATCTTTTCCCAAGTATTATAGGAGATTAGCGCCTCATGCTGCGCAGGGACCATGTGCATGTTCCATTTGGCAATCGTGATATAGCCCGCATAGTGAGGACGTTTGAGCAGGTCGGTCGCTTGTTTTGCCGAGTATTCTCCGTATTTATTCTTGGGTATTTCTGGCTTGGCGCTCAGGAAGCGTGCAACCTCCGAGGCTGATTGAAGCCGTCCGGCGGCAAAGCCTTCCAGCGCCTCTTTCACAATCCCGGCAATTGGTTCATTAGGGACAAGAATTTTTCCGTGTTCCGGCAGATCATCATACACATAGCCGAGAACCGGCGAAAACTGCCAGTAACCGGCTTTCGCGCGTGCTTTCATCTTTTGGGTCACTTGGCGGCTATTTTGTTGGCGCTCAAGTTGGCCTTGTGCAGCCAAAATCGTTTCGATGAACTCACCCTCCGGGCTGTCCTCGAAATTGAAGTTCAGGCATTCGCGCTTTGCACGGCGCAAATCCATCTCGCGGCGCAAGCGAATATGAAACTCTGTATCGCGAGCGAAGCGCTTCAGATCATCGAAGATAACAACATAATCGGTATCTGGATGGTCATCCATGTAGGCCAAAAGGCGCTTCATCCCCGGACGGTTCATGAAATCACCGCCGCCTGACACATCATCAAGAAAGACTTCCTCAACCTTATAGCCCTTGGCAGCCGCATATTCCCGGCACCGCGCCTCCTGGCCATCGAGGCCGTGACCGCGCAGTACCTGAGCAGAACTCGACACCCGGCAATAAATAAGTGCCATCAATTCGGGATTACTGACTGTCAGGTGATCTTGCATCGCCGTGCCTCTTAAAACTCTTGTTTCTTGTTATATTTTGTTGGTTTTGATCCTACCTTATTCGTCGAATCGCGACCAGCTTCTTGTTCGGCCTGATCCACAGCCAACTGCACAGGATCATCGCCAAAACTTGCATCCACAAAACTTTTCATCATTGACCAGACGGTATCGATCAATTCATCCTTTTGCTCATCCGTCAGGTCAAATTCAGCCACAAGGGGCCGATATTTCTCATAATCCGGTCCCATTACTTTACCAAGCTGGCTTTAAATAAAAACCAGTCCTTTATCTTCAGTATACCACCATAAGTATATTTATGGCAAATAAATCGAAGAATACTGCGGCTTACAGAATATTCTATATTTGTAATATATCTGGTCATGGCAGTATTCCTTGATGCGATTTCAGTTAAAGACCGGGCTTTGGCGTGAAGGTCATGCCGACATTTTCGGCCCATTCACGCCACGCTTTGATCAGATTGTTGGTGGTTGCAGGTGTAGAGCTGGATTGCAGTTGACCAATGCCGAGCATGGTCAAGCCACAGCCCTTCAAGTTCTCAGTTTCAGGCTGGGGCAGTGTGGCTGTCCCAGCAGCAAGATCATTGCCATTGGTGCTTGGGGACCATTCCACGCCATCGGTCAGCAACAGAAACTCTGTCGATTGAATGCTGCATTCAACCGAGTAGCTTTCCAGTTCAAGGAAGCCGATCAAGTTGGTTGATTGAGCGACAGGCAGTTTCTCAGTCCCTGTCAGACGTGGCAGGTTGCTGATTAACTGTCCTACTGTCCGGCGAACTTTGATCACCGGAATGCGGCGCGACACCACCAAATCAAAATTCAACTTGTTAGCCGTGACACCGTAATCACCCACCGAGCGCACGCTCACCCGATCACCGGGTTCCAAACCAGCAAGCAGCTCATTGACACTTGCTGACGCGCGCGCCGCATAGGCCATATCACTTGTCAGCGGCGTGCTGCTTGAGAGATCAAGCCCAATCACAACATGACGGTCCTGAGCTTGTGCCATGGAAGCCGTGGCCATATTCATCGCGGTCGCGGCCACAAGGCCACGCAAAGCCTTATTCATTGTCACTCTCCTTGAAGTCTGATTGAGCAAGGGCGGCTTTCGCTGCTTGGCGAAGCGCGGCTGGCGCAATGGCATTGTCGATGTCACTGATAATTTTCCGTGCAGCCGGAAGGCTCACCATCTCCAAGCCATGACTTTCCTTGAGGCTTGGAACCTCAATGACTTCCGACCCCTCAGCCTCATTCTCAGCTTTGCTCAGTTCGGCATTTCGGATCAGCCGACGCAGGTCAGCCAAAGCACTGCGCTCGGCCCGGACAATCCTGTCCTTAGCCGCGCGGATGGCATCGCTCAGCTTGGTAGAGTGTGCTTTTTCAATCGCCCGTGCCGACGTAACGACGCGCGCGTTTGCTAACTCCACGTCAGCCTAGAGGGCTTTGGACAGGCTGAAGAACCGGCGAGCCTCCAAAAAGTTGCCGGTGATCAGGAGCGTAAGCGAAAGGCTGGACTGCCCGATAAAAACGGACATGACGAACAGGCTGGCCATGGCCAACCCCACCAGCACCACCATGACTGGCTCGGCCAGTGCGATGATCACGGTCAGGACTTGCTTAGCCCAATCCGAGACCTTTTGGTCCCAGCCGTCTTGTTCAGTTGGAATGCCGAAGTCTGGCAAACCGGCATCACCAACCGCGAACTGCAAGGTGGTAAAGGCCAGCAAAGCGCCGAAGCCAATCAGATATACAGGAACAGCGCGCCCCACGGCTTTGACAAGCCACGCCTTGAGCGTTTCACCGTCAGGCCGCTCGGCGAGAAAGTGCAGAGCGCCAACGGCAACGACAAATGTCAGTGCAAGGATATCCGCATTCTGTCCGGTCCCGGACAGCAGCGTGAGCAGTGCCTCATGCACAAGCGCATAATCGAATGCCAGTGATCCAAAGAATGCGGGCACCAGCAAAAGCAAAGCCAAAAGGTGAATGGCGCTTTGCATCAGCACTTTGCGCGTGTGGCCATGTAGCTTGGCAATGGCCGCTTGATCTTTGGGTTGAAGCCCTGCCTGTTTCTTTCCCAGCAGTTTTTGCGGTTTGGCCTTAGTCATCGTGGCCTCCCGCATTTTTCAGCAGATCGTCAAATGTGGACCCGCCAAGCCCGGCTAACTCGAAGGCTTCCGTATTCCGGTAAAGCGCGAGGAATTCCTCGGCGGCGTGGATCAATGCCAGTTCGGCATCAGCCAATTCGCCTAGATTTTGGGCAAGCCAGTCGGCGTGCGCTTCCAGCGCCTCCGCCATCACGGCAATGATTTGTTCTTCGTGGGGTGTCTCTAGCCGCGCAACCGTCGCGGCGAGATTCTGAAGGGCAGTCGTGTCCATGCAGCATCTCCAAAAAAGGATTTCGGGTGCTGCAAGAAAACGAGATCAGGCTCGATCTGGCTAAGGTACGAAGTCTGGTACTTGGAGATCGTTTCGGCTGTTCCTATTTATCGAAGATGGAACAGTTCATCGTTAAACTCGAAACGGAGGTCGCGGAATTTGCCAAAACACGGGGCAAATCCCTTGATGCGATCTTTTATGATATGGAGCTTGATCGACCGAACTTCAATAAGGCCAAACAAGGCAAGGTTAAGCTGGAATGGTCCGCCTTCGAAATCCTTCTGGCGCATACATCGCCAGACTCACAGGCAGGATTGAAGGAAGGTTATGTCGCGTATCGTGATCGGCGCGAAGCACTATCGCGCAAGGGCGGCCCATCCAACCGGCAGCTAGAAAATATCGGGAGCTTGCCCAAAGGCTCCCTGAAGGCATTGGCTGATGAATTCTCAACCGACATGCCCGTCTGCTTTGATTACCACGCCTTCAAATCACTCGTTGATCAGACCTTGAATGCGTCGCGACGTGCCGGACAAACGGCGAAGGCTCGTCGCAGCTTTTATGTAATTGCCGGATCGGCGAATGATGTTGATTTCACGAGCGAAGCCGACCGGCTATATAGCCTAACCTATGCGGCGCATATCGGACGCTATGCTGGCTATCAGTCCGGTGATTTGGCGCTGGCCGATGCCGCCCAACGATTGGCGCATCGGCTGCGTGTCGAAGACCAAGGTGATCCGATCCTGCAAGCCAACTTGGTCCATATTGCCGCTTTCCGCGCATTGGTGACAGGGGCAGATGACTATGATCTTAATATCAATGAAAAACGCCGCCGTTTGTTGGAATGTATGGTGCAGGAGGTTGCACCCGGCCAGCGCACAGCACGGGCCGAACCAACCAATCGCGCGCTCATGGAATTTATTCTGCGCAGCGACCTCGCCCGCGCCGAAGCACGGACCCTGACCCCGGACGAAGTACAGGAACAGCAAAAGCTTTTTTTGGAGATTGCCGCCGCCAATGATCAAATCAGCGATGAGCAGATATTGATCAGCGAGCGCCGTGTGGCAGAGGCGGAACTATATCGCGGATCAGCCGAATCCGCCGCCGAGCTTTTCGGTGAAACGCTCGCCCAAACCAGCACGCTTCCCGCTGATATTCCTGATTGGCTTATTGGTTCAACGCATCGAATGCGTGCGGAAGCGCTCATCAAGGTGGCCGATCAATCGGATCAGCCTCATGACCTTCTCGTCAGTGCCAACCGCCATTGCGGTTTGGCATTGCATCATTTCACCGAAGCGCAGGGTGTCGTTTTTATGCGCGAAACCCAAGCCTTGAAACGTCAGCTTGAGAAAAGACTGAAATAATCACATTTATCTATAGAGATAATTTAAATGATTTTTCTTTACGAATAATGTAATTTTAAATATTATTTATTTTACAATTAAAAATATACCGACAGTGAGGAAGAATGAAGTTAAGCGAAAGATTTGCGCGTGCATCGAAAAACGCACTCAGTATTGCAAAAGATCCATACATGATTGGTGTTTGTTTTACGGTAGCAGCATGTGCCCTACCATTTAGCGCTGCAGTTGCAGGGACCGCTGTCGCAGCGCCGGTAGTATATGCCGCCGCAGGCGGCATATCAGCGTTGGCAGAGCAAGGGCTTAAATTGGCTGGCCGCTAAACGCTCATGTATCTGTATCATCGTCATCATCATTAGATACGCCGAGGCAGTCAATCAATGCGTCGGAAGCGGTATCCTTCATAATACCGGACTTCTTCGCCAGACAACCAGCAGCTTCTTTTGCGTGATCCAAAATCGAGCGATTTGGGTTAGATTTTTTGGAATCACGATAACACTTTATCGCTTCTTTGGCCGTCTTGCGTGTCAACTTTCCAGCAATACAAAGGCCGTAGGCCGTAGCTGTACCGATTACAATATCGTCAATACCTAGCGGATTAGTCGCTAAGAAACGAATTTCCAATTTCAATTCTACTCGGTCTTTTGAGCGAATTTCATAAACAGTTTCAAATCTTGGCTCATCCTCAGAGGCAGAGACAAATCCTATGAACAGATATGAGCCGTGTTCGACATCAATCGTCTCCTCAGTCATATGATGAAAAATTGCCATTTGCTCCCCCTTATAGCCATCGCCTTTGCCATCAAGGGATGTATACACCGGAAATTTGAATTATTACAGCAACTGGTGGAGCCACCCGTTTGTTGATGGCTGAATTGATGGTATTCTGGTAATACCGTCAGGGTATTAACTTCTGTGTACTACCGGAAAATCCGGTCTTAAGTAGACCGCAAGATGTGTGTGGTACTACCACACATCTTGGCAAGGGGCCCGCTGCGCGCCCCTGTGCAACCCCCGGCTATTGGCTCTTTCAGGGCATTGAACCCATCCAGAGCCAGCAAAACGTATCGCCGTTTCATCACTCACAAGGGAGCCTTCGGCGCTCCCCTGCACCCCATCCGCCAAAGGGCAGGGTTGCAGGCCGCAACCGAATTCCAAGAAAAGAAAAGCGGCCCGGAATACGGGCCGCATTGAGGTGGGTATCGTTTAGCGATTATCGCTTTTTGGCCATCGCGTTGAAGATGGTCCGGCAAAGGGTCTGAGCCGCAGTTTCGCGTTCAAACGCCATTTCAAATCGAATGAAGAATTTCATGTGTTCCTCCTTGGTCAATTTCTGACCCCGACCATCGGGGCCTTTCTTAACCCCCACCCATACTGGTCCCGGAAAGGCATCCATGGGCGTCTAGGAGAAATTCGAGGAGGTCGACATTAAACCTATCATCTTTTATTATCAGCGTGACAGCTCATGTTTACTCTTCGTCGTCCTCTATTTCATCTTCATCAGTTTCAGGGGTATCAGGAATAAAAGTAATGGAAATAGCATTCTCAGAACCATCTGCTGTCGTCCATACAAGAATACCATTACCCATGTTTACCCATCTAAGGTTTGGCGGTATACGACTGCCATTCGTGCCTACTAAACAGTAGCCATCTTGAGGAATTTCATGCTCTGTGTTCTCAGAGTTAATGGTTGAGTCGTCATAGTCATTTTGAGCTACCAATGTTGCTCCTGGTTTTAGTTCGACGTCCCACACTCGCCCGCCAGCAGAACAAATGCCACGGCGAGTTCTTTTTTTGATATCTGACTCCCGAATATCCATATAGTGGCTATACCTACATCTGTTTGCTGGATCACTGTTTCTATATTTACCTGTAGTGAGCCTGAAGTATCTGACACCTCGTATTACTACAAACTTTCCTCTATTAAAGTGATCGTTACCATATAGCATCTTTCCCATGGGACTCTCCTTGGATTGAAAAAAATCGAGTTTAGCTTGAATAAATAGATTTAATGGCGCAACTAAAAACTACTTTAGTCTGCTAATTTTGTGTCCCTTTGGGCGGATCAAGCGTGCGATGGCAAAAGGAACCAACTCAAACAGGAATGTCCCACCGGCCCGCAATCCCCA
>CAKZYD010000377.1 GCA_937884085.1 uncultured Sphingomonadales bacterium | reverse complement strand
CATAAAACAGCGAAAAGGCAAAGCCTTGCAGGAGGCTAAACTGTGTATCACTGATGCCAAGGTCAGCCCGGATCGGCCCAACCAGCAGGTTGATAATCGTTCGGTCCACATAGCTAATGATACCGGCCAAGGACAAAATGATAACGACCGTCCAAGCCCGCAGGGGTGATGGATAGGCTTCACCCGTGTGATCGATCACGTTACCATCCGCCATAAACTGTCCCTTATCTTTGCCGTGTTAGCGAAACACGTCGTCCGCAATTCCCCACCGTCAATAGGTGTCCTCGTTTTCATGCCTTTGCACACCGCTAAAGCGATATTTCTTCGACTGGCGGTAGTCCTGCTCTTGCCACTGCACGCATGTGAGGGGGACGACCTGTCGCCGGTTGCGCCCGCCTTATTGGCGCCAACGGCAAAAGTACCGCCTTTTGACTTAGCGCCGGGCGGGCCAGCAGATGTGTGCTTAGATGGCACTTGCCCGTTTTCTAAGCTGCGACCGGCCTTCGCAGCTACAAAACCAGGCGCCACACTGCGCATTGCGCCCGGCCTCTATAACGATTGCTTGGATATGGCCGATAAGCCGATTGCATTGCTTGGTCTCAAAGGCCCTGACGGTTCGCGGCCCGTCTTCACGCGCGCTTGCTCTGGCAAAGCAGCCTTTGTAACACGGGCGCCGCAAGTGGTGCTGCAAGGCCTTACGATAACCGGTATTCGGGTCGCGGACCGAAACGGGGCGTGTGTCCGTCTTGATCCAACGGATGCGCCGAAACAAGTGGCCCTTATCGATATCGTCTGCATCGATAGTGAAAACGGTGTGCTGGGGTCCGTCGGTCCGCAAGAGGGCGGTGGCAGTCTTCTCATCCGCCGCTCGCAGTTTCTGCGCAATGGTGGCAACAATGGCTATGCCCATGGGCTTTACATCGTCAGTGGTGGCGAAGTCGTGCTTGACGATACGGTCATCGCCAGCACGAAAGGCAGAGGGCATAGTCTCAAAGTGGGCGCTCAGCGCTTATTTCTTCAGCATAGCGTCATTGCGGGTCTAGATGGGCAATCGTCCCGCGCAATCGATTTCTTCGGCGGCGGGCTGCTGGTCATCCGCGGCAGCGTCGTGCAAATGGGGCCCAAGGCTGACAATGATGATATGATTGCGCTTGGTAAGGAACGCTGGCGGCGCAATGTTGAGGCCATGCAGGGGACATATCTGGAAGGCAGCACATTTCTCTATGATGACCCTCGGCGCGGTCGTCGCCTAGTGCTGGTTGGGCAAAAACGCGGCCCCGTTATATGGCGAAATCTGCGCCTGGTTGGGTTGACAGGTAGCACAATAGAAGCAGACGAAGAGATCAATGTGTCGCGATACGCAAGCCGATCAGCGGCTGGCCTGCCGCCTTATGACGGCACGCTGGCCTCCCTTCCTGCGACACAACACTAGGCCTTTTGGCCTTCAGACAGCAGCACTGCGCGCCAAGCGCGGCTTGCACCGCTGCAGCGCTTCGGGCATAGCGGGACGAAGATAAGGATAAAAAACTGTGACTATTCATCTTCATATTGGTGATTTGCCCGCTGGCTTTGCCGCCGGTAGCGCTCTTGCTGTTGATACAGAAGCCATGGGCTTACATCCCAATCGGGACCGGCTGTGCCTCGTGCAAGTGTCCGCCGGTGATGGCGATGCCCACCTGGTGCAAATCCGCAAAGGGCAAAGAGAGGCGCCAAACCTAACTCAGGTTTTGGCTGACCCAAATGTGGTCAAGATCTTCCACTATGCACGCTTTGATGTGGGTATGTTAAAGGCGTATTTGAACGTGGATGTGGCGCCCGTTTATTGCACGAAAATTGCGTCAAAGCTGGTTCGGACCTATACGGACCGGCATGGCTTGAAAGACCTCTTGCGCGAATGCCTGAGCGTCGAAGTGTCTAAAAAAGAGCAAAGCAGCGATTGGGGTGCGGATACCATTACCGACGCGCAGCAGGAATACGCTGCCAACGATGTGCTCTATCTGCACCAGCTTAAGGAGGTGCTGGATACGCGCTTGGCGCGGGAAGGGCGCCTAGAGTTGGCGCAGGCTTGCTTTGATTTTCTGCCGACGCGCGCACAGCTTGATTTGGCCGGCTGGCCCGAAATCGATATCTTCGCGCACTCTTAGACAACTGGCCTGATGCAAACGCAGCCAATGACCGACCCTGCCATTGCACATGACAACGCGCCGCCCATCTGGCGGCCGCAACGGTTCACGCCGCGCATTGGGGGGCGGTTTGACAAGACCTTACATGTCTTGCGCCTGCTCTTGCCTGCTTTGGCTGCCGTACTTCTCCTTGTGACGCTGGCTTACCCCTTGTTTCGCGATCAAGAGATGAGCTTTGTTTTGGCGCGCAATACGATTGAGGCCAGTGAAGACCGGTTGCGGATGATTAACCCGCGCTACAGCGGCGTCGATACCACAGGTCGGCCCTTTGAAGTGCGCGCGCAAAGCGCTGTCCAACCGCGCGGTGTTGCCGATGCAGTCAGTCTTACAGGGATAGCCGCGGATATGACGCTGGATGATGACGCCCGGGTCGATATTGAGGCACAGACAGGCGAGTATCGCACCTCCACTGAAGTCCTGAACTTAACAGGGCCCGTGTCCTTGACGACGACCAGCGGCTATCGCATTCAGGCGGGTACGACGCGTGTGGATTTAGATGACCATATTGTTGACTCGCAGGCGAAAGTGAACGCAAAAGGACCGCTGGGAGCCTTTCAGGCGGATGGCTTTTCCAGCCAAATCGATGCGGACAGCTTGATATTTGAAGGCAACGTGGTTGCCCGTATCACGCGAGAGCGGGTGCGCCTACCAGTAGCGCCACTGGATGACGATGGCGCTGCAGTCGAATAGGTGCTAGGGCGTTTTTATGATTAGTCGCATCGTCATCGTCCTCATCACCTTCTTCGGGTCAGCGCCGCTAGCCGCGCAAACGGTGTCGGATTTGAAATCTCACGATGTTGACCAGCCTTTTGACATTACTGCTGACCGTGTTGAAGTGCAGGATAAGGCGAATATCGCTGTCTTTTCCGGCAATGTGAGTGTTGCCCAAGGCGACTTGGCTCTAGCGGCTAATACACTGCGGGTTTTCTACGAGCGCGCCGGCACATCGGCGCCCACCATCTTGCGGCTTGATGCGCGCGGCAGTGTTGCGCTGACGTCGCCATCTGAAAAAGTAACCGGCGCATGGAGCGTGTATGATGTCCGCCGGGAAATCGTCACTATTGGGGGCAACGTGCGGTTTGATAGCGAGGATGCCCGGCTTGTGGGCGACCGTTTGGAGCTTAATCTGCGCACGGGGCTGACGACGCTTGACTCCGACACTGTGGGCTCCGGCGATGGTCAGCGCGTTCGAGGCCGCTTCGCTGTTCCCGAAAAAAGCGGCGGTTAACGGCGACGCAGCCGCTCACTATCAGAAAATCTTCAAACAATTCCCTTGGCTTAGCCTTTGACACCGGCTGATGAGTGTGTAGCTTAGCACCTTGTGGGAAAGTTATGCATAAACCGGGCCAATTTCTTATTTTTGCCGTCTTCAGCAGATGTTTTGTTAAGAAGAAGCGGCTAGGCTGATGTTATGGATTTAGACAAGACATATGATGATGTGAGCGCGGCGCCCCGTGATGCGACCCCGGTTGCGGCCATGCCCAACATTGCCGGCACGCAAGGTGCACCTTTACCCACCGACATGTCAGAAGGGCTTTTTGTTCAATCCATCGGTAAGAGCTACGGCAAGAAAGTCGTGCTTCGCGATGTGAGCTTGTCGGTTCAGCGCGGCGAGGTGATCGGCCTTTTAGGGCCTAATGGCGCTGGCAAGACCACTTGTTTTTATTCGATTACGGGCCTGGTGGCACCCGATAGCGGGCAAATCATGCTGGACGGCGCGGATGTGACAAAGCTGCCCATGTATCGCCGCGCAGCGATGGGCATCGGCTATTTGCCACAGGAAAGCTCCATCTTCCGGGGCATGACCGTGGAAGAGAATATCGCGTCCGTTCTGGAAGTCGTGGAGCCTGACCGCTCCGTACGCGCGCAAAAGCTCAATGATTTACTTGAAGAATTCTCCATCAGTCATTTGCGCACGTCGCCTGCCTTGGCGCTGTCCGGCGGTGAACGGCGGCGCTGCGAAATAGCCCGTGCGTTGGCGGGGGGTCCGGCCATTATTCTGCTGGATGAGCCTTTCGCGGGGATTGACCCCATTGCCATCTCAGACATCCGCACGCTGGTTGCGCATTTAAAGGACCGCGGCATCGGCGTTCTGATTACAGACCATAATGTGCGCGAAACGCTCAGCATCATCGACCGCGCTTACATCATCTTTGATGGGCATGTGCTGTTTGAAGGCACACCCGATGAGCTAGTTGCAAATGAAGATGTGCGCCGGGTCTATCTCGGCAATAGTTTCACGAACTAGATATCGCGCGCGGCATCATGGCTCTCACCCCTAGACTTGATCTCAGGCAAAGCCAGCAGCTGGTCATGACGCCCCAGCTGCAGCAGGCCATCAAGCTGCTGCAGCTGAACAATCTTGAGCTTACTGGCTTCTTGGCCGAGGAATTAGAGCGTAATCCTCTCCTTGAAATGGGCGAGGAGCGCGCTGAGCCGGCGGCGGAGGCAAATGGCGCTGACACAGACCGGTCAGCCCAAGATGGCACCGAGAGCAACGCTAGCAGCGAGGATGGTGACATTCAAATCGCCGATAGCCTATCAGGCGGCGGCGATGCAGCGCTGGACGGTGATTTCAACGACAATCTCTATGACAGTGATGCCGCCATTGACCGGGTGGCAAGCGCCGACAGCGCGGCAGATGGATTGACTCTCAGCGGCGCTGGTTTGAATGGCAGCAGCGGTGGGGGCGCCAGCACAGCCGAAGGCAGCGGCAATGTGCTCGAAGAAACCGTCTCGACCGGCCAAACGCTGCAAGAATTTTTGTCTGAGCAGGTGCCTCATCTTCTCAAGGTGCAATCAGACCGGCTCATCGCAGGACATCTCGTCGACCTGGTGGATGAGGCTGGCTATCTGCATGAGCCGTTAGATGCAATTGCCGAGCGCTTGAGCTGCGATGTAGAAGATGTTGAAGCCGTGCTGCTTGCCTTGCAAAGCTGCGAACCGACGGGTGTGTTTGCCCGGTGTTTGGCGGAGTGCCTTAAGCTGCAGCAGCGCGACCAGGATCGGCTTGATCCTGTGATGGATGTCTTCCTGGACCACTTGGACCTGGTGGGTAAACGCGATATTCCAGCGTTAAAGCGTGTTTGCGGCGTCGATGAAGAAGATATTCTGGATATGATCAGGGAAATCCAACGCCTCGACCCGCGTCCAGGGCTCACTTATGGCGGCGGTGTTGCCGAACCGGTTGAGCCGGATGTTTTCGTCAGGCGCGGTAAGGACGGCATTTGGCATGTTGAGCTGAACAGCCAAACCTTGCCTCGTGTGCTGGTCAACCAGCGCTATTATGCGCAGCTTGCGGGCAATTCCAAAACCAAAGAGGCGAAAACCTTCTTATCGGAATGCTTGAGTTCGGCCAATTGGCTGGTCAAAGCGCTTGACCAGCGCGCGCAGACCATCTTGAAGGTCTCGACGGAGCTTGTGCGCCAGCAAGAGGCCTTTTTCGAGCACGGTGTGCGCTATTTGCGGCCGCTTAATCTGCGTGTGATTGCCGAAGCCATCAACATGCATGAAAGTACCGTCAGCCGGGTAACATCCAATAAGTTCTTGGCCACGGAGCGTGGTCTTTATGAGCTTAAGTATTTCTTTACGTCCGCCATCCAGGCGGCAGATGGCACAGATGCCCATTCCGCTGAAGCCGTGCGCGACCGTATCAAGTCCCTTATTGACGATGAAGATCCGTTTAAAGTTTTGTCTGATGATGCGATTGTAGATCTGTTGGTGGACGAAGGCATCGATATAGCGCGCCGGACGGTCGCCAAATATCGCGAAGCGATGAACATTCCTTCCAGCGTGCAGCGGCGCCGGTTTAAAAAAATTGCCGTTTCGGCCTAATTCCTTGTAACATTGCGTTTCTGGGGGGTGCGTGGCCGATGTGCTGCGCAAGTCCCTTTCTGTGCCTCGCCCCCGGCGCATAGGAGCGCTTCACGCGCTGAAAAAGGAGCAGTTATGGACATTCAAATTACCGGACGGCATGTAGACTTAGGCGATGCGTTCAAAGAACACGTCAAAGATCGCCTGGAAGAGGGCGCCTCTAAGTATTTTAGCCGGGCCTTGAATGCCCATGTGATCGTGGAAAAGGACTCTCATCTATTTATGGCCGAGTGCCATTTTCATGCCAATCAGGGGGTCAATTTGGAAAGCAGTGGCAAGGGCGAAACGGCCTATGCCGCCTTTGATGAAGCCGCTGAGAAAGTAGAAAAGCAATTACGGCGTTATAAGCGCCGCTTGAAAAACCACCATAGCCGCGCCGCGGAGCGTCAACGTGAATTTGAAAAAGCGGCCGCCTACATTCTGCCGGCCGATGGGGCCGCAGCCGCTGAGGATGGTACAGAACCGCAAGACCAACCGATTATCATTGCCGAAACCAAAACCGATATCCCCGAAGTCTCCGTCGGCGATGCGGTGATGTTGATGGATTTGGCGCATGCGCCTGCCTTCATGTTTCGCAACGCTAAAAACAACGCCCTTAATGTGGTCTATCGCCGGCCGGACGGGAATATTGGCTGGATCAATCCCGCGGAAACCTCTGGCAGCGATTAAAGGCCCCAAAGACTTGCCTTGCGAACGGCATGCGGAATTGCACTGGCGCTCGCCCGCACACTCGGCTATGACACGCCCACCGCGAGCTTAGCGCGGTTGCAACTTCTGATCGTGGTGATGGAACTTGCCGACCTCCTCTCGCCGGATGCTGTCTTAACGGGGCTGAAGGCGGGCAGTAAAAAACAGGTGCTCCAAGCGCTTAGTGAACACGCCGCCGGCCTTACCGGGTTGGAGGAACGGGATATTTTTGCCGTCGTCCTGGAACGCGAACGCTTAGGCACCACGGGTGTGGGGCAGGGGCTCGCCATACCGCACGGCAAGTTGCCAGACTTGGGGTCTATTACAGGCGTGTTTGCCCGCTTGGCCAAGCCTGTTGATTTTGAGTCTATCGACCGCCAGCCGGTGGACATGGTGTTTATGCTGCTCGCGCCGGAAGCGGCAGGCGCGGATCATTTGAAGGCTCTAGCCCGGGTCTCGCGTTTGTTCCGCAACCCCTCCATGTGCGAGAAGCTGCGCGGCAGCGTCGCCGCCGGCGCTATCTACGCCCTGGTCACCAACCAAAAGGCGGCATAGGCAGCCGCCTCGTTTTGGTGGTTGCTTGTTCTAAAGGCAGGCGTCTACTGCGCGCTTTGTCATCGTCAGCACCAGGCTTGCCCGGTAGGCGGCCGTGGCATGCATATCCGTGTTAAGCATATCCGGGTCGATTGTGACATTTTCCAAAGCCTGCGTGGAGAAGTCCGCATTTAAAGCGGTTTCGGCAGCGGCAAAACGGAAGGCATAGGGGGCAGCGCCTGTGACACCAACCCGAATACCATCCGACCCTTTGGATAGAAACACACCGACCATGGCATAGCGGCTAGCCGGATTTGGAAACTTCATATAAGCGGCGGCATCGGGACGTTTGAAGGTCACTGCCTTAATCAACTCCCCCTCTTGAAGTGCTGTTTCAAACATCTCGGTGAAAAAGCTGTCCCCATCAATATCACGCTCGGTTGTGTGCACCGTGGCGCCCAAGCCCAGGATGGCGCTGGGGTAGCACGCCGCTGGGTCGGCATTGGCAACAGAGCCACCAATCGTGCCGCGATTGCGCACCATGGGATCGCCAATATTGCCTGCGAGATAGGCAAGAGCTGGGATTGCCGCCTTGACGTCAGCATCCGCTGCCACGTGGGCATGCCGCGTCATGGCGCCGATGCGCACCGTGTCCGCTGTCACGGTGATGCCCGATAGCTCTGGCAAGCTATTCAGGTCGATGACCTGTGTGGGCATCGCGAGCCGGGCCTTGAGCGTTGGAATAAAGGTCATGCCGCCCGCAAGGACTTTGGCGTCTTCATCGTCCTTCAGGCTTTGGGCCGCCGCCTCAGCGCTTGCGGCCTTGCTATACTCAAATCCATACATGCGCTTACACCTCCGCCATAGCTTTGGCGCCCTCGCGGATGGCGGTGACGATGTTTTGATAGCCCGTACAGCGGCAAATGTTGCCTTCAAGTTCGTGGCGAATGGTGGCGTCATCGGGCGTAGTATTGCGCTGGGCAATGCCAATGCCGGACATAATCATGCCCGGTGTGCAAAAGCCGCACTGCAAGCCATGATGCTCCTTGAAGGCAGCTTGCATAGGGTGCAGGTCGCCATTTTTTGCAAGACCTTCAATGGTGGTAATCTCCGTACCATCCAATTGCACGGCAAGCAGCGTGCAGCTTTTAATTGGCTCTCCGTTCAGGTGCAATGTGCAGGCTCCGCATTGGCTGGTATCACAGCCCACATGGGTTCCTGTTTTGCCAAGGTCATCTCTCAGGAGGTCAACCGCCAAATGATTTGGCGTGACCGTGGCCGTTGTCTGTTCGCCGTTCAAAGTGAACGTGATGGTGTGTGTCATTATGTAGTGCTCCGTTCCCACAGCGAATATGTGTTCAGATGAACCGCTGGTCCAGTACTGAAGGGCGAGATTTCTCAGAAGACTATCGAATGTGCGCAAGCGGCGGCGCAACGGAAGGGCCGGGAGTGGCTGGAGAACCACCCCCGGTTACGCAACATGGGTTAGCATGTGACGCAACAAGGTGCTAACCGACCTACGTATCGGGCCTGAAACGCGAAACACTGCGTTCCATAAGCGACCCCAGCGCGTCCGCTGGCGCTACCGGAGAGGCACCCAGAAGAGAGTACGCTCTCCAATCCCACCATCAGCAAACACCATGCCAGTATGAAATCTCTATATAAATCACGGCATTAGAAATCTGGGCTCCAAGCCATTGTCCCGATGAGAGACAGATGGTGTTATAAATCGGGACAGCCTGACCCAAATTGGTGCATTCAAAAAGATGTGGGGGAACACAGGGAATAGGATTTGCATTGCGCCAGCGCTCTTTCTAGCCTGTACTCTACAAAGAGGGGTTAAGGAGCAGGGATTGAAACACAGGCATTTGGGCTTGGCCACGGGCTTTTTCCTGAGCATGACGGCGAGCGAAGCAGCGGCGCAAGAAGGGGTCGGCGGCCTGGTTGGCGGCGCTATTAATGCCTTTAATGCCGCTGTTTTTTCGACCGTTGATATCGCAGGGACGTCGGTCGAGCTTATCGTGCTGTGGCTGGCAACGCCGATGGTTTTGCTCACCGTCTACCTTGGCTTTATAAATCTGCGCGGCTTTCGCATCGCGTGGCACGTGGTGACAGGGCGGTTTTCCGATCCATCGGCGCCGGGTGAGGTGAGCCAGTTTCAAGCGCTGAGTACCGCACTTTCTGGCACAGTCGGCCTTGGCAACATTGCCGGCGTTGCTATTGCCATTGGCGCAGGCGGGCCCGGTGTTGCCTTTTGGATGACGCTGATTGGCCTATTGGCGATGAGCTTGAAATTCTCCGAAGTGACACTGTCGGTCAAATACCGACGTCTTAATGACGATGGGTCTGTCTCCGGTGGCCCGATGTATTATCTCAGCCGCGGCCTTGCGACACGCGGCTGGCGCCGGGCTGGGCTTATTTTGGGCTGGGCTTATGCCCTCTGCGCCCTGCCTTCCCTCTTACAGATTGCGCAAGTAAATCAAGCCTATAGTCAGCTCAGCTTGGTAACTGGCTTCTCCTTTCCCTGGGTGTTTGGCATTGCAATGTCCCTTGGCACCGCCTTTGTGATCATCGGCGGTATTGGCGGCATCGCCAAAGTGACGTCCCGGCTTGTCCCGCTGATGGCGGCGATTTATTTAGGTGGTGCTCTCTTTATCTTGGTGAGCAATGCCAGTGCAGTGCCGGGCGCCATTGCGTTGATCCTGTCTGAAGCTTTTGATCCCAAGGCTATGGGCGCGGGCAGTATCCTGGCCGTCTTCGTCATTGGCATGCGGCGGGCTGTCTATTCGACGGAAGCCGGCATTGGCTCTGCCACCATTGCCCATGCCGCGGCCAAGACCCATGAGCCTGTGTCTGAGGGCATGGTTGCGCTGATGGAGCCGTTTGTGGATACGGTGGTGATTTGCTCGATCACAGCTTTGGTCATTGTCGTCACTGGCGTCTATACCGACACCAGTCTCAACGATATCCAGATGACATCGGCAGCGTTCAACAGCGTCATTGAAGGTTTTGACGTCGTCCTGGCCGTGGCTGTGCTGTTGTTTGCTTTCTCGACCATTGTGAGTTGGGCCTATTATACTTCAAAGGTCTGGGGTTTTGTTTTTGGCGAGAGCAAAATCTCTATTCGTACCTTCCAGCTTGTCTATTGCACCGCCCTCATCCCAGGCGCTGTCCTGAGTATGCAGCAGGTATTCGACATCGTGGACAGCATCTTCTTCCTGATGGCCGTCCCCAATATTTTGGGAGTTTATTTGATGGCAGGGGAGTTGAAGGCGGATTTGAAAGACTATTTGGCGCGTCTCAAGTCCGGGGCAATTGCGGCGAAAACGCCTTAAGTCTAAGGTGTTGCTGCAGCCTGCTTCTTGCCATCATCGAATGCATGCACGTTGTCACCATCGGTGCCAAAGGTGAGAGCCTCATCAAGCGGCAGTGGTTTGGCGAAGTAATAGCCCTGAAAACTGTCGCAACCAGCATGGCGTAGCATCAAGGCGTGCGCTTCGGTTTCGATGCCTTCGGCAACCACTTGCATATTGAGTGATTTGCCCATTTGGATCATGCATTGCACCAAGGCGAGTGCCTCACGGTCCTCCCCCAGACGCATCACGAACGAGCGGTCGATCTTTAGCTTGTCAAACTTCAAATTCTGCAAATAGGCTAGCGATGAATAGCCCGTGCCGAAATCATCAAGGGCGAGCCGCACACCAATGGCTTGTAGGGTTTTGATTTGCTTTTGAATGTGGGCCTGGTCCTCCAAGACCAGGGATTCTGTGACTTCCAGCTCGAGCCTGCGCGGGTCAAAGTCGAACTCAACAAGGGCGCTTTCGAGCCGCTGTGAGAATTGTGGGTCGACGAACTGGCTCGGCGAGACATTAACGGCCACGCTTAAATCAGGCCGGTCCAGCAAGTCTTCCATCACCCGGCGCAGCATCCTATAGCCCACATCGCCGTAATCACCACACAGAGCTGAGCCTGCGATGAGCAGCACCGTAAGCAAGA